>JALHMN010000025.1 GCA_022844005.1 bacterium | reverse complement strand
TCGTCGGCCGGCCGGGCCACCGTCACCACCTCGCCCCCGTCCTCTGCCGCCCGCTCGCGCCAGGCATAGACGTTGGAGGGGAACTGGTCGGCCAGGATCAGCGCGCGCTTGCCCTTCGGGACGGGAATATTGGCCGCGGCGACGGCGATGCCATAGCTCGCCGCCGGGACGATGGCGATGTCCTCGCCCCTGGCGCCGATCAGCCCGGCGAACAGCCCGCGGGCGGTCTCGCCATCCGTGAAGAAGTCATTCGGTGTCAGCAGCCAGGGCTGCGCCTTCACCGCCGTGCCGCGCTCGCCGGCTTCCCGCGAAGCCTTCGGCAGCGGCCCCATATAGGCACAGTTGAAATAGGCGACGTCGTCCGGGATCTCGAACAGGTGGCGCTGGTTTCCGATCACGCGATGCTTCCCTTCGGGTGGAGGCGGGTCACATGCCCCATCTTGCGCCCGGCCCGGGCTTCGCTCTTGCCGTAGAGGTGCAGATGCGCGGTCGGGTCCGCCAGCAGCTTCGGCCAGTCATGCGCCGCCTCGCCCAGCAGGTTGACCATCACCGCGTCGGCCAGCCGCTCGACCGAGCCCAGTGGCAGCCCGCAGATCGCGCGGATGTGCTGCTCGAACTGGGACGTGATCGCCGCCTCGATGGTGAGATGGCCGGAATTGTGGACGCGCGGCGCGATCTCGTTCACCAGCACGCGGTGATCGGCGGTGACGAACATCTCCACCGCCATCAGCCCCACATAGTCCAGTGCCTGCGCCATCGCGCGCGCTATGGCTTCCGCTTTCTCGCTCGCCTCGGCCGGCAGGACCGCCGGCCACAGGCTCTCGGCCAGGATGTGGTCGGCATGCCGGTTCTCGATCGGGGCATAGCTCGTCATGTGCCCGTCGGGACTGCGCGCCACCAGAACGGAGGCTTCGAAGACGAAGTCGACGAAACCTTCCAGGATGCAGGGCGCGCGCCCCAGCTGTTCCCAGGCGGCGGTCAGGGTCTCCGGCCCGATCTGTGGAATGCCGACCTGGCCCTTGCCGTCGTATCCCATCCGCCGGGTCTTCAGCACGCCGCGCCCGTGCAGATGCCGCGCCGCTTCGCGCGCCTCGTGTTCCGAAGCGATGGCGGCGAAGGGCGCGGTGGCGATGCCGAGCCGGTTCGCCAACTCCTTCTCGCCCAGGCGGTCCTGGGTCACCGCCAGCACGGCCGCCGAGGGGCGGGTCGGTTTCGTCCGCGCGATCCGCTCCAGTACCGCCGCCGGCACGTTCTCGAATTCCACCGTCGCCACGTCGATGGCGGCGGCGAAGGCGTCCAGCGCCGCCTCCTCCTCATAGGCGGCCCTGGTCCAGCGGGCCGAGACGTCGGCCGCCGGGGCCTCGGCATCGGGGCAGAAGACATGCACCTTGTAGCCGAGCGGCGCCGCGGCCAGTGCCAGCATGCGGCCCAGCTGGCCGCCGCCCAGGATGCCGATGGTACTGCCGGGTGGGATGACCGCGGACTTGCCCAGGCTCACGTGGGCACCTCGGCGACCGATTCGGTCTGCCGCCTGCGGTATGCCTCGATGCGATGCGCCAGTTGCGCATCGGACGTGGCTAGGATCTGTGCCGCCAGCAGGCCGGCGTTGCGGGCCCCCGGCTCGCCGATCGCCAGCGTGCCGACCGGTACGCCACCCGGCATCTGCACGATCGACAACAGGCTGTCCATGCCCTTCAGCGCCTTGCTCTCCACCGGCACGCCCAGGACCGGCAGCCAGGTCATGGACGCCGCCATGCCGGGCAGGTGCGCGGCCCCGCCGGCCCCGGCCACGATCACCTTCAGGCCCCGTCCGGCGGCCGATTTCGCATAGTCGAACAGGCGTTCGGGCGTGCGGTGGGCGGAGACGATACGGGTCTCATGCGGGACGTGCAGGGTCGTCAGCACCTCGGACGCATGTTTCATCGTCGCCCAGTCGGACTGGCTGCCCATGATGATGCCGACCAGCGGCGGCGCCTCTGCCATGACGTTCCCTTCGCGGAAAGCGGCGGATTATAGGTTGGGGCGAGGCGGCGTCCAGCGCGGCTATTCGGCGAAGACGGTTCGAAGGGCGGCCAGGGTCGCAGTCCTTGGGCAGCCTATCGCCCGGCTCATGGGCCTTGGTCGATATTGTCTTTTTGAGGGATGATCTTGAACATGCGCGCCACGATCGCCATCTAGAGCAAAAATGAGCCGCCATGGCTCTTGCTCCTGACCATCGTTAATCATGCACCTGTGCCGCCGCCGGACGGAATTGGCCGCCGCTGGCTTGCGCGAGGAGGGTCGCCCGTCCGGCTGTGATGTAAAACACCTGGCCGGAATGGGTCAACATCGGCGCCAACCTGGCGCCGGCGGGTCGAGAATGCCCTCTTCCTGGCTCGAATTGGCTCGAATTGGCTGACTTTGGCTGCGGACAGCGCCGGCCATTGTCTAAATAACTGTTTTATATGAATATGTTATCGAAATTCTTGGCTCGCTGCCGGCAAGCGCGGTCACGTCGGGAGACCCGGCGGCCCGGCTCGGCCAGGAATGACCGCCCGCCAAAGTGGCCAGTTCTGTCCGGACAGAACTGTATGGCTCGCAGCAGCGCGGCTTCTTGGCCCGGCCCGGTCGCCGCCCCCCACGGCGGACAGAATTGTCCGGCACGACCTCTGCCGGCCTGCCGGGAAAGCTGCGGGTCGGAATATCCACGATTGATCAATCGCTTACCTTGGAATCGGGTTCGCTTCCTGCAATCGCCCCCTGTCGAAGCGCAGGCAAGCGGCCGGATTTGTCCGCCGGGCCCGCTGACGTGGAAGCGGACAAAAATGTCCGCGCACAACATATGGACCGGAACGCAGGACGTTCCGGCAACGACTCGGCCGGCTTGGTATGATGGCCCGATACAGCGCGATCCCGGCGCGCTCCGGGCCATATCTACCGCTCCTGAAGGCCGGCGGGCGGCGAGGCGGCCCGAGCACCCCCAAGATGTTGATGCGGCGCCGGGACGTTCCGGCAACGACTCGTCCGGCCTTGTGGTCCGGGGTCTCACGGGGATGTCATCCCGCGCCCTTGCAGGCGGCGCCCGGGAGCACCATGTAACTCTCAGTGGTCGATCCCGCGATCTCGCGGCGCACTTCCCCCCTTGGTGCGATGGTCGGCCGCCGCGGCTTGAAGGCACTTCCCCCTGCCTCGGCCGTGTCCCCCGCTCTTCGAGCGGCTTCGCCCCCGGCCCTGAAACCCGCCGGGGGCTCTTTTTGACTCCCGCCTTCGTCACCCTTCCCGATTTTGATTCCCCGCATGCCGGCGTCATGATTGCCGGAGTTGTCCCTGCGTGAGGATGGGGTTGGTGCGCTATCGTGTCGGTGTCCGTCAGATCGAAAGCCCGCTCCTGGTCGAGGAGGGGCAGAGCATCCTCGATGCGGCTTTCGCCGCCGGCCACGACTTCCCCTGCGGCTGCCAGTCGGGCAATTGCGGCGCCTGCAAGTCGCTTCTGCTGGAAGGCGAGGTCGAGCTGGATGCCTATTCCGAATCCGCGCTGACGGATGAAGAACGCGCCGCCGGGCGGATCCTGGCCTGCCGGGCCACGCCGAAGGAAGATTGCCGGATCGCCTGGCTGGCGGCCGACGAGGTGGCGGCGCATCCGCAGCGCAACCTGACCACCCGGGTCGATGCGCTGGAGCCCTTGACCCACGACATCCGCCTCCTGCGCCTGCGGCTCGGGCAGGGCGCGCCCTTCTTCTTTTCCGCCGGGCAATATGCCCGGCTCGGCTTCGAAGGACTGCCTGCCCGCGACTTTTCCATGGCGAACCAGCCGGGCGCGGAGCTTCTCGAGTTCCACCTGCGCGTCGTCCCCGGTGGCACCGTTTCCGCCCTCATCGGCAACGGCCTGCTCGCGGTCGGCGATCGCGTCGCGGTTTCCGGGCCGCACGGCATCTCCTTCCTGCGCGAGGCGCATCGCGGACCGATCCTGGCGCTCGCCGGCGGTTCCGGCCTCGCACCAATTCTCTGCATCGTCGAGCGCGCACTTTCGCTCGGGCGGACGCAGCCGATCCATCTCTATCTCGGTGTCCGCGACGAGCACGACGTCTATCTCGAGGACCGCCTGGCCACCCTCGCGGCCCGGCATCCGAATCTGAAGATCGCGATCGTGCTGTCGCAGCCCACCGCCCCGACCGGCCGACGCACCGGCCCCCTCGCGCAGGTGCTGGCCGAGGATTTCACGGCGCTCGACGGCGCCAAGGCCTATCTCGCCGGCCCGCCGGCAATGGTCGAAACCTGCAGGGCGGTTCTGCTGGACCTCGGCCTCGACGGCGAGCACTGCCACGCGGATGCCTTCTTCACCGCCGTGGATCGGCCCGGCGCGCGGGCGGCATGAGCGAGCTCGCCAGCAACGCGGGCTATGCCGAGGAGGCGGCGCGGCTCGCGATCCACTACGAGAGCATCACGCTCGCCGACGTGCACGGCGCCATCCTGCATCTCTTCCCCGCGGCGCCCGCGCGGGTGGTCGATATCGGCGCCGGTACGGGCCGCGACGCGGCGGCGCTCGCCGCCCTCGGGCATCGCGTCGTCGCTGTCGAGCCGACGGCGGAGATGCGGGCGGAAGGGCTGCGGCTGCATCCCTCCGGCTTCGAATGGGTCAATGACGGCCTGCCGGAACTCGCCGTCCTGCGCGGGCGGGCCGAGCGCTTCGACCTCGTGCTGCTGAGCGCGGTCTGGATGCATCTGGATGCCGGCGAACGCGAACGCGCCATGCCGGCCGTCGCGGCGCTGATGTCACCCGGCGGCGTCGCCGTGCTCACGCTCCGCCACGGCCCGGTGCCGGCGGGGCGGCGCATGTTCGACGTCTCGGCGGCGGAGACGATCGCACTCGGCGCCCGGTCGGGTCTCGGCGTCCTGCACCATGGCGACCGCCCCGCCGTCCTCGGCCGCAAGGACATGCTCGGCCGGGCCGGGGTCCACTGGAGCACCGTGGTGCTGAGGAAGCCTAACGTGTGACCGGATTGCGTAAGGCATAGCCGGTCAGCGCACTCCGCTTGTCGATGCCCTGCTGGTCCAGGATCTGCGTGCTGCCGGCGGTGACGTCGATGGGCCGCAGGTGGCGGGGATGCGTCTTGGCGTAGAGGCCGCCGAGGAAGGCCTTGTAGGAATCGTTCAGCGCATCCTTGTAGTTGGCGTTGCCGACCTTCGGCCGCCTGGCGGGATCGAGGCCGAGGCCGCAGGCGGCGGCGCTGTCCATCATCCAGCCGAGCGCCAGATCGCTCACCTTGCGCGAGCGGTAGCCGCCGCCGATATCGGCATGCGCGCCGGGGAACCAGCGCTGTTCGACGCTCTGGCCGGGCTTCGCGATCGGCGACCACAAGGTGGCCTGGTAGTCGACCCGGTGCTCGTCGATCGCCACCGCGTGATAGGCGTGCTCGACCAGACCCGACAGTTCGGTGTCGTGGAATCCGTATTCCAGCCGATTGAGGAAGTGGAAGGCCGACAGCGGGATGCCGAGGGCGCCGACCGTGTCCCAGACCCCCAGGAACTTGATGCCGGGCGTCTGCGCCAGCGATCGCTCGGCGCGGAACTTCAGTGCCTTCGCGGTATCCGCCGACCGGTCGCGGTTGCGGTACAGGCTGTATGCGGCCTCGATGTCGGACGGGTCGTTGACCAGGCCGGCATTGCGGATCAGCCCGACCAGGCTGCGCGCGGTATAGGCGCCGCGGCTGAAGCCGAAGACGAAGATCTCGTCGCCGGCTTCATAGGAGTTCACCAGGAACTCGTATCCCTGCTTGATGTTCTCGTCCAGGCCGAAGCCGAACACCCCGCCGCGGATGCGATCGTACCAGCGCGTACCGACGCCGCGGTCGTACCAGGGCCACTGCGCCGCGCCGCCCGGCGCCTCCGCCGATACCGCCTCGAACAGCCGCCGCACGTTGGTCTCGACCCGCGCCTCCGGGTCGGCGGTGTCATCGGGCTTGTTCCAGGTTCCGTCGAAGCAGACGACCAGCCGATCAGCCATTGCGCACCTCCATGCCGGGGAGGCTATAGTCGCACCAGAAAGTCGGAGGAAACAAAGCCGTGATCTACGAACTGCGTATCTACCACTGCCTGCCGGGCAGGCTGCCCGCACTCCTGAAGCGCTTCGAGAACGCCACGCTGAAGATCTGGGAGAAGCACGGCATCAAGCAGGCGGGCTTCTGGACCGTGGCGATCGGCGGATCGAATCACGACCTCTACTATCTCCTCGCCTGGGATTCGCTCGCCGATCGCGACAAGAAATGGGCGGCTTTCGCCGCCGATCCCGAATGGCAGAAGGCGCGGGCCGAATCGGAAAAGGACGGGCCGATCCTCACCCACTTCACCAACCAGATTCTGGCGCCGACCAGCTTCTCCTCCGTCAAGTGAGCCCACCCGCCGGGCGCGGGCGGGTTTGGGCGGCGATCGCGGCGGCGACGGCCGTCAACCTGCCCTTCGGCTCGCTCTACGCCTTCAGCGTGTTCCTGAAGCCGCTGGAGGCGATGCTCGGCGCCAGCCGGGCCGAGCTCTCCTTCGTCTTCGGGCTCGCTTCCGTCTTCTTCACCGCCGGCATGCTGCTGGCGCCCTATCTGTTCGGCCATGCCTCGGCGAGCGTGCTGCTGCTCGGCTGCGCCATCGCCGGCACCGGCGGCGTGCTGCTCGCCGCCACCACCGACGGGCTGGCCCAACTCGCATTGGGCTACGGCATCCTGTTCGGGCTGGGCGGTGGGGTCGCCTATATCCTGGTGCAGCAGGGCCTGAACCTGATGCTGACAAGCCACAAGGGCCTGGTGAACGGCTATATCGTCAGCCTCTATCCGGCCGGGGCGATGATCGCGGCCCCGCTGTTCGGATGGGGCGTCTTCGCCTTCGGGCTCAGGGAAACCCTCGCCGGCCTCGCCGCAACGATCGCGGTGACCGGCCTCGTCACCATCCTTCTGGCTCGTCACGCCGGCTTGCGCCTCGCGCCGCCGGCGGGCACGGCACCACCGCCGGTCGATCCGCGCTGGCCGGTGTTCTGGAAGCTCCTCGCCGTCTTCTTCCTCGCCGCCGCCGCCGGCCTCACCGTGCTCAGCCAGGCGGCCGGCATCATCGCCGCCTATGGCGGCGCCTCGACGCTGGCGCTGATCGCCACCACCTACATTGCCGGCTTCATCGCCGCCGCCCGTCTGATCGGCGGCTGGCTGACCGACCGCTTCTCGATTCCCACGATCATGGCCGGCGCGCATGTCCTGGCGCTTCTGGGCGACATCGCGCTCACGCTCTGGCCCGGCCCGATCGTCGCCAGCGTCAGCCTCACCATGATCGGCATGGGCTATGGCATCATCTCCGGCTCGACCGCGGCTGCCGTGGTGGCCTATTGGAGCGCCGCCGTCTATGGCCGAATCGCGAGCCGCCTCTATATCGGCTGGTGCGTCGCGGCGCTCACCCTGCCGGTGCTGGCGGGACGGCTGTTCGATCTCACCGGCGGCTATCAGACCGCGGTGCTGGTGGCGGGCGCGGGCAACCTCCTCGGCATCCTGGTTGCGCTGTCGCTGCCGCGCCAGGCGCGCTAACGCTCGAGCAGGCCGGCGCGCGCCACTTCCCAGCTCTCGGCATTGGGCGCGCAGATGAGCCCGCCGGTCCGCTGCGTCGGGCGATAGGGCCGGCCGTCGAAATGCGCCGCGTGGCCGCCCGCCTCGCGATGCAGCAGCCAGCCGGCCGCGTGATCCCAGGGCATCAGCTTGTTGTAGAGGAGGATGTGGCAATGCCCACCCGCCGCCATGCGGTACTCATGCGCGGCGCAGCGGTAATAGGCGTTGCTCGCCAGCCGGGGCATGTTGCCGCAGACGGTGCCGCGCAACGGCTCCGGCAGGTAGGTGGTGCCGATGATGCCCTCCATCTGGCTGAGCGGAACGGGCGCGGCGACGCTGAGGTCGGTCCGGCGACCGTCCTCGCGCTCGATGAAGGCGCCTTCGCCGCGGATCGCCATGGCCCAGTCGCGGCCGACCGGGTCGTGGATCACGCCGCCCACCACCTCGCCGCGCACCGTCACCGCCGCCATGACGGCGAAGAGGGTGAGGCCGGAGGCGAAGTTCTTGGTGCCGTCGACCGGGTCGACGATGAAGGCGAGGTCGGCGTCGCCCAGCCGGTCGAGCATGGCGGGATCCTGCGAGGCGGCCTCCTCGCCGATCACGACAGAACCCGGGAAGGCCCGCAGCAGCTCGGCGGCGATCTGCCGCTCGGCCGCCTCGTCGGCATCGGTGACGAGGTCGATGGCCGAGCTCTTCTGCCGCACCGCCCCGTCGGCGAGGTTGCGGAAGCGCGGCAGAATCTCGGCCCGCGCGGCGTCGGCGAGGATCGCCGCGACGGTGCGGGCGTCGCGTAGGGAAAACGACATAGGCTTCCTTCAGGGGGTGCGCAGGACGCGGTCGATGAAGTCCTGGGTTAGCCCGAGATAGCCTCTGGGATCAAGCAGGCAGTCGATCTCGGCGGCCGTCAGCACCGCCGTCACCTCGGCTGCTTCGCGCAGCACATCGCGCAAGTGGCGGTTTTCCGCGGTCGCGCGGCGGCAGGCCGCTTCCACCAGGTCGTGCGCGGCGAGGCGTCCGAGCTTGCCTGCGAGCGCCATCTGCACCGCTTCGGCCAGGATCAGCCCCCCCGTCGCCTCGAGGTTGCGGGCCATGCGATCACCGTGCACTTCCAGGCCCTTCACCGTGTCCACGGTCCAATGGACGGCGCCGCCGGCGAGCCGGCAGAGTTCGGGCAGCGCGATCCATTCGGCGTGCCAGTTGCCGAGGCCGCGCTCGTGCTGCTGGGGCATGGCCGACAGCAGCGTGGCGACGAGGCCGGGTGCCCGGGCGGCGGCGGCGAGCACGGCGGCCGAGGCGACCGGATTGCGCTTGTGCGGCATGGTGGAGGAGCCGCCCCGCCCCTCGCCGGCCGGCTCCATCAGCTCGCCCACCTCGGTCTGCATGCAGAGCGCCACGTCCGAGGCGATCTTGCCGAGGGTGCCGATCAGGAGGCCGAGCGCCGCGCCCGCCTCGGCGATGCGATCGCGATGCCCATGCCAGGGAATGGCGGGCAGTGCGAGATCAAGCCGGGCCGCGAGGGCCAGGGAAACCGCCATCCCCCCGTCGCCGAGCGCCGCCAGCGTGCCGGCGGCGCCGCCGAACTGAAGCGTCAGGAGGCGGGGCCGGGCGGCGCGCAGGCGCTCGCGGTTCCGCTCCACCGCGTCCAGCCAGCCCGCCGCCTTCAGGCCGAAGGTGATGGGGAGCGCCTGCTGCAACCAGGTCCGGCCCACCATCGGCGTATGGCGATGCGCTTCCACCAGCGCCGCCAGTGCCGCGCACAGCGCACCGAGATCGGTGTCGAGGGCATGGAGGAAGGCGCGAAGCTGCAGCACCATGCCGGTGTCGATGGCATCCTGGCTGGTGGCGCCCCAGTGGACGAAGCGGGCGGCGTCGGCATCGCCCTTCGCCACCAGCGCGGTGAGCTGCTTCACCATCGGGATGGCGAGGTTGCCGGCCTTCACCGCGCTCTCAGCCAGCGCGGCGAGGTCGAGGAAGTCGGCCCGGCAGCAGGCCGCGATCGGGCCGGCCGCGGCCTTGGGGATCAGGCCGGTCTCGGCCTCCGCCTGGGCGAGGGCCGCCTCGAAATCGAGCATGCCCTGCAGGCGCGCACGATCGTCGAACAGCGCATCGGTGGCCGGCGCGCCGAAGAGTGGGCCGAGCAGGCCATCGCCCCGATCAGACGTCGAAGAACACGGTCTCGCCCGCCCCCTGCAGCTTGACGTCCCAACGATAGGTGTCGCCGTGGCGCCTGGCGATCAGGGTCTTTCGCCGGCCCGCGTCTTCCACCAGGTTCAGGATCGGGTCGTCGGCATTCGCCGCCTCGTCCTCGAAATAGATGCGCGAGACCACGCGCTTCAAGAGGCCGCGCATGCCGATCGAGACCAGGATGTGCGGCGCCTGCAGCGTGTTGCCGGGGCCGGGAACGGTACCCGGCTTCACCGTCTGGAAGCGGAAGACGCCGTCCTTGTCGGTCGGACAGCGGCCGAAGCCCCGGAAGTTCTCGTCGCGCGGCTTTTCCTGCTTGTCCTCCGGATGGGCGTAGCGGCCATTGGCGTCGGCCTGCCAGATCTCGACAACCGCATCGGGCACCGGGGCGCCGTCGCCATCGGTGATCCGGCCTTCGACGGTGATGCGGGTGCCCTGCGTCGCTTCCGATGCGAGCGCCGTGGTGTTGAGCCAGTCGAGCCCGATGGAGAAATAGGGGCCGACGGTCTGCGAAGCGGTGGGCAAGCGGGCCATGCTCAGCTCTCCATCGCCGTGGCGTTGCGCCCGCGGAGCACGATGTCCCAGCGCCAGCCGAGGGCGTGTTCCGGCACGGTGGTCTCGAGGTCGAAGGCGCAGACCATGCTCTGCCGGCCGGCCGGATCGGGCACCGAGTTGAAGATCGGGTCGAGGTCGAGGAGAGGGTCGCCCGGCCAGTACATCTGCGTCACCAGGCGGGTCACGAAGGAAGGCCCGAAGAGGGAGAAGTGGATATGTGCAGGCCGCCAGCCGTTGTAGTGGTTCCGCCAGGGATAGGCGCCGGGCTTGACGGTGACGAAGCGGTATTCGCCTTTCTCGTCGGTCACGCACTGGCCGGCGCCGGAGAAATTGGGGTCCAGGGGGGCGTCGTGCTGGTCGAGCGCGTGCAGGTAGCGCCCGGCGGCGTTGCACTGCCAGAGTTCGACCACCGTGTTCGCCACCGGCCGGCCATCCTCGTCCAGCACGCGTCCGGAGACCACGATCCGCTCGCCGAGCGGGGCTGCCTTGTGCTGCTTCGTCAGGTCGGCATTCGGCGGCACCTCGAAGCCGACCAGGGGACCGGTCACTTCCGACAGCGTGTGTGGAATGCGCAGCGGCGCCGCGGCGGGCGCGCGCTTCACGGTGGAGCCGTAGCCGGAAAAAAGGAGTGGCGGCTGGCTGCCCGCCACTTCACGCCGATAGCCGATCGGATCGTTCATTTTGCGCTTCCCCAAACCGTTGCTCCCCACAACAAACGCTAGGACTGGACCAAGGGGCCGTCAATCGGCGTAAAGTCCCTTCAAGAAGCAAGAAGAGTGGAGGAAACGCATGAGCGCGATCGGCTTCGATCTGCCGGAGGATGTGCGCGTGGCGCGCGAAGGGGTGCTGGGCTTCGTGCGGCGCGAAGTGCTGCCGCGCCAGGAGAAGCATCACGACCTCCTGTCCGACGGCCGCAGGCTGTACGGCGAGGACGGCGCCTATGTGCCGGCTGCGGTTGAGCTGATCCGCGAGGTGCGCATGGCCTCGGCGGAGGCCGGCTTCTATGCCATGTGCGCGCCGCCGGCGATCGGGGGCGGCGGCCTCGGCCATCTCGCCTACTACGCCGCCTGGGAGGCGATCTATCACCTCTGCGGCGGGCATTCGGTGCTGGCGCCCTGGGTAATATCGCATTGGGCCTTCGGGCCGAGCCCGGTGCTGACGCAGGTGAGCGAGCGGGCGCAGGACGAGATCCTGGAGGGTCTGGTCAGCGGGGCGAAGTCGATGTGCTTCGGCCTCTCCGAACCCGGCGCCGGTTCGGATGCCACCATGATCAAGACCCGCGCGGTGAAGACCAATTCCGGCTGGAGGATCACGGGCCGGAAGTTGTGGACCACCAACGCGCCGACCGCCGACTGGTGCATCGTCTTCGCCGTTACCGATCCCGACAAGGCGGCGAGGAAGCAGGGCGGCATCTCCGGCTTCCTGGTACCGACATCGGCGAAGGGCTTCACGGTGGAAAGCGTCGTGAAGCTTTTCGGCCATGTCGGCGGGCACGAAGGCGCCATCGTGCTGGAGGACCTGGAGGTGGAGCCCTGGCAGCTGGTCGGCACGCTGGACGACGGCTTCAAGGTGGCGCTGCTGGGCGTGTCGCTGGGCCGCGTCTACAACTCGGCCCGTTCGGTGGGCCAGGGGCGCTGGGCGCTCGAGAAGGCGCTCGACTATGCCAAGCAGCGTGAGGCTTTCGGCCACAAGATTTCCGACTATCAGGGTGTCAGCTTTCCGTTGGCGCAATCCGCCACGGAACTGCACGCGGCGCACCTCCTGGGTCTCAACGCGGCGACGCTGCTCGACCGCGGCGAACGCGCGGTCAAGGAACTGAGCATGGCGAAGGCCTATTCGGTTCAGGTGGCGCTCAAGGCAATCGACCGGGCGATCCAGGTGCATGGCGGCATGGGACTGACCAACGAGGTGGGCCTCGCCCAGGCCTGGCAGGACGTACGCATCATCAACATCGCCGACGGGACCAACGAGATCCTGGCCCGCACCATCGCCCAGCGCCTGCTGGCCGGCGATACGGAGATCTGAGCCGCCCGCCGGTCAGCGCCGGCCCTGGGACTGGCCGAGGATGCCGCTCCTTGGCCGGCGGGATTGCCGCCGCATGAGGATGAGCGGCACCGCCGCCGCGATGGCCGCCAGGAACAGGCCGGTGGGCAGGCCGGTCACCAGTCCATCGGGCCAGAAGAGGAGCAGGGCCGAACCCGCCCCGGCGAGTCCGCCCGATAGGAATCCGAGCGCCACCGTCTGCCGCATTCTCCGCATCGGATGCCCCTCCACGTGTCATCGCCAAGCTTGAAGATGCATCGCGAGCGTCATCCCATCGTGAATATGGCATCAGGAACCGCTGCGTTGCCCGACTTGAGGTGCGGGATTTCCCCGCCAGCGGACGGATGCAACTCATGGTTCCGTGAACCGCAGGGCAGAGTGGATTTTCCCGGCGCCCGCGTCTGCCGCCCGTCGCCTATACCGCCATGGCGTGACGGGCCTGGCCGGCGCCGAGATAGGCGTCGAACCGGGCGGCGACGCTGCGTGCCGCGATCCGGGCTTCCGGCGGCACCTCGACCCGCCAGCCCTCGGTCCGAACCATGCCTTCGGCTGCGAGCGGCGCGAGGGCGTCCAGATCGGGGAGGAATACTGTGGGTGCGACACCATGCGCCGCCGCCACCGCTTCGAGGTCGACGGCGAGATCGCACATGAGCCGCTCGATCACCGCGCGGCGCAGCCGGTCCTCGGGCCGGAGCGCGATGCCCCGGGCGACCGGCAGCCTGCCCGCCGTCACCGCCTCGGCCCAGGGCGCGAGTTCGGTCAGGTTCTGGGCATAGCCGCCACGGGTGGCGGCTATGCCGCTCGGGCCGACCGCGAGGAGCGTCTCTGCGGCGTCGGTGGTGTAGCCCTGGAAATTGCGGGCGAGCCGACCCTCGGCCGCGGCGCGGGCGAGGCTGTCTCCCCCTCCCGCGAAATGATCGATTCCGATGGGTAGGTAGTGATGCTCGAGCACCTCCCGCGCCGTTGCCGCGAGGCGGGCGCGGGCGGCCGCGTCAGGCAGGACGAAACGTTCCAACGCCTTCTGGTGCTTTTTCATCCAGGGCACATGGGCGTAGCCGAAGAGCGCGACGCGGTCCGGGGCGAGGCTTGCGGTCGCCTCGGCGGTGGCGGCGATGGTGGCCGGCGTCTGCCGCGGCAGGCCGTAGAGCAGGTCGAAGTTGATGCCGGCGATGCCGACGCGTCGTAGCCGGTCCATCGCCGCCGCGACGGTGGCCAGGGGTTGGATGCGATTGATGGCGCGCTGCACGCCCGGGTCGAAGTCCTGTACCCCGAAACTGGCCCGGTTGACGCCCCAGCCGGCATAGGCGCGCGCGCGCGCCTCGTCGAGGCCGCGCGGATCGAGCTCTATCGCCACCTCCGCGTCGGCGGTGAGGTCGAAGCGGTGGGCGATCCGGCCCATGATCCGCGCGAAGTCGGTGGCCGACAGGATGTCGGGCGAGCCGCCGCCGAAATGCAGGCTGCCGAGCCGCGCGCGGCCGGGCAGCCGGTCGGCGACGAGATCGATCTCGGCCATCAGCAGCCGGGCATGATCCTGCACCGGCCGGTCGGTCTTCACGATGGTGGTGTTGCAGCCGCAGTACCAGCACAGCCGCCGGCAGAAGGGGATATGCACATAGAGCGAGAGCGGCCGGGCGAGGTCGGTCTGTCCCAGCCAGGTCTCGAGCGTCGCGGGCGTGACCCCGGGATGAAAATGCGGGGCGGTGGGATAGCTCGTATAGCGCGGCACCCGCGCGTCGAGCTGGAGAAGCCAGGAAGAGCGCATGCCTGGCATCCTGGCGGGCCTGGGCGGCGATGCCTTGATCCAGGACAAATTCCTTCGCCCCCGGACGGGCCCACCATACTGTCGTGCCGTGGTGGGGGAAAACGATCCGGGAGGACAGAATCATCGACCCGCAGGCGCCCGAGGGTTTCACACCCTTTCGAGAGACGGGGGGCTATATCGGCCTCTCGGGTCCGTTCTACTGGAAGCAGGAAGCCGATGGACGATTCGAATACGGCTTCCTGGCCGGGGACCGGCACGGCAACCCCAATGGCGTGCTGCATGGCGCAGCCATCGTCACCTTCATCGACACGCTGCTGGGACATGCGGTTGTCGCGTCGACGGGGCGACCCTGCGCCACCATCGCGCTGACCACCCAGTTCGTCGCGGGGGCGCCCATAGGACAATGGATCACTGGGCGGGCCGAGATGCGGCGATTGACCAGGACTCTCGCCTTCCTCGACGCGGAAGCGAGCGCGGGCGAGACGCTGCTGTTGACCGCCACCGCCATCTTCAAGGTGTTCGAGGCGCGCTGAAATTGCGCGGGGTCTGTGCCAAGCTGCCGGGGGCGCAGGTCTATCTCGACTGATGCTGACGCATCTGGACGAGACCATTCGCGACCACGGCGCCGATGACGATGGCCCCGCCCAGCATCGTCAGCGCCGCCGGCGCCTCGCCATGCGCCAGCCAGACCCAGAACGGCGCCAGCACCATCTCGATCACGCCGATGAGGGCCGCCTGGGCCGCGGTGACGTGGCGCAGCGCCCGCGAGAAGAGCCAGAGACCGAGCAGCAACTGCACCGGCCCGAGCAGCAGAAGCCAAGGCAGGTGGCGGGCGGCGAGCGCGGTGAAGTCGGCGAAGGGCAAGACCAGGAGGCCGGAGAAGAGGGCGGCGAAGGCGAGCGTGGGAAGCTGGCTGAGCGTCCGGTTGCGCCGCATGTACATGGAGTTGAGCGAGAAGGCGGTCGGCACCAGGAGGGCCAGCAGCATGCCGGCGGCCTGGCCGAGCTGCACCGAATCGACCACGGTCAGGATCAGGCCGGCGGCCGCCAACCCCATGGCGGCGAGCGTGAAGGGCGCAATCTTCTCGCCAAGGCCGAGGCGGGCGAACAACGCCGTGATGAAGGGATTGGCGGCCAGCACCACCATCACGTTGGCAACCGAGGTGAGGCCGAGCGCCACGATGAAGGCGACGAAGGTGACGGCGAGCAGGAAGCCGCTGAAGACCATGCTACGCCAGCCCAAGGCGAGGTCGGTCATGAGCGCCCGGCGCTGCCAGAGCAATACCGGGAGGAGCGCCAGGAACATGAAGACCGAGCGCCAGAAGGAGACGTCGACATCCTTCAGGTCGAGATGGCGGACAACCACCCCCGCCATGCTCCAGCAGACGGCCGCCCCGGCGGCGAAGGAGGCGCCGCGCAGGAAGGCACCCGGCGGCGCCGTCTCGGCCACTGTCGCAACCACGTCGTTTCCTCCCCGTCATGACCCCGCGGGCCGCAGGCTATCCGGCGAACGGGGTCGCGTCATCAGTCGGGGCGGGGCCCCGGTGGATGGCGAAGCAGGCGAGCGCGGATCGCCTCCTCCCACTCGGCCTGCCGCGCGCTGTCGCGGCCGTGCCGGGTTTCGGCGTCGTAGCTGTCTTGTAGCTCGGTGTGCAGGGCAAACAGGCCGGTGAGGATGGGCGAGGCTTCCTCGAGCAGCGCCACGCGGCGGGCCGCCAGTTCCCGGCGCGAACTCTCCGGCCCGGCAGCGCCGATCTGGCCCGACAAGGCCGCCATCGCCCCCCGCAGCGCCGGATCGGTGGCGAAGGCGGCGGTGATCTGCCGGCGGATTTCCTGCGTCCGCGCCGTCATCTGGCGCACGATTCCCTCGGTGATGTCGAGATGTCCCTGTTCGTGACGCAGCAGCGCCGCCTCCGCCTTGGGGTCAAGGCCCAACCGGTCGGCCCAGGCGCGCTTCGGATCGAACAGCGCGGCAAAGGTCATCGCGGTCACGTCGATGCCGCCGTCGGCGGCGATGCGGTAGGCGATGTTGCGTTCGATGGCGGGAAGGACGGTGGCGCGAACCAACCCGTCTTCCCGGAGCCGCTGCTCGCGCGGCGGCGGATCAGCCTGGAAATCACCGAAGCCGAGGCTGCGCCAGGGCACCCTCGTCTCGCCCGCCGCGGCGGGGATGGCTGTCAGGACCAGGATGAATATTGCCGCTCGCGCCGATCCGCGCACCTACGCCTCCAATGTCGAACAGGCAGAATCGAGGGATTGCGCACGGCGCGCAACGCCGGGCTTTCGGCCGGGCGAATGAAGTTGCCGATACGGTGCTCTTCTCTGCTCGAACGCCGCCTCCTCACATCACCGGCCAGACCATCAGGATCGATGGCGGCATCTCCATCCGGTAGAAAGTCCCTGCCGGCCCTCCTTTCACCGGGAGGGCGGGAGCCGCCTACTCGTACAGGCCCTTGAACTGCTCCCGCAGAAGGTTCTTCTGAACCTTGCCCATGGTGTTGCGCGGCAGGTCTTCCATGAAGAGGACGCGCTTGGGCAGCTTGAATTTGGCGAGGCGGGCTTCCAGGGTCTTCAAGATCTCCGCCTCGTCCAGTTTCGCCCCCTTCTCGGGCACGATCACCGCGGTGACGCCCTCGCCGAAATCCTTGTGGGCGAGACCGATGACGGCGGATTCGACCACGCCGGGCAGCGCGTCGAGTTCGCTCTCCACTTCCTTCGGATAGACGTTGAAGCCACCGGTGATGATCAGGTCCTTGCCGCGGCCGACGATATGGACATAGCCCCGGCCATCGATCTTCCCCAGATCACCGGTGATGAAGAAGCCGTCGGGGCGGAATTCGGCCTTGGTCTTCTCCGGCATGCGCCAATAGCCGCCGAAGACGTTCCTGCCCTTCACCTCGATCATGCCGATCTCGTCGGTGCCGAGGAGTTTGCCCGTCTCCGGATCGGCGACACGAATCTCCACGCCGGGCAAGGGGAAGCCCACCGTGCCCGGCACGCGGTCGCCGTCATATGGGTTGGAGGTGTTCATGTTGGTCTCGGTCATGCCGTAGCGTTCGAGGATGGCGTGCCCGGTCTTGGCACTCCATTCGCGATGGGTTTCGGCCAGGAGCGGCGCCGATCCCGAGATGAAGAGGCGCATATGCGCGGTCGCCTCCTTCGTCAGGCCGGGATGCTGCAGCAGGCGGGTGTAGAAGGTGGGGACGCCCATCATCGCGGTCGCCTCAGGCATCACCTTCATGATCAGGTCGGGATCGAACTTCGACAGGAAGATCATCCGCCCCCCGGCGAGAAGCGTCACGTTGGTGGCGACGAAAAGGCCGTGGGTGTGGAAGATCGGCAGGGCGTGAATCAGCACGTCCTTCGCAGTGAAGCGCCAGTAGTCGACCAGGCTGTGAGAGTTCGAATAGAGGTTGTCGTGGGAGAGCATGGCGCCCTTGGAGCGCCCGGTGGTGCCCGAGGTGTAGAGAATGGCGGCGAGATCGTCCTTCTTCCGTGCGACGTCCTCGAAATCCGCGGGCTTGCCCTTGGCCGCTTCGATCAGGGAGCCGTCGGCGTGCTGGCCGAGCGTCGCCACATGGGCGACGCCCACCTTGGCCGCCAGCGTCTTCGCCGCCGCCTCGGCATCCGGACGGACGACGAAGAGGCGCGGCTCGGCGTCGCCCAGGAAATATTCGAGTTCGGCCAGCGTGTAGGCGGTGTTGAGCGGCAGGAAGACCGCCCCGGCGCGCAGACAGGCGAGATAGAGGGCGATGGCGTCGGGCGACTTCTCCACCTGAACCGCCACCCTGTCGCCCGGCTCGACCCCGTAGCCCCGGAGCGCGTGGGCGATCCGCGCCGTCTCGGCGAAGAGGTCGCCGTAGGACCATTTCCGCCCCTCCGGCGTCTCCAGGAACGGCTTCGCCGGGTCGGAGACGGCGGCGCGGATGAGGGCGAAGAGATTTTCGGAGGGCATGGGTCGGGGACTTCGCTGCGGCGGGAAAAGGCGGCGGATCATAGGGGCCGGCGGCGGCCTTGGCAGCATCGCCGTAGCCGGCATGAGACGAAGACATCATGTATATGATGATAAAGCAGAACGATGATTCCAAGGCTGGCCCGAGACCCTGAAGGGTGACATCCTCACGGCAACGAAGCGGAGGAAACGAAAATGGCGACAGCACCTGCGTTGCACCCGTCCACGCAAGGCCGCGCCGCCACGGCCGCGGTGGTCGACCGGGTCCGCGCCATCACGGCAGACGGCCTTCCCGAACCGATCCGCGCCGTCGCCAAGCAATGCATCCTCGACTGGTTCGCCGTGACCCTCGCCGGTGCCGAAGAGCCGCTCTCGAAGATGCTGCTCGACCAGGCACTGGAGGACGGCGGCAACCCGCTCGCCTCGCTGGTCGGGCATCCCCAGAAGGTCTCGACCCGCCAGGCCGCGCTGATCAATGGCGCCATGAGCCATGCGCTGGACTATGACGACGTCAATTTCTCCATGGGCGGGCATCCGACGGTGGCGGCCTTGCCCGGGATGCTGGCGCTCGCCGAACAGCGGAAGGCATCGGGCAAGGATGTCCTGACCGCCTTCATCGCCGGCTACGAGGCGCTCGGCATGGTGGGGCTGCTGGTGGCGCCCGGCCACTATGCGCGCGGCTTTCATGCGACGGCGACGGTCGGCAGCTTCGGTTCGGCCGCGGCTTGCGCGCATCTCCTGGGTTTCGATGCCGAAACCACGGCGCGCGCGCTCGGCATCGCCGGGACGCAGGCCGCGGGGCTGAAGTCGCAGTTCGGCACGATGTGCAAGCCGCTCCACGCGGGAAAGGCGGCCGAGAACGGTCTGATCGGCGCCCAACTGGCCGCGCGCGGCTATACCAGCCGTACCGACATCCTGGAATGCGTGCAGGGTTTCGCGGCGACGCAAAGCCCCGACTTCAACATGGAACGTGCCCTGTCTACGCCCGAAGGCGGCTTCCATGTGCGCAACAACCTCTTCAAGTACAACGCCGCCTGCTACGGCACGCATGGCGCCATCGAGGGCCTGCGCACGCTGGTTCGCGAGCAGGGCCTGAAGCCCGACGACATCGCCTCCATCCGTCTGAAGGTGGAACCGGGTGCGGACAAGATGTGCAACATCCGCGAACCGAAGACGGGCCTGGAAGCGAAATTCAGTCTGCGCTTCAACGCCGCGCTCAGCGTGCTGGGCGGCGACACCGCGGCACCGGAGACCTATTCGGAAGCAACCGCGTCCGATCCGAAGATCGTGCAGTTGCGCGACCGGGTATCGGTCGAGCCGCAAGGCGCCGACTGGGGCCATTCGGTCACCGAATCGATCGTCGACCTGAAGACCGGCAAGCAGCTGCAGGTGCGCCACGACACCGGCATCCCGGCCGCGGACGTCGCCCGCCAGGGCGAGCGGGTCGCGGCCAAGTTCATGAGCCTGGTCGTGCCGGTGCTGGGCGAGAACAGGGCGAAAGCGCTGGCCGCCGCGGTCGATGGCCTGGAAGGGCTGAAGGACGTGGGCGCCCTGATGGAACTCGCCCGCGCCTGAACAATCCGTTCGTCGAGAGGAACCGATGGAAGAACCTGAATTCGTGAAGAAGGCGGTGCTGCGCCCCAAGGGCAACCGCTACGAGGACTTCGAGCCGGGCCGTGTGTTCCACCATCACTGGGGGCGCACGATCAGCCAAGCGGAGAACGCGATCTTCACCACGCTGACCCTGCACTTCAATCCGCAGTACACGAACGTCGAATTCGCCAAGGCGATGGGGCATCGCGACACGCCGGTCAATCCGCTGCTGGTGTTCAACACCATCTTCGGCATGTCGGTCGAAGACCTTTCGGAAGGCGGCGGACCCTTCCTCTCGGTCGACGAGCTGATCTATCACAAGCCGGTTTATCCCGGTGACACCATCTTCGCCAAGTCGACCGTGGTCGATCGCCGGCCTTCGGGCAGCAACCCGAAGATGGGCATCGCCAAGTGGCATACCCAGGGGTTCAACCAGCACGGCGAACTGGTCTGTGACTTCAAGCGATCGAATCTCATCAACAAGCGCAATCCCTGAGCCCAGCCCATGACCTATATGACCGAAGAGCGCCGCCTCATTCAGCAGCAGGCGCGCGAATTCACGATGAAGGAAGTGCTGCCGGTGGCGAACCGGCTGGATCCGGTCGAAGGCGACATCCCGATGAGCTTGCGCGACAAGCTCGGCGAGATGGGATATTTCGGCATCCTCATCCCCGAGGAATACGGCGGCCTCGGCCTCGGCTGCTTCGAATACTGCCTGATCACCGAGGAACTGGCGCGCGGCTGGATGTCGGTCGCTTCCATCATCGCCCGCGGCAACAGCCTGATCGGCACAGAGCGGCTGTCGGAAGAGCAGAAGCGCGAGTTCCTGCCGAAGATCGCCCGCGGCGAAGTGCTGGGTGCTTTCTCCATGTCCGAACCCAATGCGGGCTCGGACATCGCCAATATTTCCTGCCGCGCCAAGCGGGACGGCGATTCCTTCGTCATCACCGGCAACAAGTACTGGTGCACCTTCGCCGACGGGGCCGACTTCCTGATCGTCATCGCGCGTACCGATGACGGCAAGCCCGGTCGCCGGCACGAGGGCCTGACCGCCTTCATGATTCCGAAGAAGCGCGGCACGCTGCCCGATGGCGTGAAGGGCCATCCGATTCCGAAGATCGGCTATTTCGGCTGGAAGACCTGGGAACTCGCCTTCGACGAGTGCCGGGTGCCGAAGGAATGGATCGTCGGCGAGGAAGGCAAGGGCTTCTATCTCGCCACCCACGGCCTGGAGAAAGCGCGGGCGCATACGGCCGCCCGGGCAATCGGCCTGGCCCGCGGGGCGCTCGAGGATTCGATCGAGTACTCGCAGTCCCGCGTGCAGTTCAACCAGCCGATCAGCCAGTTCCAGGCCATCCGCTTCAAGATCGCCACCATGGCGACCGAGATCGAGGCGGCGCGCCAGTTGATGTACCACGTCTGCAACGAAATCGATTCCGGCCGCCGCTGCGACCTGGAAGCCTCGATGGTGAAGTACTACGCCTCCGAAATGGCCGAACGCGTCACCTCCGAGGGGATCCAGATCCACGGCGGCGCCGGCTACACCAAACTGCACGCCGTCGAGCGCTACTGGCGCGATGCGCGCCTGACGAAGATCTTCGAGGGCACCTCGGAGATCCAGCAGCGCATCATCTCCGACCGCCTGCTCGGGAGATAAGTCATGAAAATGTCCGACTACACGGCGAAGGACAACTATTTCGAGGACTTCAAGGTCGGCGAGGTGATCAAACACGCCCGCGGCAAGACCATGGAGCCGCTCGAACAGGTGCTGATCACCAACCTGGTCATGAACACCGCCGAGGGGCACTTCAACGAAGACCTGATGGCAAAGCGCAGCGAAGGCTCGAAGTTCGCCGGCGGCAAGCGCGTGAGTTTCGGCGGCGTCAACATCTCCTTCTTCATCGGGATGGCGAGCCAGGATACGGCCGAGAACTGCATCGCCGAACTCGGCATGGACAAGATCAAGCTGATGTCGCCCGTCTTTCATGGCGACACGCTCTATGCCTATTCCGAGGTGTTGGAGTCGAAGCCCGCCGACCGCGAGGATGCCGGTATCATCCGCTTCAAGCACTACGGTACCAACCAGGACGGCAAGCAGATTTTCGAGGGTGAGCGGACGGTACTGATGAAGCGCCGCAGCCACTGGGCGGACAAGTAAGTGAAGGGCGACAAGTAACATGCCCGCAACCGGCTTCGGCGCGCTGGACGGCATCCGCGTCATCGACCTGACGCTGATGCTGGCCGGCCCGTTCTGTACCCAGATGCTGGCCGACCAGGGCGCCGAGGTCATCAAGGTGGAGCCGCTGGAAGGCGACGGCACGCGCCGCAGCGGTCCGTTCCGGCCGGAGGACAAGCTCCGCGCCTTCGGCGGCTACTATGCCTCGGTCAACCGCAACAAGCGTTCCATCGCGCTCGACCTGAAGACCAAGGCCGGCAAGGAGATATTGCTGAAGCTGGTCGACAGCGCCGATGCGCTGGTGGAGAACTACCGTGCCGGGGTGATGGATCGGCTGGGCCTGGGCTACGAGGTGCTGGCCGCACGCAACCCAAGGCTGGTCTATGCCGCGATCCGCGGCTTCGGCGATCCGCGGACCGGCGAGAGCCCCTATTTCGACTGGCCGGCCTTCGATGTGGTGGCGCAGGCGATGGGCGGCATCATGCAGATCACCGGTCCCGACAAGGATACGCCGATCAAGGTCGGCCCCGGTGTCGGTGACCTGATGCCGGCCGCCATGTGTGCCTTCGGCATCTCGTCGGCCATGCTGCGCGCGGCGCGGACGGGCAAGGGCCAGTTCGTCGACGTGTCGATGGTCGACAGCATCCTTTCCCTGTGTGAAAGGATCATGCACCAGCATTCCTTCCAGGACGCGATCCCCTATCCGGAAGGCAACCGCCATCCGCTGATCGCGCCCTTCGGCATGTTCCCGGCGAAGGACGGCTGGGTGACGATCGCCGCGCATACCGATGCCTGGTGGGGCATGCTGTGCAAGCTGATCGGCCGCGACGACCTGATCGCCGATGCGCGCACCCACGTGGCGGAGGCGCGCGTCGCCAACCGCGACCTGGTCTATGGCGAGGTCGGCAAGTTCACCGCCCAGAAGACCAAGGCGGAGCTTCTTGCCTTGCTGGGCGGGAAGCTGCCCTTCGGACCGGTCTACAATGTGCGCGACATCGTCGCCGATCCGCATTTCGCCGCCCGCAACATGCTGGTCGAGGTACCGCATCCTGGCCTCGACCGCACCGTCTCCATCGCCGGCGTGCCGGTGAAGATGACCGACACGCCCGGCAAGATCGCCCGCCGCGCGCCGCTGCTCGGCGAAGACACGGACTCGATCCTGTCTGAACTCGGCTGCAGCGCGGGCGACATTCAGGGCTTCCGCGAGGCGAAGGCCGTTGGGTGACGCCGCTTCATTTTCCCTCTCCCCGCCTGCCGGCCTGTCCGGCAGGTCAAGCCTGCCGGCGCGGGAGAGGGTGCCCGAAGGGCGGGTGAGGGGCCGCTCGACGCACGAGTCCTATCGTCTAACCGTGCCCCTCATCCGGCGTGTTCCACGCCACCTTCACCCTAAGGGAGAAGGAAGCATTTCTTTGAACGAGGTTCCATCATGAGCAACACCCGTCCCGTCCGCCGCCGCCGTTCGCAGCTCTCCACCCCGGGCTCGTCGGAGAAGATGATGCAGAAGGCGGCGCAGTCGGCCGCCGATCACGTCTTCCTCGACCTGGAGGACGCCGTCGCCCCCAACCAGAAGGTCGGCGCACGGAAGAAGATCGTCGAAGCGCTGAACGGCCTCGACTGGACCGGCAAGGTGCGCTGCGTGCGCATCAACGACCTCAGCACTCAATGGGCATACGAGGACATCATCGAGGTGGTCGAGGGCGCGCGCGAAAACCTCGACACCATCATGATGACCAAGGTGCAGACCGTCTCCGACATCATGTTCGCCGACAAGTTGCTCGGCATGATGGAGAAGAAGCTCGGCCTGAAGAAGCGGATCGGCCTGGAAGCCCTGATCGAAGAGGTCGAGGGCATGCAGAACATCGACGAGATTGCCCGCTGCACCGATCGTCTGGAATGCCTGGTCTTCGGCATGGGCGACTTCTCGGCCTCCATGGGCGTCGACATCAAGTCGGTAGGCAAGACCGACGGCTATCCCGGCGACATCTGGCACCATGCCCGCTTCCGCCTGGTGATGGCCTGCCGCGCCGCCGGCATCGATCCGGTCGACGGTCCCTATGCCGATTTCAAGAATCCGGAAGGCTATCGCGAAGAAGCCAAGCGCGCGATGATCCTGGGCTGCGTCGGCAAGTGGGCGATCCACCCGAGCCAGATCGACATCGCCCTCGACGTCTACAGCCCGAAGAAGGAAGAGGTGGAGCGTGCCCGTGCGCTGGCCAAGGCCTACGAGAAGGCCGAGGCCGAGGGGCTGGGCGCCATCAACGTCGACGGCATCATGGTCGACGTCGCCTCCATCCGCATCCTGCGCAACACGGTGCTGAAGAAGGCAGATCTGTACGGCATCTGAGAGTACGGCGACTTCGCGCTATGATCCGTCCACCAGATCGCAGTCCGGCGGGTTTCGCAAAGGCGTGACCTGTCGGCTGCGCAACAAGGGAGGTTAAATCGATGATGACCCGCAGCCTGGTTCTGGGTGCCGTCGGCGCACTCGCACTATTCGTGGCGGACGCTTCCGCTGAAGCGGTCAAGCTACGCGCATCGCTCGACACGACGGCGGTGCATATCCGTACGAAGTCCGTTGGGCTCTATCTCGACGCGATCAAGACGCGTTCGAAGGGTACGATCGAGACCGAGCTCTATCACTCCGCGCAGCTGTTCCGTGACGCCAATGTCGGCAAGGCGCTCCGCCAGGGCGGCGCGGAGATGGCGGTTCCCGGCACCTGGGTGCTGTCCGGCTTCGAGCCCAGCCTGGAGTTCGCCACCCTGCCGGCGACCTACGGACGCTCGCGCCAGGAGCTCTACAAGCTCTCCGACGGCGAAGTCGGAAAGCAGCTCAACGCGTCGCTCGAGCAGAAGCTGAACGTCAAGGTGCTGGGGAAGTGGTTCGATCTCGGCCATTCGCACACCTTCGCGACCTCGAAGCCGCTGAACGGTCCGAACGACCTGAAGGGGATGAAGATCCGCACCTCCGGCGGCGGTGGGCAGATGCTCCGGGTGAAGTTCTTCGACGGCCTGCCGAACTTCACCGCCTGGCCCGATGTCCCACTGGCGCTCAGCCAGGGCAATTTCGACGGACTGCTCACCACCAACGAGAGCGCGGTGAGCGCCAAGCTGTGGGACTCGGGCGTGAAGTACCTTCTGGTGGATCAGCAGTTCTTCGCCCAGTACGTCCCGATGATCGCTCGTGGCTTCTACGACAAGCTGAAGCCCGAGCAGCAGAAGCTGCTGGTCGACACCTGGGCGGAGATGATCGACGGCTTCCGCGAGCAGGCGAACGATGCGCAGATGAAGGCGAAGGACACCCTGGCGCAGAACGGCGTCAAGGTGGTGGAACCGACCAAGGCCGACATCACCGCGGTGCGCGAGCGGATGATGCCGACCCAGGACGAGGTGGCGAAGGAACTCAAGGTCGACGCCGCGATCGTCACCAAGGTGAACCAGACCTTCAGCGCGACGAACTGAGGCTGCGGACGCGCTCTCCGTCAGGGAGAGCGCGTCACCGGCCGGGCTTGGGATCCGGCCGTCGGAACCAGACGAGAAGCCGAAGACGACAAAAATCCGAGGACACTCCGAACCGGAGAACGGGGAGACGCGCGGTGATTAGATTCTGGGACGCATTGGAACGCTGGATCATCGGTATCCTGGGCGCCGCGGCGCTCGCCCTCTACATCTGGCAGATCGTCGGTCGCTACATCTCCAACGACCTCGCCATGCCCTGGGGCGAGGAAATGACGGTCTACATCATTATCTGGGCTGGACTGCTGACGGCAAGCCAGTTGGTCCGTGAGGATGGCCATGTCCGCGCCGACCTCATCCTGCGCGTGCTGAAGGTACCGACGCAGCGCATCGTCGAGATCGGCAACTGCATCGTCGCCATCGTCTTCTGTTCCGGCCTCGCCTGGTATGGCGGATACTGCGCCTGGGATTCCTACGACATCGGCGAGCGCAGCATGACCGCTCTCGCCTTCCCGCTGTGGATCTACTACCTGTCGCTTCCGACCGCCGCGACGCTGATGACGATCCGATACCTGATCCGGCTCCATGCTTATGTGTTCCGGTTCGATCCGGAGACCATGGCCGTGCATTCCGGGCGGGAGAGTTGAGCCATGCCGGTACAGTTCTTCGCGGTCGTCTTCTTCCTGCTCCTCGCCGCCGGAGCGCCGATCTATCTGGTCCTGGGCTCGAGCGCTGGCCTGATGTTCTGGGTGTCGGGCCAGCCATTGGTCGGCATTGCCCAGAAGATCCTGGACGAACTCAATTCCACCATCCTCTTGGCGCTGCCGTTCTTTGTCATGGCCGCGACATTCATGCAGCGCGGCGGCATCGCCAAGTCGCTGGTCGACGTGGCGGCGGCCTGGACGGGTTCGGTCCGCGGCGGCCTCGGCGTCGTCTGCGTGCTCTCCTGCGCGATGTTCGCTGCCATCTGCGGATCGTCGGTGGCGACCGCGCTCGCGATGGGGACGATCCTGGTGCCGGCGATGATCGCGCGGAACTATCCGCCGTCCTTCGCCCTCGGCGTCGTCGCGGCTTCGGGCACGCTCGGGATTCTCATCCCGCCGAGCCTGCCGCTGATCCTGTACGCCATCATCGCCGACGAATCGGTGCCGCGGCTCTTCCTGGCCGGCGTCATCCCCGGTCTTCTGCAGGCGGGTCTGTTCATCGCTTGGGTGATGTACTTCGGCAAAACCAAGAACCTCGCGCGCGAACCGGCCATGCCGCGCGCTCAGCTGATCAAGGTCAACCTCAACGCGCTGCCCGCACTCTCCCTACCTGTGATCATCGCGGTCGGCATCTATGGCGGCTTCGTGACCACGACCGAATGCGCCGCGCTCGCCGCCTTCGTCGCACTGCTGATCAGCATTTTCTACTACAAGGGATTTTCCCTGCGCGAGGCGGTGCCGGTGATCGGTGAATCGATCCGCAGTGCCGGCACCATCCTTATCATCATCGCCACAGCACTCGCCTTCGGGCACTGGATCACCGAATCGGGAATCCCTGCCCGGCTGGTCAACTACCTGATCGACAACGGCTTCACCTCCTGGCAGTTCCTGCTGTTCGTCAACGTGCTGATGCTGATCCTCGGCATGTTCCTGGAGGTGGCGTCGATCCTCCTGATCACCATGCCGATCATCATTCCGGTGCTCGCCCCGCTCGGCATCGATCCGGTGCATTTCGCCATCGTCGTCACCATCAACATGGAACTGGCGCTGATCACCGCGCCGGTGGGGCTCAATCTCTACGTCATGTCGACAATCTCGAAGCGCCCGATCAGCGAGGTGATCAAGGGGGTCAATCCGTTCCTGGTGATCATGGTGCTGCTGTTGATACTGGTAACCTATGTTCCGGAGATTTCCCTGTGGCTGCCCAATCTGGTCTACGGCTGAACCGCAGCGAACCGGTCGGTGACGACCGTGCCGCCGAAGGTGTGGTCAAGTCCGCCAAGCGCGTGCTCGAGATCTTCGAGTATTTCGCCGAGCGGCAGCGGCCTGCCTCGGTCGGGGACGTAGTGGAAGCGCTGGGCTATCCCCAGTCCAGCACATCGGCGTTGCTGAAGAGCCTGGTGCAGCTACGCTATCTCGATTACGACCGCGAGACCCGGCGTTTTCAACCCACCATGCGCGTCGCCTTCCTGGGCGGGTGGGTGCACGACCAGTTGTTCAGCGACAACAGCCTGCTGCGGCTTCTGGACGACCTCTACCGTGCCACCGGCCATACGATCCTGGTCGGCATGCAGAACGACATCTACGTTCAGTACGTGCACCTGATCCAGGTGCAGGAGAAGGACTGGTACATCAAGCCGGGGTCGCTCCGCCCGCTCTGCCGCGCCGCTGTCGGCCGCGTGCTGCTGTCTCGCAAGCCCGATGTCGAGGTGCTGGGTCTGGTGCGCCGGATCAATGCCGAGGAGCGGGATCCGGAGAAGCGCGTCCGCCCGAGCGAACTCCTGGAGGAGCTGGATCGCGTGCGGCGGCAGGGCTACGCCTATACCGAGGGCACGGTGATCCCGACCTCCGGCGTCATCGCCATGGAACTGCCGACGCCGCCAAGCCAGCCGCCGATGGCGATCGGCATCGGCTGCGAAATTGCGCGGCTACGGGACGAGCGGGAGAAAATCGTCGACCTGCTGCATACGGCGCTGCAGCCCTACTACCAAACTCGTGGCCGCGCCCTCTAGCGAACTGGCGCGCACGTTCGGCACCGTCGGGGTCACGATCGGTACCCAGGTGGTGCATTCGATGATCATCCTGGCGGTGCCGGTCATGCTGCCGGCGGCGGCGGCCGACCTCGGCGTCGAAGGCCGGTTCGCCGGCAATTTCACCGCCATCGCCTACAGCGCCTGTATCGTTGTCAGCATTCTCATCGCCAGTTCGATCGCCCGTATCGGTGCGCTCACCGTCTGTGCCGTCTCGACGGCTGTCGCCGCCGCCGGCATCGCGCTCTTTGCCGGGGGCAGCCTCGCCTGGACCGTGCTCGCGGCCGTTGTGCTCGGGCTCGGCTACGGGCCCATCACGCCGGCAACCGCAGCGGTGCTGGCGGGGAGGGTGCCGCCGCGCTGGTTCGGCCTCGTCTTCTCGCTGAAGCAGACGGGCGTGCCGATCGGCTTTGCCTTGGCGGGACTGGTCGTCCCGCTGCTGGTGATCAATTTCGGCTGGCAGCGCGCAGCCCTCATCCTCGCCACCGGCCTCGGCCTGCTTGCCGTGGCGCTGCTGCCTTTCCGCCGTGCCTTCGACGGCGAGCGGCCTCCGGCCGCACTCCCCCGTGGGCGGATGCTGGCGCCCATGGGTCTGGTCCTGCGTCATCGCCAGTTGCGTGCGCTGTCGCTCGGCGCCGTGCTGTTTCTCATTCCCCAATCCTGTCTCGGCAGCTTCCTGGTCGTGTTCCTGGTCGATCGCGGCGGTCTCTCGCTGCCGGAGGCGGGCGGCTTGCTCGCCGTGGCCCAGATGGCGGGTGTGGCGAGCCGCATCGTCGCGGGGGCGCTGGCCGACCGTGTCCGCGAGCGCTTCTCCCTGCTGGCCGGACTCGGATTGCTGTCCTCGCTCGGTGCGACGGCCATCGCCTTCTCGTCGGCCGAGTGGTCGTTCCCGATCGCCGCCGCCGTCTGCATCCTGTACGGCGGTGGCGCGATCGGTTGGAACGGCGTGATGCTCGCCGATATGGCGCGCTGGTCGCCACCGGGCCAGGCGGGCGCAGTGGCCGCCGCGGGATCCGCCATCACCTATGCCGGCGCGGTGATGGGCCCCGCGGGCTTCGGTCTCCTGGTCGGACTGGTGGGGTACCGGGCGGGATTCCTGGTCGTGGCGGCCATTGCCCTCGCTGCCGCCGCCTGGTTCATGGTCGAGGCGGCGCACCTGCGCCGGAAGGAAGGATGACGAGCGGTCCATTGAAGATCGAGGACAAGGATGCCGTCCGCCTGCTGACGCTGAACCGCCCCGAGAAGCTGAACGCGCTCGACATCGGATTGACCCGCGCCCTCATCGAGGCCCTGAACGCGGCGGAAGCAGAAGCCGGCGTCCGGGCCGTGGTGCTGACCGGCGCGGGGCGCGGCTTCTGTGCCGGCGCGGATACCGACGAGTTCAAGCAACTCACGCCCGACAATCAGGCCCTGGTCGACGAGCGTGCGATCTTGTCGGCGACCCTGCAGGGTTTGCCGTTGCAGATGTCGAAACCGGTCATCGCGGCGGTGAACGGCGTCGCCCGTGGCGGCGGGGCGGGATTGGCGCTGTCGAGCGACATGGTGGTAATGGCGCAGGGCGCCAGCTTCGGCTACCCGGAACTGCAGCGCGGTATCGTTGCCGCCGTGGTGATGACCAGCCTCGTCCGCGCGGTCGGGCGGAAGGCCGCTTTCGAGATGGTGGCGCTGGGCCGGCCCGTGGAAGCGGAGCAGGCGCTGGCGCTCGGCATGATCAATCGCGTCGTGGACGAAGCGGAGGTGGTGCCGGTGGCGCTCGACCTGGCGACGGCGCTGGCCGGCAACAGGCGCGAAGCGATGGCGCTCACCAAGGGGTTGTTCTATCGCACCCTCGATCTTCCCTTCGTCGAGGCGCTGGAGGAAGGCCGTGAGGCGAACCGGCGCATGCGCGCCTTCAGGGCGTAGCGCTCAGGCCTCGATCGGGGTCACCGTCACCTCGACCTCGACCACGTGCACGCCGCCGCCCAGGATCACGCCGCGCAGCGGGCTCACATCGGCGAAGTCGCGGCCATAGGCCAGCACGATGTGCTCGTCATCCACTACCAGATCATTGGTCGGATCGAACTCGAGCCAGCCCTGACCGGACCCGCACCATGCGGAGACCCAGGCGTGACTGGCATCGAACCCGCGATGCAGTCCCGCGTCCTCGGGCGGATAGCTGCGCAGATAGCCCGAAACATAGCGCGCCGGCAGACCCAGATGACGCAGTCCGGCGATCATCACATGCGCGAAATCCTGGCAGACGCCGCGGCGCGTGGTGAGCACGGTGGCGACGGGCGTCGATACGGTCGTGGTTCCGGGCAGGTAGTCGAAATCGCGGCGGATGCGCGAGGTGAGGTCGCGGAGCGCGACGGTGATCGGCCGGCCGGCGGTGAAGGACTTCGCCGCATAGGCACCCGCGCGCGCATCGGCAGGTGCGAGCGGCGAGCCGTAGGCGAACTCCGCCGCCGCCGGGTCGCCGGGAAAGCCGTCGTCGCGGATGGCGTCGCGCACCGTTTCCCAGGCCGGTCCAGGCGCAAGGGCCGCAGTATCGAAGCCGTCGACCTCGACGGTCGCTTCCAGGAGCGTTTCGAAACTGTCATGCCGGTGCTCGATCGAGACATGCGCCACGCCGTTGCCGAAGTGATCGCTGAGATCGGCCAGGCGGTTCGGCACCGGGGAAATGACAAGGCCGCGCTCCAGCAACCGTTGTCGCGGTGTCTCGGCCGGCGTCAGCCGCAGCAGGTGATAGCCGAGATCGACCGGAGCGCCATAGGCGTAGCGGGTCAGGTGGCGTAGCGCATAGCGCATCAGGCCGGCTCCATCTCGGCCGCCACCGGGGCGGCGATCGTCAGGATGTGCGGCACGTCGATATGGGAGAAGAAGTTGCGGGTGATCAGGTCGGAAAGCGTCATGAGCCGGCCGACCAGATCGTCGAGCAACGCGACAGCCGGCGCCGCGTCGACCGTGTCGCGCCCGGTCTCCAGATCGGCCAGTGGGAAGTGCTCTATGGCGACGATCATTGCCTCGACCTGCTGGCGCTCGGCTCCCTCGGTGGCGAGCAGGGTCAGGTGCTGACGCAGGTCGGCCAACTGGAACAGCAGCGCCCGGGGGTTGGAGCCGTCGACCAGGACGAGGTCGAGCGCGGGGCCGAGGCGCGGCTCGGTCGGATAGCGGGTGCGGTAGGTGATCGTGGAATCGCAGAGTTCCAGCGCCAGCCTCAGGCCGATATCGGTGCGCCGGGGCGGTACGTCCAGTACGCCGGCGATGGTGCGGGCGATGCCGATGCCGCGTTCCAGCCGACGGCCCATCTCGAGGAAGCGCCAGCCGCTGCCGCGGGTCATGTTCTCCGCCACCAGGCCGCCGAAGGCCGCGATCGAGCGCACCAGCCCGTCGAGGGCGTCGAGCAGGCGGTCGACATCGCGATTGCCGCGTGCGAGGGCGCCGCGCACATCGGTCAGCATGTGGTTGAGGCTTTGCCACATGTCGAGCGAGAGGCGATCGCGCACGGCAAAGGCCAGCTGGCGCACCGCGACCAGCGCATCGCGCAGCGCGCCGCCGTCCGCGGCGACATCCGAGAGGCCGCCGGCGAACATGCTGCCGTCGACGGGTGCATGCGCGATGGTCGATTCGATCCAGCCGTTGCGTGACAACGCCTGGGCGAGAAGCTGCAGTTCGGCCATGTCGCGGGCGCCGAGGCCACCGCCGGAAAGCCGGCCGATGGCGGCGCGAAACAGGCGCGCGCCGCCGTCGAGCCGCTCGGTGTAGCGTCCCAGCCAGAACAGGTCGTCGGCGGCCCGGCTTTGCAGCGCGCCGGTGGCGCGCAGGATGGCGGGCGACCGGCGCCCGGCGGCGGGGACATAGACGTCCTGCTCCTCCGTGGTCAGCACCCACACGTCCTTGGCGATGCCGCCGTGCCGCAGTGTGCCCCGGTAGAGCGAGTCGCCCGCCACCACGCGGGCGACGCCGCCCGGCATCGCCACCCAGTCGTCGCCGCTGCGCACCAGGGCGACCCGCAGCACCACAGGCTGGGGGGTCATGCCGCCCTCGCCCAGCGTGGGCACCAGCCCGTGGGCGACGCGCTCGATGGCGACGAAACGTTCGGGATGGGAAAGAAGGTCGGCCTCGAAGGCCTTGCGTTCCTTTGCGCCGAGCGCGGTGGCGTCAACGGGAATGGGGTCGGTGGCGAAGACGGGACGGAACAGGAAGCGGCCGAGATTGCCCCGAACCTCGGCCAAAGGGGCGGACTGGCCGCACCACCAGGTGGTGACCGCCGGCAGCTTCAACTGCTCGCCCAGCAGGCGGCGGGAGAGGGCCGGAAGGAAGGGCGCGAAGGCCGGGGTCTCGATCGCCGCCGATCCGGGCAGGTTTACGATCACCACGTTGCCGCTGCGTTCGGCCTCGATCAGGCCGGCCAGGCCCAGCGTGGAATCCTCACGCAGTTCGAGCGGATCGCACCAGGCCCCGTCGACCCGACGGTAGATCACGTCGACCGGCATCAGCCCGTCGAGCGTCTTCAGGTAGACGGCGGCATCGCGCACGGTGAGATCGGCACCCCGGGCGAGCGTCAGCCCCAGCTCGCGGGCGAGATAGACGTGCTCGAAATAGGCAGGATTATAGGGGCCGGGGGTCAGCAGCACCGCGCGTGGGTCGTCGCGACGCCGGCTGCCAAGGTCGAGCAGGCTCGACTGCCACAGCTCGACGAAGGGGCGGAGGCGGCGGACCGGGGCGGCGCGGAAGGCCTCGGGAAAGGTCCGCGCGAGCACACGCCGGTTGCGGAGCGCATAGCCGATGCCGGCCGGGGCCTGGGTGCGGTCGGCGAAGATGCGCCAGCTGCCGTCAGAGACGCGAATGACATCGGCGGCATAGAAGTGCAGACGGCCCTGCTCGCCGCCCGCGCGCGGCCGTCGCATGGGCCGCAGGAATTCTGGATTGGCATAGATCAGGTAGGGCGGGAGCGCACCCTCGCGGATCAGCCGCTGTTCGCCGTAGATGTCGTCCAGCACCAAGTCCAGCAGGCGGGCACGCTGCACGAGGCCGGCGGCCAGGGTGTCCCATTCCGCCTCGGGCAGGATCATCGGCAGGAGGTCGAAGCTCCAGGTCGGGTGATCCGGCTGGCGGCCGTAGATGGCGAGGAACTCGTCCGCCTCGGCGAAATGCGCGCGGGCCCGGGCGGCGCGCTCGGCGATCAGCTCCGGCGGGAGCGAGCCCAGGGTCGCCATCAGGCCGCGCCAGTGCGGCCGGAAGGCACCCTGGCCGGATGCCAGTTCGTCGTAGGCCTCGTTCATTGCGTCCGGAGTCTTGCCGATCCCGACGCCGGATGCCAGCACCGCCTTACCTGGCGTGGCGGAGGTCGAGGGTGACCGGGTGTTCGCCCGCGGCGGTGACCGGCGACAGGACGCTCTGCCCCGGGGTATGGCCCATGGGGAAGAACCGCGCTCGCCGCCGCGCTTCCGCCTCGTTGGCGTTCACCGGGAAGCGGTCGTAGTTCCGCCCGCCGGGATGGGCCACGTGATAGGTGGCGCCGCCGATCGCCCGCTCCGACCAGGTGTCGTAGAGGTCGAAGACGAGCGGCGCATCGACCGGGATGGTCGGATGCAGCGCGCGCGCCGGCTGCCAGGCGCGATAGCGGACGCCCGCCACGTATTCGCCCTTGCGTCCGGTGGCCCTGAGCGGCACCGCGCGACCGTTGCAGAGGAGAACGTGGCGGTCGGCGGTCATGCCGTCGAGCTTCACCTGCATGCGCTCGACCGAACTGTCGACGAAGCGGACCGTGCCGCCCGGCGCCCCGTCCTCGCCCAGCACGTGCCAGGGTTCCAGCGCCGTGCGCAGCTCCAGTTCGATGCCCCGCTGGGCGACCTTGCCGATCTGGGGGAAGCGGAATTCGTGATGCGCCTGGAACCATTCCGGATCGAAGCCGTAGCCGGCGCGCTTCAGGTCGGCCAGCACATCGGCGAAATCCTGGGCGACGAAGAAGGGCAACATGAACTCGTCATGCAGGCGGGTGCCGAAGCGGGCGAGCGGCCGGTCATAGGGTTCCTGCCAGAACCAGCCGACCAGGGCGCGGAGGAGAAGCTGCTGCGCCGCGCTCATCCGCGCATGCGGGGGCATCTCGAAGGCGCGGAGTTCGAGGAGGCCGCGGCGGCCGGCGGCACTGTCGGGCGAATAGAGCTTGTCGATGCAGAACTCGGTGCGGTGCGTGTTGCCGGTCACGTCGATCAGCACGTCGCGGAAGATGCGATCGACCAGCCAGGGCTGGGCGCGGCCTTCGCGGTCGAGCGCCTTGAACGCCACTTCGAGCTCGTAGGTGGCGGAATCGCGGCCCTCGTCGATGCGCGGATGCTGGCTGGTCGGCCCGATGAAGAGGCCGGAGAAGAGATAGGAGAGAGCCGGGTGGTTGTGCCAGTAGCCGAGCAGGCTCTTCAGCAGATCCGGGCGGCGGAGCAGCGGGGAGTCCGCCGGGGTGCTGCCGCCCAGCACGATGTGGTTGCCGCCGCCGGTGCCGACATGCCGTCCGTCCAGCATGAATTTCTCGGTGATCAGCCGGGTGGCGCGGGCCTCCTCGTAGATGGCCGAGGTCTTGTCGACGAGGTCGTCCCAGGTTTCCGAGGGATGGATGTTCACCTCGATCACGCCGGGATCGGGGGTGACCGAGAAATGATGGAGGCGGGGGTCGTCGGGAGGCGCATAGCCCTCGATCATCACCTTCTGCGCCCGCGCCGTCGCCACATCCTCGATCGCACCGATCAGCTCGAGATAGTCCTCGGCGGTCTCCGCGGGCGGCATGAAGATGTGCATCAGCCCGTCGCGGACCTCGACGCAGAGCGAGGTGCGCACGACGCTCGGATCGGAAGCGCCGGGGGCCGGCTTCTCCACCGCCTGCTCGCGCCGGCCCTGGGCGACGGGACCCGGCGCCCGAGCGCGGATCGCAGCGGGGTCGAGGCGGAAGGCCTGGGCGGAGGGCAGCGGCTTCCGCTCCTCCATCGGATCCTGGGGATAGACATAGGGGTAGTCGGCTTCGCTCACCCAGGGCAGCGAATCGAGCGGCAGGCGATAACCCATGGGCGAATCGCCCGGAATCAGGAACATGGTCTGGGGCCGCAGCGTCCACGGCCCGCTCTTCCAGTAGCCAGACCCGTTGCCCTCCCCGCGGGCGAGCGGCAGGGCATAGCCCACCACCTTCTCCAGACCCTGTTCGAAGACGCGGGCGAGGCGGGCCCGCTCCAGCGGATCGGCGAGCCTGCTCTTCAGCGGGTCGACATTGACCGGCAGCCGCCGCTCCTTCCACAGGTAGTACCAGGCATCCTCATAGGCCGGGATGCAGAAGGCGGGATCGATCTGCAGCCGCCGCGCCAGATCGGTGATGAAGCCCTCCGACTGGCTCGGCCCCAGGGCGGGGTCGCCGTCCTCATCGGCGGCGAGGAGAGCGGGGTTGCGCCAGACCGGCTCGCCGTCTTTCCGCCAATGGCAGCCCAGCGCCCATCGGGGCAGCTGTTCTCCCGGATACCACTTGCCCTGGCCGTAGTGCAGGAGATGTCCGGGCGAGAAGCGGTCGGCGAGGCGGCGCAGAAGCTGGCCGGCGAGTTTCCGCTTCGTCGGCCCCAGCGCATCGGTGTTCCATTCCGCCCCGTCGGGATCGTCGGCGGCGACGAAGGTGGGCTCGCCCCCCATGGTGAGGCGAACGCCCATGTCCTGCAGTTGCCCGTCCACCTTGCGGCCGAGCTCGAGGAGCGAGGCCCATTTGGCATCCGAATAGGGTCTGGTCACGCGCGGGCGTTCGGCGATGCGCCGCACGCTCATCTCGAAGCCGAACTCGACCTCGGCCTTGTCGACGGCGCCGGTGATGGGGGCGGCGCTGCCCGGTTCGGGCGAGCAGGCGAGCGGGATATGCCCCTCGCCGGTCAGCAGGCCCGAGGTGGGATCGAGGCCGATCCAGCCGGCGCCCGGCAGATAGACCTCGCACCAGGCGTGCAGGTCGGTGAAATCCACCGTCGTGCCTTCCGGCCCGTCGAGCGGCTTCTGGTCGGCCACCAGCTGGATCAGGTAGCCGGAGACGAAGCGGGCGGCGAAGCCGAGGTGCCGCAGGATCTGCACCAAGAGCCAGCCGGTGTCGCGGCAGGAGCCGAGCGCCTTCTGCAGCGTCTCTTCCGGCGTCTGCACGCCCGGCTCCATGCGGATGACATAGCCGATCTTCTGCTGCAGCACGCGATTCAGCTCGACCAGGAAGTCGATGGTCTTCTGCGGCTTCGCATCGATCTCGGCGAGGTAGGCGGCGAGCAGCGGCCCGGGCGCGGAAACCTTGCGGAAAGGCGCCAGTTCCTCGTCCAGCACGGGATCGTACTGGAAGGGATACTGCTCGGCCGAGGGCTCCATGAAGAAGTCGAAGGGGTTGATCACCGCCATGTCGGCGACGAGGTCGACGGTGATCGAGAAGCGATCGGTCCGTTCCGGAAAGACCAGCCGGGCCAGATAGTTACCCTGGGGGTCCTGCTGCCAGTTGAGGAAATGGCCGGCCGGTTCGACCTTCAGCGAATAGGAGAGCACGGGCGTGCGGCTGTGCGGCGCCGGGCGTAAGCGGACAACCTGCGGCCCCAGGCCCACCAGCCGGTCGTAGCGATATTCGGTCCTGTGGTGCAGGGCGACTTGAATGCTCACGGAACGGCTCTCCCCGATACCCCTCGACCTGTAGCACCAGTCAAGAAGCGTACCAATGCCGCGATGGCGGAAAGGCGCGGGAGGTGGCGCCGGGCGCTGATGAAAATTGAGGCAGACGGAATGTTTCGGCATTTTCGCCGATGCTGAAAGACTCCTGATTGTCGTTATATTTCATAGGGTTGTTATGGATCCGTCCGGGGGCGGGCGGAACTGGGCTTCCGCCCGAAGCGGAAGCGCAGTTCCGCTTTGGGCGGTTTGCCGAGTAGGGTCTTCGATTGTCCAACAGCGCGAAACTAAATTATATCACACCCAGGAAATTCCTCATAAAGAGAAATCTCGGCCGAGGGCCGGGCGGAACGCCAGTTCCGCCTGACTCCCGCCGCGCACCACGATTTCACCGGCGCTACACCAGCCTTCACCACGACCACGCCACATGGGTGTGGCAACAAGATAACAGTCAGCCTGGGGTGCCGCTTATGCCACCGCCACCGCCCTCCGCGGCGGCCGGCAGGTGAGGGCGATCAGGACGGCGCCGATGCCGATCGACAGCGAGGCGATGTAGAACCAGTCATAGGAGGCGAAGCGGTCGTAGACGAAGCCGCCGGCCCAGGGGCCGATCGCCATGCCGAGGGTGGAGACCATCGACACCGCGCCGAACACCGAGCCCATGATGCGGGCGCCGAAATAGTCGCGCACCAGGATGCCGTAGAGCGGCATGACGCCCCCGTAGGACAGGCCGAACAGCACCGAGAGCGCATAGAAGGCCGGCAGGCTGTCGACGACGAGATAGAGCCCGACGGAAAGCGCCTGGGTGCTGAGGCCCAAGAGCACGATCGGCTTGGCGCCGACCCGGTCGGCCAAGAGGCCGCAGGCGATGCGGCCGATGAGGCCGGAGAAGCCGGCGACGCTCAAGACCGTGGTCGCCGCCATGGGCGCGATGCCGCAGCCGATGGCATTGGTGATCATGTGGAAGATCGGCCCCGAATGCGCCGCACAGCAGGCGAAATGGGTGAGCGCGATGGCGGCGAATTGCGGCGTCCTGAGCGCCTGCGCCACCGTCATGCCGTGCCCCTCCGGCACCGGGGCCGCGGGCCCGGCGGGGACCGCTTCCGGCGGCGGGCGGCGGAGCAGGAGCGCGCAGGAGAGCGTGATGCCCCAGCCGAGGCAGCCCAGCGTGAAGAGCGCGGTCCTCCAGTCATAG
>JALHMN010000024.1 GCA_022844005.1 bacterium | reverse complement strand
GTACTCACAATACCCGCCGGCCACGCTCCCCTTCCGTCTATCTACAATGTCCATGAGCACCCCCCTCGCGGGGCCGGTCCGTTTCCGGGCCGTTGCCCAGGCGTCCCGGGCAGGGCGCGGCTTATAGGCGTGCTCGCTCGGGGCTGTCAACGAAGATTCATAAAAAAATTACGACAACGAAGATTTAACCAGCCCGACCCGAGAGTTAGGAGCCGGCCTCGGCGCCGTTAAGGTTGACAAGCCCGACCCCGCCGACCAAGGATTGCGTCGCCCGGAACCGCTTTGGGGCCAAAGGGACGCAAAAACACCGATCAGGGGAACCTGTTGCCGCCTTACCAACGCACAATCGCCATCGAATCGCGGCGCAGCCGCGCGGTGACGGTCGCCCGCCGCGGTGTCGCGGTGATGGCCGCGAGCACGCTGCTCGCCGGCGTGGCGCTGGCCACCCTGATCGCCCAGCAGCCGAGCGCGCTGCGTCCCTCCGCCGCCGTGCAGGCGCGCATCAACGATGCGATGCAGGGCCTCGCCGACGAATTTTCCGCCTATGCCCGCTGGACCGAGCATCATCCCGTCTTCGACTATGCCGGCTTCGAGGCGAAGCTGCGTGTCGTGGAGACGGCCAGTCTCCCCGCACCCAACCTCGACTACGGCAATGCCGGCGGCGAAGAGGTGGCCGAGAGCGGCGAGACCGGTGGGATCGAGGGGACCGAGGCCGACGCGCTGTTGCGCAAGCTGGCCGTCGGCCGCGGCGACACCCTGATCAAGATGCTGATCGGCGCCGGCGTCGATCGCAGCGAGAGCCAGGAGATCGTGACCGCGCTGAACCGTCTCTACGACCCGCGCAAAATGCAGCTCGGCCAGGAGATGACGCTCACCTTCACCCGCGAGGATGACGGGGTGAAGGTCGCTTCGCTCGCCTTGGCGCCGTCGGTGGAGCGCAGCGTCGCCGTCAAGCGGACGCCGGAGGGCGAGTTCAAGGCGGAGCAGGTCCTGGTGCCGCTGCAGTCGGTTCGCGCCAGGGCCTCCGGCAGCATCGACGATTCCCTGTTCCTGGCCGCCCGCCGGGCCGGCGTGCCGATGCCGGTGCTGACCGAGCTGATCAAACTGTTCAGCTACGACGTCGACTTTCAGCGTGAGGTCAAGACCGGCGACGCCTTCGAGGTGATGTTCGACCGCAAGGTCGATCCGGCGGGCCGGCCCGCCAGGGAGGGTGACATCCTCTATGCCTCGATGACGCTGTCGGGCCAGGTGCTGCGCTACTGGCGCTATGCGCCCTCCGACAGCAAGGAGCCGGAATACTTCAACGAGAAGGGCCAGAGCATGCGCAAGGCCCTGCTGCGCACGCCCATCGACGGCGCGCGGCTGACCTCGGGCTTCGGCATGCGCAGCCACCCGATCCTGGGCTACACCACGTTGCACAAGGGCGTCGATTTCGGCGCCCCGACCGGCACGCCGATCCAGGCGGCCGGCGACGGCATGGTGGAGATGGCCGGCTGGAACGGCGCCTACGGCAAGTACGTGCGCCTGAAGCACAACAGCACCTTCGCCACCGCCTATGCGCATATGTCGACTTTCGCCACCGGCCTGAAGCCCGGCCAGCGGGTGCGCCAGGGCCAGATCATCGGCTATGTCGGCACCACCGGCCGGTCGACCGGCCCGCATCTGCACTACGAAGTGCACCGCGAGGGCAAGCAGATCAACCCGCTCTCGGTACGCTTCCCGACGGGCCGGGCGCTGGAAGGCAAGGAGTTGCAGCGCTTCCGCGAGGCGATCCGCGCGACCGACAGCCAGATCCTCTCCGCCAGCCTGGTCAGCGCCGCCGACTGACCGGCCACTGTATCGCTCCTCCGGCCGATCCGCGGCGTTGCGTCGCAGTCTGATCCGGCGCATCATCCTCCCGATCGACCCGAAGGTCATCGTCTTTCCGGGTCCCGTGGAGGGATGTCCGGGAGAGAAGCGGTAGTCCAACCCGCCCGCCCGGGCCCCTCAGGTGTCGAGGAGGAAAACCGGTATGAACGTGGCGCAGATCCTGAAGCAAAAAGGCAATCGCATCATCTCCCTGCCGGCCGATGCGCGGGTCGGCGAGGCGGCCGGCGTGCTGGCGGCCGAGGGCATCGGCGCCCTTCTGATCATGGACCCCGCGGGCAAGGTCGCGGGCATCCTGTCCGAGCGCGACGTCGTCCGCGCCGTCGCCAATCACGGCATGGAGGCGGTGGCGCTGCCGGTGACCGAGGTGATGACCGCGAATGTCATCTTCTGCAAGCCGGCCGATTCGATCGACGCCCTGATGGCGGAAATGACCCAGCGGCGCTTCCGGCACCTGCCGGTGATGGACCAGGGCCGGGTGATCGGCATCGTCTCCATCGGCGACGTGGTGAAGAACCGCATCGCCGAGACGGTCGCCGAAGCCGAGTCGCTCCGCCAGTACATCGCCGCCGGCTAGCTACTCCTTCACAGCCAGCAGCCAGTCGACGAAGCTCCGCACCGCCGGGCGGGCCAGCCGCGGCGCCGGGGCGATGACGTGATAGGCCCAGCCGGCGCGCTCGACCCGGTCGAACAGCTTAACCAGCCGGCCCGCCTTCAGATGCCCGCCGATCTGCGGCGCGCGCCCCAGCGCCACGCCCTGCCCGGCGACAGCGGCGGCGATCATCACGATCGAATCGGTGAAGTGGATGCCCCGCGCCGCCTCGCCCGGCGGCAGGCCGAAGGCCGCGAACCAGGCCGGCCAGTGCATCCAGGGCTGGCGCGGATGCGCGTCGACGTCATGCAGCAGCACATGCCCGACGAGATCCTCGGGCTGGCGCAGCGGCATCGGACCATGCGCCAGCGCCGGGCTCGCCACCGCGAAAACGTCCTCGTCCATCAGGTGGCGTACCACCAGCCCGCGATGGTTGCCGGTGCCGAAGCGGATGGCGAGATCGGCCTCCTCGCGGGCGAAGTCGATCGCCCGCCGCTCGGTCCGGAGCAGGATGTCGATTTCGGGATGCAGCGCCCGGAACTGCCCCAGCCGTGGCACCAGCCACCCGGCGGCGAAGCCCGGCAGCGTGCTGACGCTGACGAGGCCGGCGGGTTGTCCCCCGCGGGCGCGCTCCGCCGCCTCCGCCAGCCGGTCGAATCCCTCGCTGAGCGCCGGCAGACAGGCCTGGCCGGCGGCGGTAAGCACGAGGCCCTGAGGCAGCCGGCGGAACAGCCCGATGCCGAGCCGCGCCTCCAGCGCCTTCACCTGCCCGCTGACGGCGGCCGGCGTGACGCCGAGTTCGCCCGCGGCGGCGGCGAAGCCGCCCAGGCGGGCGGCCGCCTCGAAGGCGCGGAGGGCGTTGAGCGGCGGCAGGCGGCGGGTCATGGCGATGACAGGCTCAGTTTTCCTGAGCCTCGATACGGCAAAGTCCCGCTTGCGGGAAGGCCCGCCGCGCGGCATCGCTTCTGCGCACAGGAGGCCCGCCGATGCTGACGCTCTACGACTATCTCGACTCCGGAAACGGCTACAAGGCACGGCTGCTGCTGAACCAGCTCGGGCTGCCCTACACGGGGGTCGAACTCGACATCGACAAGGGCGAGACTCGCACGGCGGCGTTCCTGCGCAAGAATCCGAACGGCCGGGTGCCGACGCTGGAACTGGAGGACGGCACCTTCCTCTCCGAATCGGACGCGATCCTGTTCTACCTGGCGGAAGGCACGCCCTTCCTGCCCGAGGGCAGGCTCGGCCGGGCGCAGGCGCTGCAATGGATGTTCTTCGAGCAGTACAGCCACGAGCCCTATGTGGCGACGCCCCGCTACATCATGCGCCACCTGCCCGCCGACCATCCCCGCCGGGCCGAACTGCCGATGCGGCGCGAACGCGGGCATCAGGCCCTCGCGGTGATGGAGACGCATCTGTCGGCGCAGGACTGGTTCGCAGGCGGGCGCTACTCGATCGCCGACATCGCCCTCTACGCCTATACCCATGTGGCGGACGAGGCGGGGATCGACCTCGCCCCCTACCCCGCCCTCGGCCGCTGGCTCGCCCGCGTAGCGGCGCGACCCGGGCATATCCCGATCACGCGAGGATAGGCGTCAGTCCGGCAGGCGCACCCGGTCGGTCGACCTGATCTCCATCCACAGGCTGGTGCCCGCCACCAGGATCGGCGCCGCCAGCAGCGCGCCCACGGGCCCCCAGAGCCAAGCCCAGAAGACGATGCTGAGGAAGACGATCAGCGGGTTCACCTCGAAGCGCTTGCCCAGCAGCAGCGGCGTGAGCACCTGCGCCTCGAGATTGTGGATGAGGAGATACAGAGCCGCCGGGGCGACGCCGATCGCGATCGTCTCGAAACTCACCACCCCGGCGAGGAACAGGATGCCGGCCATCACGATCGGTCCCAGGAAGGGCACGAAGTTCATCAGGAAGGCGAGGACGCCCCAGAGCAACGGGCTTTCCAGGCCGATCGCCCCCACCGTCACGGCCACGGTCACGCCCAGCACCATGTTGATCAGCGCGATGGTGGCGAAGTAGCGCCCGAGATCGGCCTGCATGCCGGCCACCACGCGCAGCGCCGTCAGCCGGTCGGCGCGGTCCTCGAAGGCGAGGACCACGCTCCGCCGCAATCGGTCGCGCCCTACCAGCATGAAGAACAGCGAGCCGAAGAAGACCAGCACCTGGCCGATCGCCGGCGACACCGCGGTCAGGATCGACTGGCCGAGCGGCGGGCCCTTCATTTCCACGGCGAGCGCGCCGTCCCCGGAACTGAAATAGGCCCGCAGCAGCGCCTGCAGGCGTTCGACCGCCTGCAGCGGCTTCAGCAGGAACAGGAGCTTCTCCTGCAGCGCGACACCGATTTGCGGCGCCCGGTCGATCCAGTCGGCGAGCGGCGTCGACAGCGCGACCGAAGCGACGGCGAAGACGAGGCCGACGAGGAAGACGAGGACGGCCGCCATCGCCACCACGGGGATGCCGAGCTTCGACAGCCGGTCGGCCAGCGGGCCGAGCGTCAGCCCGACCATGAAGGCCGCCAGGATGGGCACGATGATCTCGGAAGCCGCGTCCAGCACGAAGCCCACCGAGATGAGGGCGATGACGATCGTGGCGGTCCCGGTGGCGCGGCCCCAGCCGATGCGCGGCACCTTCGGCGTCGATCGCGGGCGAGGCTTTTCTTCCGCCCGTCGCGGCAGCGCGGCGCGTGGACCGGCCATTGTCTCCATTCCCTGATCCGGCGGCAGATCCGCCTGCGCCGCCGATTGAACGCGCGAGAGGCCGTCAGGTTCCGCCGCGCCACCGCCCGAGGGCCAGCATCGCCCCGCCGGCGAGCAGGCCCCAGAAGGCGCCGGAGATGCCGAGGAAGGTGAGGCCCGAGGCGGTGACGACGAAGGTGATCACCGCCGCCTCGCGCCCCTCGGGCGCCTGCACGGCGCCCATCAGCGCCGCGCCGAAGGACCCCAGCAGCGCCAGACCGGCAACCGCCTGGATCAGGATCGGCGGCGCGGCGCCGAGGAAGGCGGTGGCCGCCCCCGCACCCAGTCCGAACAGGATATAGGCGAGCCCCGCCACCACCGCGGCGCCATAGCGCCGGGCCGGGTCGGGATGCGCCTCCTCGCCGGCGCACAGCGCCGCGGTGATGGCGGCGAGGTTGACCGCGTGCCCGCCGAAGGGCGCTGCCAGCAGGCTGAACAGCCCGGTCGCCCGGAACAGCGGCCCGGGTGCCGGGCGATAGCCGTTCACGTTCAGCACCGCCATGCCGGGAATGTTCTGCGAGGCCATGGTGACGATGAACAGCGGCACGGCGATGCCGGCGATGGCGCCGATGCCGAAGGAGGGCGTTACCAGCACCGGCACCGGCCAGAACCCGCCCGGGCCGCCCTCCGGCAGGCTCTGCGTCGTCACGATCAGCACCAAGGTCACCGCCACCGCGGCCGGGACCGCGAACAGCCGCTTCCAGTGCCAGACGGCAGCCCAGGTCACCACGATGGCGAGGCCCATGGCCGGTGCGGCGGCCACGGCCTTCACCGGTGCCAGACACAGGCTGAGCAAGACGCCCGCCAGCATGGCATTGGCGAGCGCGGCGGGAATGGCCGCCACCGCCCGGCCGAGGGGCTTCCACGACCCGGCGATCACGATCAGCGCGCCGCAGATGAGGAAGGCGCCGACCGCGGCGGCGAAGCCGCCCTCCACCGCGCCGGTCGTGGCCAGCAGCGCGGCACCGGGCGTCGACCAGGCGACCGAAACCGGCATCCGCGACCTGAGCGCCAGGATGACGGCGCAGACGCCCATGGCGATCGACAGCGCCATCAGGCCGGAGGCGGCCTCCGCCCGGCTCGCCCCCACCGCGGTCAGGCCCTGCACCACCACGGCGAAGGAACTGGCGAAGCCGACGAAGGCGGCCAGCAGACCGGTGGCGAGCGTCTGCGGCGCGAAGGGACCGGAAGGCATGCGGGGATTTATCGGGACCGGAGGGAAGGACGGTCCCAGCATAACCGCCCGGCGCCGATCGGCACCGGGCGATTGAGCTCGGGTAGGCCGGGCGCGAAGAGGCGGCTACTGCGCCGCCATGCCGGAGATCTTGACGATCTCGGCCCATTTCGCCGTCTCGGCCTTCTGATAGGCGGCGAGATCCTCGGGCGTGCCGGGCAGCAATGTGGTGCCGTTCTGGCGCACCTGGTTCTGGAAATAGTCGATCTTCAGCGCTTCGCGGATCAGGCCGTTCAGCTTGTCGACGATCGGCCGGGGCGTGCCGGCCGGCGCATAGGCCGCGACCCAGGCGAACATCTCGTAGTCGGGCACCGTCTCGGCCACCGTCGCGATGTCGGGGAAGCGGGCGACGCGCGCCTTCGCCGTCACCGCGATCAGCTTGCCCTTGCCGCTGTCCACCGCCGGCGACCCGGCGGTGAAGTCCGAGAAGGTGAGGTCGATGAACCCGCCCATCACGTCGTTCACCACCTGCGGCTGGGACTTGTAGCCGATATGGGTGATGTCGGTGCCGGTCATGATCTTGAACAGTTCGCCCCCGCCGCGCGAGGAGCCGTTGCCGGAGCCGAACTTGAGTTTGCCGGGCTCCTTCTTCGCCAGTGCGATCAGTTCGGGGATCGAATTCGCCGGCAGGTCCTTGCGCACGATCACCATCTGCGGGCTGCGCAGGATCAGGATGATCGGATCGAAGCTCTTCACCGGGTCGTAGGGCAGCGTCTTGTGGACGGAGCTGTTGGAGGCCTGCGTCGTCTGCGTGGTGATGAAGAGCGTGTAGCCGTCGGGGGCCCCGGCCGCCGCGATGCGGGCCGCGATCTGCCCGTCGGCGCCGGGCTTGTTCTCGACGATCACCGGCTGACCGGTCTTCTGGGCGATCTCGTTGCCGATCAGCCGGGCCACGTTGTCGGTGCCCGACCCTGCCGCGAAAGGCACCACGATCTTGATCGGCTTGGTGGGATAGTCCTGCGCCAGGGCCGCGCCGCCGAGGACGGCCAACGACAGCGCCAATGCCAGCTTGCGGAACATTGCTTGTTTCCTCCGGAGTTTCTTGTGGCCCGGAGGATGGGCCGGCGGATGGACCGCCACAACGGCCCAACAGACGTGGGATGACTATTTCACATCCGTGATGGACCGGCCTCCACCGCGCCCGGCCGCGCCGGAAGCGCGCGCCAGCGCAGCAGGAACAGCCCGCAGGCCAAGGCCGCCTGCAGCGCCGCGATGCCGATGGCGATACCCGGGCCGAAGGCGGTGCGCAGCCGCAGGACGAGTTCGCCCAGGCCCGCGGCATCGGCCACGAACGGCAGCAGCAGATACAGCACCGCCAGCGAGACCAGGGCCGCGAGATCGGCACGCCGCGGGCCGAGCAGCAGGTGCAGCCACAGCACGATCGCGATGTCGCGCAGGACATAGAGAAGCTGCGCGGCGATGGCCGGCACCAGGGGTTCGAACCGAAGGTCGCGCAGCATCGATGGCGCGCCGGGAAGGTGGATTTCCTGGCCCCCCGGCGCGAGGACCGCCACGCCGATGCCGACACCGAGGGCGAAGACATAGGCGGCCAGCCAGCTCGGGCTTTGGCGCAGCATGCGCGCGAACGCGCCGTCCATCGCCGCCTCCGCCAGGCGCGGCAGCCGGGCGAAGTCGATGCGGTCGGTGAAGAGGCCGGCATAGACGGCGGCCCAGGTCAGCAACAGCAGGGCGTCCGGCGCGAAGCGCCAGGCCTCGTCCGGCTTGCTGAACACGGGCGGAAACCCCGCCACCAGGATCGACAGGGCGGCGGTGCCGGCGACGATGCCCCAGGGCCAGCTTCGATACTGCAGCACCACGCGCATCAGCCGATAGGCCGCGAAGAGGGTGACGCCGAGCAGGAGGGCGATTGCGGCATGGCTGAACAGCAGGGGGTCGACGCTGGCGCCGTACCACCGCATCGGCCGCAGGACGAGAGAGCGGATGCCGTCGAGCCCCTGGGAGACCACCGCGCCGGTGCCCGAGGCGGGCAGGTATATCTGGTTCAGCGACGCGAGCAGGAGGATGGCGACGCCTTGCGCCAGCGTCACCGGCAGCCGAAGCGCGAGCGGCTGGCGGCGAAGCGCCGCCAGCACGACGGCCAGCGCCACCGCCTGGGCCGAGAGCGCGATGGCGATCATCCAGACCGGCGCCGCCCACATCCGCCCATAGGCCGCAAGGCACGCTGCGGTGTCCAGGGTCGGCGCCACCCGGCCGAACAGGGCAGGCCCGCAGACACCCGTCCCTCCCAGGCTCCAGGTCCCTTCCTGGACGGCGAGGCAGATCAGGGCGACGTACCAGGGAAAGGCCGTCGCGCCGAAGAGCTTGCCCCAGGTCATCGCCCAGGCGCCGAGCGAGGACATGCGCTGGCTGTGCCAGGTGCCGCCGGCCGCCTCCTCGGCGATGCTGTCGGCCGCCCGGCGCGTGCCCCACAGGATGGTGGCGGCCCAGAACCCGTAGCCGGCCACCGCCTGGACCAGGGGAATGCCGAGGGTCGAACCGATGACCGCGAAGATCGTGCCGATCAGGACGGGGGTGAGGACGAGCTTGGGCCAGGAGAGCTGGAGCCAGAGGTTGCGGCGGAATTCCGGGTTCACGGCCGCGCTCCGCGGGTGTCGCGCAGCACTTCCAGGTAAAGACGCTGCAGATCGGCCTGCTCGACCGCGAAATGGCTGACGGGCATTCCCGCATCCAGCAGCCGGCGCAGCAGCGCGGCATGGATGGCGGGATCGGCGGCGAGGCGCAGCCGCGCGGCCTGGGACGAGGCATCGATCAGGTCGGCGCCCGCCGTCTGCAGCACGGCCGGCAGCCGGTCGTCCGCCACGGCGAGTGCGATCTGCACCGTGACGTCTTCGCCGGCCGCCGCGGCGTGGATCGGCCGATGCGCCGCCACGCGACCGCCCTCCAGCGCCAGGAGATGGGTGGAATAGTCCTCGAGCTCGGCCAGGATATGCGAGGAGACCAGGATGGTGACGCCGCCGGCGGCGAGGTTGCGCAGCACTGCCGACAACCCCGCCCGCGCCTCGGGGTCCAGGCCCGAGGCCGGTTCGTCCAGCAGCAGCACGCGGGGGTCGTGGATGATCGCCTCGGCGATGGCGACGCGCTGGCGCTGGCCCCGCGACAGTTCCTCGGCCTGGGCGGCGAGCTTGTCTTCGATCTCCATCAGCGATGCCGCGCGGCGGGCCGCCTCCGCCTGCGCCGGGCCCCTGATGCCATGCGTGCCGGCGCGGTGCCTGAGGCACTGCATCACCGTCAGCCCGCCATAGAGTCCGAATGTATCGGGCAAATAGCCGAGCAGTCGGTGGCTGGCCCGCGGATCGTCATGCACGTCGCGGCCGTCGATCAGGACGCGGCCCTCATGCGGCTCGTCGAGGGCACTGATGCAGCGAAGCAGTGTGCTCTTGCCGGCGCCGTTGGGGCCGACGAGGGCGGTGATGCTGGCGCGCTCGATGCGAAAGACGACGCCGTCGAGGGCGCGCAGGCCCGGATAGTCGTAGGTCAGCGACTGGACATCGATCATGCCGGCTAGGGGTACTCCACCTCGGGCGGCGGATGGAGCCCTATTGCCCCGGACCGGTCAAGCCGCGAAGCGCCGCACGAAAAAGGGGCCCTTCGATCGAAGGGCCCCTCGCGGCGCCGTGGCGGAACGGAAATCCCGGCTCGGGAGCGCCGTCGGATGATCGGGGATCAGTCGCGCTTCAGCCGGCGCCGCAGCAGGCCGAGGCCGAGCAGGCCGGCGCCCAGCAGCAGAACGGTCTCCGGCTCCGGCACCGCCGCGCCGAAGGCGTGATTGTCGGATTCGAAGGCGTAGCTGGTGCTGGTCAGGATGATGCGGTCGTAGGCCTCGCCGTCGGTGAAGAAGTAGTTCACGTAGGCGGCGCCGGGCGGGCCCTGGTTGCCATCGGCCCGGCTGCCGATCATGTCGGTGGCGGTGAAATCCTCGACCAGCATGTCGCCGAGATAGAAGGCAATGGTGTTGTAGCCGTCGCCCGACCCCCAATAGAGGCCGAAATAGGCATAGGCGCGGTCGAACTCGATGGTTGTGCTGCCCGAGGGGGAGCCGAAGGCGACGGTGAGGTAGTTCGAGGTGTCGCCGGGGGGCGCCGCGTACTGGCCGCTGGCCGACCCGTTCACCACCGCGCCGGTACCGGAATACTGCACGCCGTTGGTCGAGAAGTTCTGCGAACCGGTGGCGATGTCGTCGAATGTATTGACCGTAGCCCCGGCGACCGCAGAGGTCAGCCCGCCGCCGGCGACGGCGGTGCCGCCGACCGTGGTCAGGATCCCGGCGGAAGCGGGAGCGGCGGCAAAAACGGCGGCGGCGGCGAGGGCGGTGAGAATGTTGCGCATGGTCGGTGCTTTCATTCGTTAAATCATCTGGCTGTCCGGACAAGAGCAAGCAGCGTGCCAGTCCCGGATTTCTTCGGTTTTCGGCCAGACATCCAACTTCATTGTAAAACGACCTAACATTACTGAAGTCCTAATTACATGGATTGGTCAATTTACGATTTATTTTACTAAAACTTTATCGAAACATTCGGCGATTTTTACTAAAACTGGACGAGATATACCAAGACCAGGGGCATTGTCCTTTTCATGTCTCCGGCCAGCGCAGCAGATCCACTGGCCGATTCCGCTTCTTGATGCAAATAGAACAATATGCTAACATATGTCCTTTCGATTGAAGAAGGGACCTATCCGATGATGGCGACCCATCGAACCCCGGCCGATGGCGAGGCGCTGGGTCCGGCGATTCGCATCCTGGTGAAGCGGGTGATGGCCGATCAGGCGCCCGGTGCCTCTTCCCGCGAGGAAACCCCCTCGGCTTCAGACATGAGCCACCTGATCGGCCTCACCGAACGCAGCCTGCGCCGCGCCTATGCCGAGCTGAAGGAGACCGGCTGGCTCGACCCGGGACGCGGCTGGCCAGAAGCCCCCCGCGCCGACACCCCGGAACGCCGGGCGGTGCTGGAGGGCAGGCGGACAGATTTGTCCGCCGACGACCTGCCTTCCTTCTCCGATCACATCCGCATGCTGGAGGTGATCCGCGACCGGGCCCTGGCCAAGGACCGGGAGAACACCGCCCTCTCGGCCCAGCACGAGATCGGCAAGGCCATGGGCCACGACCGCCCTCGCAGGACGACGTCGGACAGAAATGTCCGCCCCCACCCTGCCCTCCCTCGGCGACAGCCGGGGGAGGGCAGGGTGGGGGCGGTGACGCCGCAGCGCGCGAGAAAATTACGTCACCACCCCCACCCCGGCCCTCCCCACGCCGCTATCGCAGCGCGAGGGAGGGAGAGACTGGCCAGACCTGGCGGAATCAGGCCCCGAACCGGCCGTGGCGGGCACCGCGCGGGACCAAACTGGCTCGAATTGGCTCGAATTGGCTCGAATTGGCTGACTTAGGCTGCCCGCAGAATGGGCACCAATCCGAAAAGCTCATCCCGATCAGCGATTTGCTGGAAAGGCCGATCTTCGCTTCCGAAAATTCCTGGCTCGCCGGCGGCGAGCACCCCGGCCATCGCCCCTTCCGGCTGGACGGCGTCTCCGCCACAGCCCTCGCGAGCGGACAGAATTGTCCGCCGCCCGTCGTCGAGCCCCGGACCGAAAGGGCCTATGATCGCATCTGAGAGTTCGCCCGGAGGAAAAAATGCCCGCCCCCTTCGAGACGCACGAGGTGGTGAACCAGTCGCCCCCGCTCGAGGCCTACAACCTCTATGCCGGCCATATCGCGCTTCGCGAGGGTGTGCGGCGCGAGGGCGCCAAGGCGGCCGACCGCTCGCTCTCGGCCTTCGGCGACCTGCTCGGCCGTCCCGAAACGATCGAACTCGGCCATCTCGCCAACCGGCACACGCCGGTCCTGAAGAGCTTCGACCTGAAGGGCCGCCGCCGCGACGAGGTGGAATTCCATCCCGCCTGGCACGCCCTCATGGAAGTCGGCTGCGCCCAGGGCCTGCATTCCGGCCCCTGGGCCGAACCGAAGCCGGGCGCGCATGTGGCCCGCGCCGCCGCCTTCATGCTCTATGCCGAGGTGGAACAGGGCGCGCTCTGCCCGCTCACCATGACTTTCGGCTCCGTCCCGGCGCTGAAGCGCTTCCCCGCCATCGCCCGGCCCTTCGTCGAGAAAGTGCTGCAGCCGCGCTACGACAGGCGCTTCCTGCCGATCGGCGAGAAGAACGGCGCCCTGATCGGCATGGGCATGACCGAGAAGCAGGGCGGGTCGGACGTGCGCGCCAATGCCACGCTCGCCGAACCCGCCGACGGCGCCTGGGCGCTCACCGGCCACAAGTGGTTCTTCTCGGCGCCGATGTGCGATGCCTTCCTGGTGCTGGCCCAGGCGCCGGGCGGCCTCTCCTGCTTCCTGCTGCCGCGCTTCCGCCCCGACGGCAGCCTGAACGCCATCCGCATCCAGCGGCTGAAGGAGAAGGTCGGCAACAAGTCGAACGCCTCCTCGGAGGTCGAATTCCACGCCGCCTTCGCCATGCTGCTGGGCGAGGAGGGGCGCGGCATCCCGACCATCCTGGAGATGGGCACCTATACCCGGCTCGACTGCGCGCTGGGGACGGCCGGCATCATGCGAGGATGCCTGGCGCAGGGCCTGCACCACACAGCGCACAGGAGCGCCTTCCAGCGCCGGCTGATCGATCAACCGCTCATGAGAAACGTGCTCGCCGATATCGCCCTCGAGGTGGAGGCGGCGGTGGCCTGCAACCTCCGCCTGGCGCGCGCCTTCGACGCGCAGAACGACGACGGCGAGAGCCTGTTCCGCCGCCTGATGACGCCGGCCGCCAAATACTGGATCTGCAAGCGCGGGCCGGCGCTCGCCGCCGAAGCGATGGAGGTGATGGGCGGCAACGGCTATGTCGAGGAAGGCATCATGGGCCGCTACTACCGCGAGATGCCGGTGAACTCGATCTGGGAAGGCTCCGGCAACATCATGTGCCTCGACGTGCTCCGGGCCCTCTCGCGGTCGCCCGAGACGGCGGCGGCGCTCAGGGCCGAACTGGATCAGGCGCGCGGCGGCGACCGCCGGCTCGACCAGGCCATGACCGCGCTCGGGGAGGAACTCTCCGATCCGCTCGAGGCCGAGCATCGGGCACGGCACCTGGTCGAGCGGCTGATGCTGGTCTTCCAGGCCGGGCTTCTGCTACGGCATGCGCCGGCCGCCGTGTCGGATGCCTTCATCGCCTCGCGTATCGAGAACGGCGCGCCGGGGCATTTCGGCGTGCTGCCGAAAGGCGTTCAGGTCGACGAGATCATCCGCCGCGCCGCGCCGCTGCCGCTTTGACTTCGGGGACCGACATGCAGACCGACAACCGCATCATCGACGACATCGCCCGCCTCGCCGCCTCCGCCGTCGGCACGCTGCAGGGCGCCCGCCACGAGGTGGAAGGCGCCTTCCGCGCCCGCCTCGAGCGCATCCTCGCCGACATGAACCTCGTCTCCCGCGAGGAGTTCGAGGTGGTGAAGGCGATGGCGGCGGCCGCGCGGGAGGAGAACGAGCAGCTGAAGGAACGCATCGCGGCGCTGGAGGCGAAGCCCGCGCCGTAGGACTACTCCCTCGGCGCCAGCCGGGGGAGGGCTCGAAAGGAAGGGGAGGAAAGCCGATGTCCGAGAACACCGAAGTCGTCCTGGCCGATCGTCCGCAGGGCCATCTCGAGCCGGGCCATTTCCGCGTGCAGGACGCCGGCATGCCGGTGGCCGGCGCGGGCGAGGTGCTGCTCCGCATCCTCTGGCTGTCGGTCGATCCGGCCAACCGCGCCTGGATGAGCCCGGTGCCCACCTATGTGGCGCCGGTGAAGCCGGGCGACGTCTTCCCGGGCTTCGGCCTGGGCGAGGTGGTCGCCTCGAATGCCGCGGGCTTCGCCCCGGGCGATCTCGTCGAAGGCGTCACCGGCTGGCGGCGCTTCGCGGCGCTGCCGGCCAGGGGCTTGCGCCGGCTGAAGCGGCGCGAGCCGGTCACCCAGCACCTCTCCGTGCTCGGCATCACCGGCAAGACCGCCTGGTTCGGCCTGGAGGAGATCGGCAGGCCGAAGAGGGCCGAGACGGTGGTCGTTTCGGCGGCGGCCGGCGCGGTGGGATCGATCGCCGGCCAGCTGGCGAAGATCGCCGGCGCCCGGGTCATCGGCATCGCCGGGGGCGAGGCGAAGTGCCGGCATGTGGTCGAGGATCTCGGCTTCGACGCGGCGATCGACTACAAGGCCGAGAGCGTGGGCGAGGGGCTGAAGCGCCACGGCGTGAAGGGCGTCGACGTCTATTTCGACAATGTCGGCGGCCCGATGCTGGAGAGCGTTCTCTTCCGCATGGCGAATTTCGGCCGCATCGTCTGCTGCGGCAATGTCAGCCAGTACGACACCGCGACGCCCGCGCCCGGCCCCCGCGGGGTGCCGGGCCTCCTGGTGGTGAAGCGCATCCGCATGGAGGGCTTCATCGTCCTCGACTACGAGGCCCGCTACGACGAGGCCGAGGAGGCGCTCGCCGGCCATGTCGCCGCCGGCCGGCTGAAATACGTCGAGGACGTGCTGGAGGGCATCGACCGGGCGCCCGAGGGCCTCATCCGCGTGCTCGCCGGCGGCAATACCGGCAAGACCATGATCAAGGTGGCCTGAAAGAAGAAGGGCCGCCGGTTGGTTCCGGCGGCCCCGCGGCTCCCCCCGAGAGAGACGCTTTATGGGACGATCAGGCGCCGCCGCCCAGGATTTCGCCGAACCGCTTCCATTCCTTGCCGTCGAACCGGATCAGCTGTTCCTGGGAGATCGGCGCGAAATGGGTGGGCGAGGTGTTGATCTTGATGCCGGGCAGCAGCATCGGCAGCACCACGTCCTTCAGGTTGGCGGCCTCCTTCATGATGTTCTCACGCGTGAGGTTGTCGCCGCACTGCTTCAGCACCACCACCAGGCCCTGGGCCACGTTGTAGCCGAAGACGTTGGAGGCATCCTTCTTGTCGCCCTCGGGATAATACTTGTTCATCCAGGCGAGCCAGTCCTGGTAGCCCTTGTCGTTCGCCCATTGCGGGTCGGTCGGGTCCTTCAGGTACTGGGTCGAGACGATGTCGACCGCCTTCTCGAGACCGGCCGGCACCAGCACCGAGCCGACCGAGGCCGACACGTTGTTCAGGAAGTGCAGCGGCTTCCAGCCGATGTCATGCGCCTTGCGGATCGCCTGGGCGGCGAACTTCGGCGTCGTGATGTTGAAGAAGACATCGGCCCCGGAACCCTTCATCTCGATGATCTGGGAATCGATCGTCGGGTCGGTGACTTCGTAGGACAGTTCCTTGACGATCAGCTTCTGATTGGCCGGCCCCAGGCCGTCCTTGAAGCCCTTCAGGTAGTCCTTGCCGTAATCGTCGTTCTGGTAGAGCAGCGCGATCTTGGCGTTCGGCTTCTCCTTCAGCGCGTGTTTGGCGTAGATCTGCCCCTCGATCTGGTAGTTGGGCTGCCAGCCCATGGTCCAGGGATAGTTCTTCGGATCGTTCCACTTGGTGGCGCCGGTGGCCACGAACAGCTGCGGCACCTTCTTGGCGTTCATGTACTTGTGGATGGCCGAGTTCGGCGGTGTGCCGAGCGTGTTGAACAGGAACAGCACCTCGTCCTGCTCGACCAGCTTGCGGACCATCTCGACCGTCTTCGGCGGGCTGTAGCCGTCGTCGTAGGAAATCATCCGGAGCATGCGGCCATTGACGCCGCCCTCCTCGTTGACCTTCTTCCAATAGGCCTGGATCGCCTTGCCGATCGTGCCATAGGCCGATGCCGGGCCGGAATAGGGGTTGGTGTGGCCGAACACGATCTCCTTGTCCGATGCCCCGGTGTCGTATTTCTTCTGGGCCATCGCGGGCCAACTGAGGGCCGGCGCAGTGGCTGCTGCTGCGATCAGAGTGCGACGCGTAAGCGACATCTTTCGTTTCCTTTCCCTGGTGAAACTGATCGGGCATTCGCTGCCCTGGTGGTTCCGACCCGCGGGCTCCGGAACGCGCGCGCGGGCGCCCCCCGTGAGATCATGGGTTCAGCGCCTCCTGCTGCCCGGGAGAACGTCGCGGCGCCCCCGGCTCGTGCCGTTGAACTCGACCGGAGGCGCATGGCCTCCCTCGCCGCGCGGGAGCGCGGCGGTCATCGAGGTGATCGAAGCATGCGATCGCTTCTCCCTGTTCACCCGGTTCTCCCTGCTCGACCGTCGCCTCGCGGCACCGGTCAGCGCGGTCGTGATGTCGCATCGCTGTACCGCGATGTCGTGAAGCCCTGCCCGCCTTATAACGCGATTACTTCGCTCGCACAAAAGAAAAGGCCGCCGACATTTCTGTCGACGGCCCAGTATTATTTATCGTTCGATATTTTTGTTTCTGATTACTCGATCATCATGATCGATCGATCAATTGCCGTAGACCTTGCCGAACAGCTCGAACACCTTGCCGTTGAACTTGGCCAGCTGCTCCTGCTCGATCGGATAGAAGTCGGTCGCGCTGGTGGAAACCTTGATGCCGGGCAGCAGCATCGGCACTTCGAGGTTCTTCAGGCTGGCGGCCTGCTTCATGACGTTCTCGCGCGTCAGGTTGTCGCCCGCCTGCTTCAGGGCCGCGACCAGCGTATAGGCCACGTTGTAGCCGAACACGTTGAACGTGTCCTTCTTGTCGCCCTCGGGATAGTACTTGTTCATCCAGGCGAGCCAGTCCTGATAGCCCTTGTCGTTCGCCCATTGCGGGTCGGTCGGGTCCTTGGCGTAGAGCGCCGTGATGATGCCGACCGACTTGTCGAGACCCGCGGGCGTCAGCACCGAGCCGACGGAAGCCGAGACGTTGTTCAGGAAGTGCAGCGGCTTCCACTCGATATCCGCCGACTTGCGGATCGCCTGCGCTGCGAATTTCGGCGTCGTGATGTTGAAGAAGGTGTCGGCACCCGAACCCTTCAGGCTGACGATCTGGCTGTCGATCGTCGGATCGGTCACCTCGTAGGAGAGCTTGGAAACGATCAGCTTGCGGCCCTTCTCGCCCAGGCCCTCCTCGAAGCCGTGCAGGTAATCCTTACCGTAGTCGTCGTTCTGGTAGAGGATTCCGATCTTGGCGTCCGGCTTGTTGTCCAGGATGTACTGGGCGTAGATCTTCCCCTCGGTCTGGTAGTTGGGCTGCCAGCCCATGGTCCAGGGGAAGTTCTTCGGATCGCCCCACTTGGTGGCGCCGGTGGCGACGAACAGGTGCGGCACCTTCTTGGCGTTCACATACTTGTGGATGGCGGTATTGGTCGGCGTTCCCAGCGTATTGAACAGGAACAGCACCTCGTCCTGCTCGACCAGGCGGCGGACCATCTCCACCATCTTCGGCGGGCTGTAGCCGTCGTCATAGGTGATCATCTTCAGCTTGCGGCCGTTGACGCCGCCGTCGTCGTTCACCTTGGCGACATAGGCCTGGATCGCCTTACCGATGGTGCCGTAGGCCGAGGCCGGGCCGGAATAGGGGCCGGTATGGCCGAACACGATTTCCTTGTCCGAGGCACCTGTGTCGTACTTCTTCTGTGCCATGGCCGGCAGCGCATGCGCGGCTGCCGCCGTGGCGACGGAAGCAATCATAACTCGACGCGAAATCAACATTCTACGCTTCTCCCTTTGATCGGGCTTGACGCCCCGTTGAAAGTCATCGCCCAGATTTCCGCGGCTGTGCGGCGATTTTGCGGCGATCTCCGCCGGATAGTTCTAATTATAGTACGATAATTAGAGCGAGACAACGCCGATGCCGGCAAAGAAAGGGCCGCCGGGAACTACCGCGGCGGCCCTGTCTCTATCGGAAGTCTCAAGGTCTATTTATAGATTGATCAACTTGTGCCGTCCGGACCCTGGCTGTTCACCCCCGCAGGCGACGTACCAGTCCGGCCGCGCCGGTCGGCATGACGTACACCGCCGCGATCAGGAACATGCCGTAGATCGCCCAGGGCGCGGCCTTGGAGATGCTGTCGGCGATGTTCGGCACGAACTGGATGAAGATCGCCCCGAAGATCGCGCCCGAGATCGACGCCAGCCCCCCGATCACCAGGCCGACCAGGAAGGAGATCGACAGGAAGACGGTGAAACTGTCGGGCGCGACGAAGGCGATCGCGATCGCGCCCAGCGCCCCGGCGACGCCCGTATAGGCGGCGGAGATGCCGAAGGCCATCGACTTCACCATGGCGTTGTTCACGCCCATCGCCTCGGCGGCGATCGGATGGTCGCGGATGGCGATCATCGCCCGGCCGAAACGTCCGCGGATCAGGTTCATGGCGAGCCAGAACATGATGCAGGCGACGAAGAGGCAGAAGTAGTAGAGCCACTGGTCGGCGTTCATGAACTTGATGCCGAAAGGCGCATCCGGCTTCAGGATGACGATGCCCTGCACGCCGCCGGTCAGCCATTCGATGTGCTTGTATTTCAGCAGCTGCGGCACCGCGAGCGCGAGCGCGAAGGTGGCGAGCGCGAGGTAGTGGCCGGTCAGCCGCAGCGCCGGCAGGCCGAACAGGAAGCCCACGACCATGCAGAGTGCCCCCGATACCGGCACGGTCGCCCAATAGGGCACGTCGAGCTTGTCCATGAGGACCGCGGCCGTATAGGCGCCGATCGCATAGAAGGCGCCGTGGCCGAGCGAGATCTGGCCGCTGTATCCGGTGACGATGTTCAGCCCCAGGATCGCGATCGCGTAGATGATCACCAGGGTGAACTGGAAGATCATGAAATTCGCCTTGAGGGTGATGATTCCCTCGAGCTCCGGCAATACGACCGGAAGCAGGTAAGGCAAGGCGAACAGGACGGCGATGAATATCCCGGTCGTGACCCAGCTGGTCGCGGGTTTGGCCAAGGGCGTGGCAAGCGGGGCGGCGGCCTGGTTGCTGGTCATGTCTTTGCCTCCGCTCCGCTACACGCGTGTCACGAGACGCCGGCCGAACAGGCCCGCCGGCCGCACCAGCAGCACGCCGATGATCAGCACCAGGGCGACCGAGAGCTTCAGTTCGGTGCCGATCACATAGGCGCCGAGCAGATTCTCGGCCACGCCGACGATGAAGCCGCCGACGACGGCGCCGCCGGGATTGTCGATCCCGCCCAGAAGCGCCGAGGCGAAGCCATAGAGCAGGATGCCCGACATCATGTTGGGATCGAGATACACCACATGCGCGACCAGCATGCCGGCAATCCCGCCGATGGACGCCGCGAGCCCCCATCCCAGCGCCAGCATCAACCCGACCCGGATCCCGACCAGCCGCGCCGATTCCGGATTGAAAGCGGCGGCACGCATGGCGAGGCCGAGCGGGGTGAACCGGAAGAAGCCGAACAGCAGCAGCAACACCATCACCGTGATGCCGACGGTGCCGAGGTCATGCCAGGACAGGAACTTGTTGCCGAAGGGCGGCGAGGTCGGGAAGGGCGAAGGGAAGGCCTTGATCGTATAGCTGAAGAAGAAGCCCGCCAGCGCGTTGAAGATCACCAGCAGGCCGATGAAGGCGATGATGATCGACAGCACAGGCTTGTCGGCCAGGGGCCTGAGCACGATCCGCTCGATCGTGAAGCCGGCGACGAAGGCGATCGCGATGGTGAGGAAGAAGGCCACCCAGTAGGGCAGCCCCACCTGCTCGATCAGGGCCCAGCCGATATAGGTGGCGAACATCGCCATCTCGCCCTGGGCGAAGTTGATGTGATGGGTGGCGGTATAGATCATGACCAGGGCGAGCGCGACCGAGGCATAGATGCCGCCGGCGGCGAGGCCCGAGAAGATCTGGTGCAGGAAGGCTTCCATGGCGGGTCTTCCTCAATAGCCGAGATAGGAGCGACGGACGGTTTCATCGTTCTTGATGACGTCCGAGGTGCCGGATACGACGACGTTGCCGGTTTCGAGAAGGTAGGCGTGGTCGGCCACGTCGAGGGCGAGGGCGGCGTTCTGCTCGACCAGCAGCATGCTCACCCTCTCCTTGCGGTTGATCTCGCGCAGGATCCGGTAGATCTCCTGCACGATCAGCGGCGCCAGACCGAAGGAAGGCTCGTCCAGCAACAGCAGCCTCGGGCTAAGCATCAATGCCCGGCTGATCGCCAGCATCTGTTGCTCGCCCCCGGAAAGCGTCCCCGCCTGCTGCTCACGCCGCTCCTTCAGGCGCGGGAAGTATCCGTAGATCCGCTCCATGTCGGCGGCCACCGCCGCCTTGTCGGAGCGCACGTAGGCGCCGAGGCGGATGTTCTCCTCGGTGGTCAGCTGAACGAAGGTGCCGCGCCCGTCGGGCACATGCGCCACACCCAGGCGGACGATGTCCTCCGTGGCCTTGCCGGCGATCGCCTGGCCACCGAGCGAGACCTGCCCGGAGACGCGGACCATGCCGCAGATGGCCCTGAGCGTCGTCGTCTTGCCGGCGCCGTTGGCGCCGAGGATCGTGGTGATGCCTCCTTCCTCGATCTCGAAATCGAGGCCGTGCAGCACTTCCGTCGGCCCGTAGCCCGCTCGGAGCCCCTTCACTTCCAGAAGCTTCGCCATCAGCTGGTCCCCAGATACGCGCGGATCACTTCAGGATCCTTCTGCACGTCGGCCGGCGTGCCGTCGGCAATCTTGCGGCCGAAATTCAGCACGACCACCTTCTCCGAGATGCTCATCACGAGGCTCATGTGATGCTCGACGAGCAGCACCGTGACCCCGAGCCGGTCGCGAATCTCCCGGATGGTTCTGCCGAGGGTGTCGAGTTCCTCGTGATTGAGGCCCGCCGCCGGCTCGTCCAGCAGCAGAAGCTTCGGTTCCGTGATGAGCGCGCGCGCGAGTTCCACTCGCTTCTGGAAACCGAAAGGCAGGCCGCCCACGGGCACATGGGCCACCTCTTCGAGATGCAGGAAGCGGACGATCTCCTCCGCCCTCGCTCGCAGCCCGGCCTCTTCCGAACGCACGGACGGTAGCCGCAGCAGATTGGCCACATATCCGGTATTGGTGCGGCAATGGCCGCCCACCATGACGTTCTCGACCACCGACATGGTGCGGAACAAAGCGAGGTTCTGGAAGGTGCGGCCGATGCCGAGCCCGGCAATGCCGTGCTTCGGCACGTCGATCAGCGACTTGCCCTCGTAAAGTATGTCGCCTTCCTGGAACTCATAGAGGCGAGACAGGCAGTTGAACAACGTCGTCTTTCCGGCGCCGTTCGGCCCGATGAGGCCGACGATCCTGCTCTTCTCGACGTCGAAACCGACCTTATCCAGGGCAACGATTCCGCCGAAGCGGACCGAGACGCCCTGCACGCTCAACAGCGGCGTCCCGTTCATGCCCATCGGACCCCGCCGGCCCGCGGGTGCAGAGCTTCCCGCATCACGCCTCCCTATTGATGGAGGCGTGACCTGCGATCGCCAGCCCCCGTTTAGTGGTTGTGGCCGGTCTTAGCGAACCGGCGCGTCAAACGCAATGCGCCACTTGCAGCAGCGGCACATTTTCCAGCAGCCATCGCCACTACCCTTTCAGCGCCAGCGGGACGAAGCGCGTATCGGCACCCCGCTGGATGCGCAGCAGGACGGATCGCTTCTTTTCGGCCTGGGCCTGCTTCACCTTCTCGCGCACATCCTCGGGCGTTTCCACCTCAGAGCCGTGGACGTCGAGAATGAGGTCGCCGACACGCAGATCCTTCGCCGCCGCCGCCCCTTCCGACTTCACTTCTGTCACCACCACGCCCTTGGCATCAGGCTTCAATTCGAACTTCTGGCGCAGTTCGGGGGTGAGGCGCGCGAGCGTGAGGCCGAGCGCGTCGATATCGACAGCCCGCGCCGTCCCGCCGCCCTGGTTCGGCTGCGCGGCCATCGCCACCTCTTCCTCGTTCAGCTCGCCGACCTCGGCGCGCAGCGTCTGGGTCTTGCCCTTCCGCCACACTTCCACCGGAACCGACCTGCCGATCGCGGAATCGGCGACGATGCGCGGCAGCGCCCGCATATCGGCCACGGGCTTGCCGTCAAAGGAAAGAATGACGTCGCCGGCCTCGAGCTTCGCCTTGTCGGCCGGCCCGCCCTCGGTCACGCCGGCAACCATCGCCCCGCGCGCTTTGTCGAGTCCGAGGTTCTCGGCGATCTCGTCGGTCACCGCCTGGATGCGCACGCCGAGCCAGCCCCGCTTGGTCTTGCCGAACTCACGGATCTGCGAGGCGACGCGCTGGGCGATCACCGCAGGCACCGAAAACCCGATGCCGACCGACCCCCCCGATTGCGAGTAGATCGCGGTGTTGACGCCAACGACCTGGCCGTCGGTATTGAACAGCGGGCCGCCGGAATTGCCCTTGTTGATCGAGGCGTCGGTCTGGATGAAGTCGTCGTAGCGGCCGGCGCCGATGTCGCGGCCGCGGGCGGAAATGATGCCCGCGGTCACCGAACCGCCGAGACCGAAGGGATTGCCGATCGCCAGCACCCAGTCGCCGACCCGGGCCTTGTCGCTGTCGCCCCAGACGATAGGCACCAGCTTTTCCTTGGTCTCCACCTGCAGCACGGCGATATCGGTCTGCTGATCGGTTCCGATCAGCTTGGCCGGGATCTCCGTCCCGTTCTGCAGGATGACCTTGATCTCCTCCGCCCCGTCGATCACGTGGTTGTTCGTCACGATGAAGCCGGCGGCGTCGATGACGAAACCCGAGCCGAGCGACGTGACGGGCCGGCGCTGCTGCTGTTGCGGCGTGCCACCGCGCTGCTGGCGTTCGAAGAAATCCTTGAAGAATTCCTCGAAGGGCGATCCCGGCGGCAGACGCGGAACTTCCATCTGCCGGCGCTCCGGCATCTTCTGGGTGGTCGCGATATTGACCACCGAGGGCATCAGCTTCTCGACCAGGTCGGCGAAGGACTCGGGCGCCGAGCGGGCGGCGGCCTCCGGCACGCCGCCCAGCGTCAGCATTCCCGCGACCGCCAGGGCACCCACAGCACGCTTGCAGAACGTCAACATTCGGCCTCCAGCCTCCTAAATCGCCGCCGCCAAGCGAGCGACAAGCCTATCTCCGTCCCGCCCCGGTTTCACTGCTCCCTGCCCCCGATCCGATCACACTATTGAAATAGCGGAAGAACTCCGAATCGGGCGACAGCACGAGCGATGTAGTGTTGTCGGTCAGCGCCCGGCTATAGGCCTGCAGCGACCGATAGAAGGCATAGAATTCGGGATCCTGCCCTGCCGCGTCGGCAAAGACCTTGACGCGGGTGCCTTCGCCCTCACCGCGGAGGATCTCCGAGGTGCGCTGCGCTTCGGCCAGGATGATGGTGCGCTGACGCTCGGCATCGCCGCGAATGCGATCGGCGATCTCGGCACCCTGCGCGCGATTCTCGCGTGCCTCGCGCTCGCGTTCGGTCTGCATCCGCCGGTAGACCGCCTGGCTGTTCGCCTCCGGCAGATCGGTGCGCCGGATACGCACGTCCACGATCTCCATCCCGAGCGGCGTCGCTTCGCGGTTCAGGATGTCGCGGATCTGTCCCATGAGCAAGGAGCGCTCGGAAGACACGGCCGCCTGAAACTCCACATTGCCCAGAACTTGGCGCAGCGCGGAATTGAGCAGCGGCGTGAGCCTCAATCTGGCGACCGGCTCGGTGCCCACCGCCTGGAAGAAGCGTAGCGGATCGACGATGCGAAAGCGCACGAAGCTGTCGACCTGTAGCCGCTTCTGGTCCGAGGCGATGATTTCCTCGGTCTGACCTTCCAGCGGCAGGATGCGCTTGTCGAAGTAGGTGACTTCCTCGATCAGCGGGATCTTGAAGTTCAGGCCTGGCTGGTTGATCACCCGCTGCGGATCGCCGAGGCGCACGACGAGAGCCTGCTGGCGCTGGTCGACCACGAACATCGATCCGCCGATGATGACGGCCAGCAAGGCCAGGATGACGATGACTGCGATGATGGGACCCTGGCGGTTCATCGGGTGCCTCCCTGAGGCTGGGCGGCCGGCGCTGTGGGCGCGGCCCCCGACCGGCGTTGCAGCTCGGGAAGCGGCAGATAGGGCACCACCCCGCCGTCCTTGGTGTCGAGGATGATCTTGTTCGTCCCGCGCAGAATTTCTTCCATGGTTTCCAGATAGAGCCTCTTTGCGGTCACTTCCTTGGCCTGCTGATAGGCGTTGTAGACCGACAGGAAGCGCGCCGCCTCACCCTGGGCAGTGGCGACAACCTGCTGTTTGTAGGCTTCCGCCCCTTGCAGGATGCGTTCGGCCTCGCCTCGGGCACGGGGGATGATGTCGTTGCGGTAGGACTCCGCCTCGTTCTGCGCCCGCTCCTTGTCGGCCTTGGCGGCCTGAACGTCGCGGAAGGCATCGATGACGGCATTCGGCGGATCGACCTTCTGCAGGTTGGCCCTGCTGATGGTGATGCCGGCGTTGTAGCTGTCCAGCACCTGCTGCATCAGGGCGACCGTCGCATCCTCGATCGGCTGCCGGCCTTCGGTCAGGATTCGTTGGATCGGGTTCTTGCCGATCACTTCGCGCATGGCGCTTTCCGCCACCGCCTTCACCGTCGGTTCCGGGTTCGAGATGTTGAACAGGAACTGCCCGGCATCCTTGATCTGCCAAAAGACCGAGAAGTCGATGTCGACGATGTTCTCGTCGCCGGTCAGCATCAGGCTTTCCTCGGGGATGTCGCGCGCCTGCCCGGATCGATCGGTCAGGTCGCCGCGAAAGCCCACGTCGATCCGATTGACGCGGGTGACCTTGGGGGTCAGTACCGTCTCGACCGGATAAGGGATGCGATAGTTGAGGCCTGGCTGCGTGGTCTTCACCCACTGGCCGAAACGCAGCACCACGCCCTGCTCGTCCGGCTGCACGCGATAGAAGCCGGTGAACAGCCAGACGCCGATCAGAAGAACCGCGACAATGCCGATCCCCCTGGCGCCCCAGCCGCCACCGCCGCCGGAAGGAAGGATGCTCTTGAGCCGATCCTGGCCCTTGCGGATCAACTCTTCCAGATCAGGCGGCTGCGGGCCCGAACCGCGCGGTCCCTGGCCCCAGGGACCCTTGCCGCCACTCTGCCAGCCACCGCCTTGATTGTTCCAGGACATCGGCGCGCGAAACCTCTTGTTGTTGATGTTATGCGGCCAAAGCGACCGGATAACGGCCCGATCACCGGCTCAACTGACGTTACGGCACTTCGCATTGTCGCGGCACCGGGGCCGCGTTATATCGCACGGTGACGCTCGGGACAAACCGATGGCCCCGTGGGACGAGCGCAATATTGGGCCGCAGGGCGGGTTTTCAAGCATGAGTGAAGTGACGCGGGAACAGGTGCTGGCCGCGCTGGCCGGTGTGGTCGATCCCGGCCAGGGCCAGGACGTGGTGGCGAGCGGCATGATTTCCGGTGTCGTCGTGAAGAACGGCAATGTCGGTTTCTCGCTCGAGGTCGACCCGGCGGAGGCCGAGCGGAAGGAACCGCTGCGCCGGGCCTGCGAGGCGGCGGTCGACCGCATTCCAGGCGTCGTCTCCGTCACCGCCGTGCTGACCGCGCATCGTCAGCCGCCGTCCGGGCGACAGCCGGCTGCCCCCCGGCCCACACACGACAACGCCCATGGCCATGCCCACGGACCGGCGCAGGGGCAGCCACAGGCCGCCAAGCCGGCGCTTCCCGGCGTCCGGGCGATCATCGCGGTGGCATCCGGCAAGGGCGGAGTCGGCAAATCCACGACGGCGGTGAATCTGGCGCTGGCGCTCAAGGACCAGGGCAAGAAGGTCGGCCTGCTGGACGCCGACATCTACGGCCCGTCGATCCCGCGCATGCTGGGCATCACCGGCCGGCCGCAATCGCCCGACGGCAAGAAGCTGCTGCCGATGCGCAACTGGGGCATCGTCTGCATGTCGATCGGCTTTCTGATCGCCGAGGATACGCCGATGATCTGGCGCGGTCCGATGGTGATGAGCGCGCTCGAGCAGATGCTGCGCGAGGTGGAGTGGGGCGAGCTCGACGTGCTGGTCGTCGACCTGCCGCCGGGCACCGGCGACGCCCAGCTGACCATGGCCCAGCGGGTGCCGCTGGCCGGCGCCGTCATCGTCTCCACCCCCCAGGACATCGCCTTGCTCGATGCCCGCAAGGGTCTCGCCATGTTCAAGCGGGTCGACGTGCCCGTGCTCGGCATCATCGAGAACATGAGTTACTTCTGCTGCCCGAACTGCGGCCACCGGACCGACATCTTCGCGCATGGCGGGGCGCGCCGCACCGCGACGGAACTGGGCTGTGCGTTCCTGGGCGAAGTTCCGCTGGAACTGGCCATCCGCGAGACATCGGATTCCGGCGAGCCGATCGTGGCGAGCCAGCCCAACTCGGCCATGGCAGCCGTCTATCGCGAGATCGCCGGCAAGGTGGCGGCCAGCATCGAGACGGCGCTCGCCGGCCAGCAGCGCCGGGCACCGAAGATCGTCGTCGAGTAGCATCCGGCGGCGAGGCGGACCTCCGGCCCCGTCGCGTCGCGCTTGGTGGACCGGCGCATCTGGGTTAGCATCTTCCTGCAAATACGGCGCAGACCGTTTCAGGAGGTTTCACGATGCGAGCCGCTTTTCTTGCGGCGACGGCGCTTGCCGTCGCCATTTCGATGCCCGCTGCAGCGCAGACGGGCAAGCTGCCGGCCCAGATGTCCTGGACGGCCTATGACACCGGCTCTTCCGGCTTCAACATGGCGGTGGCCATCGGCCAGCAGATGAAGAAGTACGGCAGCGACGTGCGCGTGCTGGCCGCCGGCAACGACACCGCGCGCCTCGCCCCGATGCGGGCCGGCCGGGCGGTTGCCTCGGCCATGGGGATCGGCACCTATTTCGCCCAGGAAGGCGTATTTGAGTTCGGCACCCGGGAATGGGGTCCGCAGGCGGTGCAGCTCATGCTGTCCTCCTCGTCGTGCAACGCCATCTCGCTCGGCGTCGCCAAGGATACCGGGGTCAAGGAGATCAAGGACCTGAAGGGCAAGCGGATCGGCATCGTCGTCGGTTCGCCCGCGTTGACGCAGAACGCGCTCGGCGTGCTCGCCTTCGGTGGTCTCACCGCGGCCGACGTCAAGCTGGTCGAATTCTCGGCCTATGGCGCGATGTGGAAGGGCATGCTCAACAACGACGTCGACGCCGCGATCGCCTCCAACATCTCGGGTCAGGTCAAGGAAGTCGAATCCTCGCCGCGCGGCATCGTCTTCCCGCCGACCCCGGCGTCGGACACGGCGGGCTGGGCCCGGGTGCAGAAGGTGACGCCCTACTACGCACCGACCAAATCCACCTGCGGTTCCGGCGCGTCGAAGGAGAACCCGATCGAACTGCCGAACTATCCCTATCCGATCTTCATGGCCTATGCCTCGCAGCCCGAGGACGTCATCCACACGCTCGTGAAGGCCATGATCACCGAATATCCGAACTACAAGGACGCCGCTCCCGGCGCCGACGGGTTCGAGGCCAAGCGGCAGAACCTGATGGGTGCCATCCCCTACCACCCCGGCACCGTCAAGGCCTTGAAGGAGGCCGGCATCTGGACGGATGAGGCCGACAAGCACAACCAGGCTCTGATCAAGCGCCAGGAAGCGCTGGCAGCGGCGTGGAAGTCCTTCATGGATTCCAAGCCCGGTGACGACAAGTTCACCGACAACTGGATGAAGGCTCGACGCGAGGGCCTGACCAAGGCCGGCTTCGATCCGATCATGTGACCGGCACACGGGCGTGGCGATTTTCGCCACGCCCGGACCGCGTTCGATGATCGAGAGCGGAGTTCCGGTCGCCGCTCTCGGCGACTTGCTTGGTGGGCCGATCGGATTGGACTAGCATCCCGACCGCCAATATCAATACGGCGTAGACCGTCAGGGAGGATTATCAATCATGCGTTCAGTCTTGTTGGCGGCAACGGCTGCGGCTGTCGCCCTTTCCATGCCTGCTTTCGCGCAGGACATAAAGCTTCCGGCTCAGCTCTCCTGGACCGCCTACGACACCGGTTCGTCGGGGTTCAATATGGCCGTTGCCATCGGCCAGCAGTTCAAGAAGTACGGCGCCGATGTGCGGGTGCTGGCCGCGGGTAACGATACCGCCCGTCTCGCCCCGCTGCGTGCCGGCCGCGCCGCCGCCTCGGCCATGGGCACCGGCGTCTTCTTCGCCCAGGAAGGCCTTTATGAATTCGGCAATCGCGAATGGGGGCCGCAACCGATCCGGCTGATGATGACCTCCATCTCCTGCAACGGCGCCACGCTCGGCGCGGCCAAGGATTCGGGCGTCAAGGAAGCCAAGGACCTGAAAGGCAAGCGGGTCGGCGTCGTGGTCGGCTCACCCGCGCTCACTCAGAACGCCCTCGCCATCATGGCCTTCGGGGGCTTGACGGCCAAGGACGTGAAGCTGGTCGAATTCTCCAGCTACGGCGCGATGTGGAAGGGCGTGCTGAACAACGACGCCGACGCGGCCTTCGCCTCCACCATCTCCGCGCAGCCGAAGGAAGTGGAAACCTCGCCCAGGGGCCTCGTCTGGATTCCGACCCCTGCGGCCGACAAGGCGGGATGGGACCGGCTCCTGAAGGTGGCGCCGTGGTATTCGGCGCATAAGGTGACCTGCGGCGCAGCGGGCCTGAGCAAGGACAATCCGCTCGACGGATCGACCTTCGCCTATCCGATCGTCTCGACCTACGGCAGCCAGTCCGAGGATCTGATCTATGCGATGACCAAGGCCATGATCGTCGAATATCCGAACTACAAGGATGCGACGCCGGGTGCCGATGGCTTCAACCCGAAGACCCAGACGGTGGTATGGGCGGTCCCCTTCCATACCGGCGCCGTCAAGGCCCTGAAGGAGATCGGCGTCTGGACCGAAGCCGCCGAGAAGAACAATCAGAGCCTGGTCAAACGTCAGCAGGTTTTGAGCGATGCCTGGAAGGCGTTCATCGACAGCAAGCCCAGCGATGACGGCTTCCTTGGCAACTGGATGAAAGCCCGCAGCGCGGCACTGCAGAAGGCCGGATTCGATCCGCTTTCCGGCTGAACCGGCCTAAGTTCCGAGGTACCGGCCCGCCCGCGAGGGCGGGCCGGTCTATGTCTGACGCGTGCAATTTATCATTCAATTAAGACTTAATTGACGGCGCGCCTGGAATTCTTAGGTTGTCCACGCTCGTTAGGATGAGGGAGGAGTTCCATGCAGCGCATCGCTTTCGCCGCCGCGGCCGTATTCGTCGGCCTGTCGGCATCCGCATCGGCCCAGGAGGTCAAGGTCCCGCCGCAGATGTCCTGGACGGCCTATGACACGGGCTCGTCGGGCTTCAATATCGCCGTCGCCGTCGGCCAGCAGTTCAAGCAATACGGAAGCGACGTCCGCGTTCTCGCCGCCGGCAACGACACCGCCCGCCTGGCGCCGCTGCGCGCCGGCCGCGCCGCGGTTTCCGCCATGGGCGTCGGCGTCTACTTCTCCCAGGAGGGCGTGTTCGAGTTCGGCACCAAGGAATGGGGGCCCCAGCCGGTCCAGCTGCTCCTTTCCGCCACCTCGTGCAACGGCCTCACCCTCGGCGTCGCCAAGGACGCCGGCGTGAAGGAGATCAAGGATCTCAGAGGCAAGCGTGTCGCCGCCGTGGTCGGCTCGCCCGCGCTGACCCAGAACGCCTATGCCATTCTCGCCTTCGGCGGCCTGACGCCCAAGGACGTGAAGATCGTCGAATTCTCCTCCAACAACGCGATGTGGAAGGGGATGATCAACAACGAGGTGGACGCCGCCTTCACCTCGACCATCTCCGGTCAGTCCAAGGAGATGGAAACCTCGCCGCGCGGCATCTACTGGCCGCCGACCCCGAAATCCGACACCGCCGGCTGGGAACGGCTGAAGAAGGTCGGGCCGTTCTTCAAGCCGCATGTCGCCACCTGCGGCGCCGGCGGTCTCAGCAAGGACAATTCGGTCGAGATCCCGGTCTATCCCTATCCGATCTTCATGGCCTATGCCTCGCAGCCCGAGGACGTCGTCTATGGCGTGAGCAAGGGCATGATCGTCACCTACGACGCCTATAAGACCGGCGCGCCGGGTGCCGACGGTCTCGAGGTGAAGCGCCAGGACCTGCAATGGGCGGTGCCCTATCATTCCGGCACGGTCAAGGCGCTGAAGGAGGTTGGTGCCTGGACGGATGAAGCCGAGAAGCACAACCAGGGTCTCCTGAAGCGCCAGGCGACGCTGGCGGCGGCCTGGAAGGCCTATATGGGCAGCAATCCGGCCGAGGCCGGCTTCGGCGAAGGCTGGCTGAAGGCACGCGCGGCCGCGCTCAAGGCCGCTGGCATGGACGTGATTTTCGAGTAAGAAATCAAACAAAACAGACAGGGCAGGCGTTGAAGTGACCATGAAATCCGACGAGCTTCGGCCGGAGGCAGCTCCGGCCGAAGCCGAGACCATGCGCATCCGCACACTGACCGGCGGGTGGAAGGCCTTGCTCGTCACCTGGAGCGTGGTGACGCTGCTGCTCTGCATCAATCAGCAGTTCAACCTGCGGTTCTTCGTCGGGTTCACCTTCCTGAACACCGAGTACTACTACATCCTGATCGCCCTGCTGCTGCCGCTCGTCTTCATCATGTTTCCGGCGAGTCCGAAGGCCGATCTGCACCGGGTTCCCTGGTACGACATCGCGCTGCTGGTGCTGACCACCGCGCTCGGCCTCTACATCATGGCGCATGTGCGCGAAGCCGCGGCCATGGGGTGGGAGCGTTTCGGCGCTCCCACCCCGCTGGTCTGGGCCTGTTATGCGATGTGGGCGCTCCTGATGGAGACGCTGCGCCGCACCGGCGGCACGGCGTTGATGCTCTGCATTCTTCCCTTCTCGCTCTATCCCATCTTCGCCGGCTCCATGCCGCGACCCTTCACGGGCGCGGATGCCCCGATCGACGAGACGGCCGCCTTCCACATGCTGTCCTCGGAAAGCCTGCTCGGCATCGCGCTGCAGTCATTCGCCGAGGTCGTGATCGGCTTCCTCGTCTTCGGTGCCGCGCTGCAGTTCAGTGGTGCCGGCCGCTTCTTCATCGAACTCGCCTTCGCACTCACCGGCCGCTTCCGTGGCGGTGCCGCGAAGACCTGCATCTTCGCCTCCGGCATGCTCGGCATGATGTCGGGCAGCATCATCGGCAACGTGCTGACCGCCGGAACGATGACGATCCCGGCGATGAAGAAATCGGGCTTCCCCGCCTCCTATTCCGGTGCCATCGAAGCCTGCGCCTCGACCGGCGCCGTGCTGGCACCGCCGGTCATGGGAGCGACCGCCTTCGTCATGGCCCAGTTCCTGGGCGTCAGCTATGCGCAAGTGGCACTGGCCGCGGCAATTCCCGCCGGCCTCTATTATTTCGGCCTGTTCATGCAGGTCGATTCCTATGCCGCCCGCCGGGGCATGAAGGGGCTTCCCCCCGAGGAGATCCCGCAGATCGGCGCCGTGATGAAGCGCGGCTGGTACTTCATCTTCGTCATCATCCTGCTGGTCTTCATGCTGCTGATCATGAAGCGCGAGAGCCATGCGCCGTTCTATGCCACCGCGCTGCTGCTCGTCCTCAACCAGCTGTTCTCGGACAAGCGCTGGGGCCTGCGCGAGCTCTATGCGTTTCTGGAGATGAACGGGCGGCTGTTCGTCGAACTGGTCGGCATCCTGGCCGGCGTCGGCCTGCTGATCGGCGCCTTCTCGATCACCGGCCTGACCTCGACCCTGACCAACGAAATCCTGCTCCTGGCCGGGGGCAATGTCCTGGTCCTGCTGATGCTGGGTGCGATCACCAGCTTCATTCTCGGCCTCGGCCTGACGACCACCCCCTGCTACATCTTCCTCGCCATCCTGCTCGCGCCGGCGCTGGAGAAAGCCGGCCTGAACCAGATGGCCGTTCACATGTTCATCTTCTACTGGGGCATGCTGTCGTCGATCACCCCGCCGGTGGCCATCGCTTCCTTCGCGGCGGCCTCGATCGCCGGCGCGCCGGCCATGAAGACGAGCTGGGAATCGATGTGGGTGGGCAGCATCATCTACTTCATCCCGTTCTTCTTCGTCCTGAATCCGGCCTTCGTGTTGGAAGGTCCGCTCTGGGAATCGATCTACCTCACACTCACCACGGGCCTCGGCATCATCGCCATCTGCGGCGGGTTGCAGGGATATCAGGTCTGGGCGGGCAACCTCGCGCGCACCGGCGGCATGGAATGGCCGCTCCGGATCGCACTGATCGTCGGCGGCTTCGTCCTGGCGACACCGGGCGGTGGCCTGACCGGGGTGCCGACCGGCATGATGGAGGGGATCGGCCTCGCGATCCTGATACCGACGATGTTCAGCGCTCGCCTCCTCATCGGCCGCTCATCGGCCACGGCGCGCGCATAGGGCGTCCTCCTTTCCGGACAAAAAAAGCCCCGCGGTCGCCAGACCGCGGGGCTTTTCTTTGCGCCGAAAGGGCTCAGGCCTCGCTGGGCGCCCGCTTGGTGCTGATCGCCGCCTGCGCCGCCGCCAGCCGGGCGATCGGCACGCGATAGGGCGAGCAGGAAACGTAGTCGAGGCCGATCTCCTCGCAGAAGGAGACCGAGGCCGGATCGCCGCCGTGCTCGCCGCAGATGCCGAGCTTGAGCGAGGGACGGGTCTTGCGACCGCGTTCCTTGGCGATCTGCATCAGCTCGCCGACGCCTTCGCGGTCCAGGCTGGCGAAGGGGTCGGTGGCGAATATCCCCTGGGCGACATAATCGTCGAGGAAGGAGGCCGCGTCGTCGCGGCTGATGCCGAGCGTGGTCTGGGTGAGATCGTTGGTCCCGAAGGAGAAGAACTCGGCCGCCTGGGCGATGTCGCCGGCCCGCAGCGCCGCGCGCGGCAGTTCGATCATCGTGCCGACCAGATAGGCGACCTTCTTGTTCGTCTCGGCGGCGACGGCCTTCGCCGTCTCGTCGACCACGGCCTTCATCAGGTCGAACTCACGCCGGGTGGCGACCAGCGGGATCATGATCTCGGGCGTCACCGGCTTGCCGGTCTCGCGCGCCACCTCGGTCGCCGCCTCGAAGACGGCGCGTGCCTGCATGGCGTAGATCTCCGGGAAGGTGATGCCGAGCCGGCAGCCGCGGTGTCCCAGCATCGGGTTCGATTCCTCGAGCTGGCGCTCGCGATGCCTGAGCGTGCCGATATCGACGCCTGTCGCCTGCGCCACCGCCTGGAAGTCGGCTTCCGTCTTGGGCAGGAATTCGTGCAGCGGCGGATCGAGGAAGCGGATGGTGACCGGCAGGCCGGCCATGATGCGGAACAGTTCGACGAAGTCCTGCCGCTGCATCGGCAGGATCTTGGCCAGCGCCTTCTCGCGCCCGGTCTTGTCGGAAGCCAGGATCATCTCGCGCACCGCGGCGATCCGCGATGCCTCGAAGAACATGTGCTCGGTCCGGCAGAGGCCGATGCCTTCCGCGCCGAACTTGCGCGCGGTTTCCGCATCCAGCGGCGTCTCGGCATTGGTGCGCACCTTGAGGCGGCGGATCTCGTCGGCCCATTGCATCAGCGTGCCGAACTCCCCCGACATCTCGGGCTCGATGGTCGGCACCGTGCCCAGGATCACCTCGCCGGTCGAACCGTCGATGGTGATGACGTCGCCCTTGCGCACGATCTGGTTGCCGATGCTCATCTGCTGGGCGCGATAGTCGATCCGCAGCGCCCCGGCGCCGGAAACGCAGGGCCGCCCCATGCCGCGCGCCACCACGGCGGCGTGGCTGGTGGTGCCGCCCCGGGCGGTCAGGATGCCCTTGGCCGCGTGCATGCCGTGAATGTCTTCCGGGCTGGTCTCGATACGCACCAGGATCACCGCCTCGCCGCGCGCGGCATCGGCCTGCGCCTCGCTCGCATCGAACACCACCTTGCCGCTGGCGGCGCCGGGCGAGGCGGCGAGACCGCGGGCGATGACCGTCTTCGGCGCCTTGGGATCGGGCGTGGGATGCAGCAGCTGGTCGAGCGAGGAGGGCTCGATGCGGGAGATCGCCTCCGCCTTCTTGATCAGCCCTTCCTTCACCATCTCGACGGCGATGCGGATCGCGGCCTTGGCGGTGCGCTTGCCCGACCGGGTCTGCAGCATCCACAGCTTGCCGCGCTGCACGGTGAACTCGATGTCCTGCATGTCGCGGTAATGCGCCTCGAGGCGCTTGTAGATCCGCGTCAGCTCGGCATAGGTCTTGGGCATCGATTCTTCCATCGCCGGAAGCTTCGAGCCGGTCTGCTTCTTCTCGGCGATGGTGATGTGCTGGGGCGTGCGGATGCCGGCGACGACATCCTCCCCTTGCGCGTTCACCAGATACTCGCCGTAGAACAGCTTCTCGCCGGTGGAGGGGTTGCGCGTGAAGGCGACGCCGGTCGCCGAGGTGTCGCCCATGTTGCCGAACACCATCGCCTGCACGTTCACGGCCGTGCCCCAATCGGCGGGAATGCCGTGGATCGCTCGATAGGTGATGGCGCGGTCGTTCATCCACGAACCGAAGACGGCGGCGATGGCGCCCCACAGCTGCTCGTTCGGATCCTGCGGGAAGGGCCGGCCGAGCTTCTCCTGAACCTTGGCCTTGAAGGCGGTGACGAGGCTCTTCCAGTCGGCCGCTTCGAGATCGGTGTCGAGGTGGACGCCGCGATCCTCCTTGTGGATCTCGAGCAGCTCCTCGAAATGATCGTGGTCCACGCCCAGCACGACGTCGGAATACATCTGGATGAAGCGGCGATAGCTGTCATAGGCGAAGCGGGCGTCGCCCGACTGCTTGGCGAGGCCCTCGACGGTCACGTCGTTCAGGCCGAGGTTCAGCACCGTGTCCATCATCCCCGGCATCGAGGCGCGGGCGCCGGAGCGGACGGAGACGAGGAGCGGGTTGTCGCTGTCGCCGAATTCGGCGCCGACCGACGCCTCCACCTTCTCCAGCGCGCGCTCCACCTGTTCCTTCAGACTCGAAGGATAGGTCTGGCTGTTGGCGTAGTAGTAGGTGCAGAGGTCGGTGGAAATGGTGAAGCCGGGCGGTACCGGAAGGCCGAGATTGGACATCTCCGCCAGGTTGGCGCCCTTGCCGCCGAGGAGGTTGCGCATGCCCGCGCTGCCCTCGGCCTTGCCGTCGCCGAAACTGTAGACCCATTTCGGCTGCCTGGGTTTCGCAGGCGCCTTGGTCTTCGAATATGCCTTGGCCGCCCCTTTCGGGGCGGCCTTGGCGATAGACTTCACGGAAGCCTTCGCAACTGGCTTCCCCGCAACCTTGGCGGCCGGCTTCTTAACAACCGCCTTGGCTTGGGGAGCGGACTTCCTCGGGGCAGGCTTCTTGATGGCGAGCTTGGCCTTCGCAACCGTCTTCGCAGCCGGTGCCGATCCGGAAGCCGGCACCTTCTTCGGTGCGGGCTTCTTGGCGGCGGGCTTCGCTCTGGTCTTCGCGGTGACCTTCTTCGCCATCTGACTGCCCCTTGAACTCAAGAACGCTTCTTGGCGGCCGGCTTCTTGGCGGCAACCTTCTTGGCTGCGGGCTTCTTCGCCGCAACCTTCTTCACGGCGACCTTCTTGGCCGCCGGCTTCTTCGCGGCAACCTTCTTCGCCACGACCTTCTTGGCTGCCGGCTTCTTCGCGGCAACCTTCTTCACGGCCGCCTTCTTGGCGGCGGGCTTCGCCTTCGCTTTGGCAGTGGTCTTCTTCGCCATCATGGTCATCCTTCTATTCTTGAGAACTCCGCAACGCGATCCAGCACGCCACGGATTGATGAAAGAAGCCGTAAACGATTAACACGCAGATTCTTGTCGTCTGCGTTCACCGTCACCTTGTCGAAGAACGAATCGACCGGATAACGCAGTTGCGCGAGCGCGCGACACGCACCGGTGAAATCCTCCTTCGCCAAGGCAGCCTCGGCACCAGGCTTCGCTGCAGCGATCGCCGTCCACAGGGCCTTTTCTTCGGCCTGCATGAGCAGCGTCGCATCGACGGCATCGTCATAGGCGATGCCGTCTTTCTTCTCTTCGATGCGCAGGATGTTCGCCGCGCGTCGATAGGCCACCAGCAGATTGCGTCCGTCCTCGCTCGCGAGCAGCGCGCTCAGGGCGTCGACACGCGCACGCAGGCGCACCAAGTCATCTTCGGCCCCGAGCGCGAAGACCGCCGCAACCAAATCGTGCCGAACACCCTGGTCGCGCAGGCGCACGGTGACGCGGTCGGTGAAGAAGTCGGCGAGGTCGGATGTCGGATCGCTGCCCCCTGCTGCATGCGCCGACCAGGCGGCGCCGAACACGTCGCGCAACGGAAGGCGAAGATCGTTCTCCAGCACCAGCCGGATCACGCCGAGCGCGGCGCGGCGCAGCGCGAAGGGGTCCTTCGATCCCGTCGGCTTCTCGCCGACGCCGAAGAAGCCGACCAGAGTGTCGATCTTGTCGGCCAAGGCGACGGCGACGGATACGGGGGCGGTGGGACAGCGATCGGAGGGACCGAGCGGTGCGTAATGTTCGGCAATGGCTTCGGCCACGTCAGGCGCTTCTCCGTCGTGTCGGGCGTAGTAACGCCCGATCACGCCCTGGAGTTCCGGAAACTCACCCACCATGCCGGTGACGAGATCGGCCTTGGCGAGATACGCCGCGCGGCCGGCCAGATCGGCATCGGCACCGATCTGCACCGCTATGACGCGGGCGAGCTTTTCGATCCTCGCCACCTTGTCGCCGATGCTGCCGAGCTTGGCATGGAAGACGATCTGCCCGAGCGCGGCCACGCGCGTATCGAGTTTTTCCTTCCTGTCCTGGTCCCAGAAGAAGCGCGCATCGGCGAGGCGGGCCCGCAGCACGCGCTCGTTGCCGCCGATCACCGTGGCGCCGCCGTCCTGGGTCAGCATATTGGCGACGATGACGAAGCGATGCGCCAGCGCGCCGCCCGCCGTCTCCAGGCTGAAATACTTCTGATGCGTGCGCATCGCGGTGGACAGCACCTCGCGCGGCACCGACAGGAACTCGGCATCGAATCCGCCCAGCAGCACGACGGGCCATTCGACCAGCCCGGCTACTTCCTCGGCCAGGCCCGCATCCTCGACCAGACGCAGGCCTTCCGCCTCGGCGAGCCGGCGCGCTTCGGCCAGGATGAAATCGCGGCGATCCTCGTGGGAGAGGCGGACGCAGGCGATCGACAGCTTGGCCAGGTAGTCGTCGGCGCCGGTCACACTGAAGGGATCGGGCCCCAGGAAGCGATGACCCACGGTCACGTCGCCCGCGGTGACGTGGCCGACCTTGATCGGCACCACCTGGCCGTCGAACAGGCAGAGCACGCGATGCAGCGGCCGCACCCAGCGCATCGGCTTGTCGGCCCAGCGCATCGACTTCGGCCAGGGCAGCGCCAGGATCGCCTCGGGCAGGATCTCGGCCAGCACTTCCGGCGCGGGCCGGCCGGCGCGGCGCTTCACCGCGAACCACACCTTGCCCTTCGGCGTTTCGCGGAGCTCGGCCCCGGAAAGATCGGCGAGGCCGGCATTCTTCAGGAAGCCGGCGATGGCGGCGTCGGGCGACCCCTCGCGCGGGCCCTTCACCTCGTCGGCGACATCGGCCTGCCGGGCCGGCAAGCCGTCGATAACCAGCGCCAGGCGGCGCGGCGTGGTGTAGACGCGCGCCTCGCCCGGCTTCAGGCCGGCGGCGGCGAGCTTCTCGGTGACGAGGCGCTTCAGATCCGCGCCCGCCCGCACCTGCATGCGCGCCGGGATCTCTTCGCTCAGGAGCTCGAGCAGCAGTTCAGGCATCGGGCATCTCGCCCTGGCTCCTCAGCCAGCCTTCGCAGCAGGCCTTGGCCAGGTTGCGCACGCGCCCGATATAGGCGGCCCGCTCGGAGACCGAGATCACGCCGCGCGCGTCCAGCAGATTGAAGGCGTGGCTCGCCTTGATGCACTGGTCATAGGCCGGCAGCGCGATCGCCTTACCCAACAGCGCGGCGCATTCCTTCTCTGCATCCTCGAAGTGTCGGAACAGCTGGCCGACATCCGCATGCTCGAAGTTGTAGGCGGAGAACTCCACCTCGTTCTGCCGGTAGACCTGGCCATAGGTGTAGCCCTGGCCGTTCCAGTCGAGGTCGTAGATCGAATCCTTGCCCTGCAGGTACATGCAGATGCGTTCGAGGCCGTAGGTGATTTCGCCCGCGACCGGATTGCAGTCGAAGCCGCCGACCTGCTGGAAGTAGGTGAACTGGCTCACCTCCATCCCGTCGCACCAGACTTCCCATCCCAAGCCCCAGGCGCCGAGCGTCGGGTTTTCCCAATCGTCCTCTACCAAGCGCAGGTCGTGCAGGCGCC
>JALHMN010000023.1 GCA_022844005.1 bacterium | reverse complement strand
GCCGCTGCCCCGGCTGGCCGTTCCGGGCATCGAGACCCTGCCCAAGCGCCGTCTGGCGCCCATGCTGGAAGCCGGCGAGACCCTGCTCGCGGCCAAACAGGTCCTGCTGCAGGCGGGCAGCAATGTCACCGCGGAAATCCTTCGCGGACAGGGCCAGTTTTACGAATACACCCACTATCCCGAGGGGGATGTGTTCGATCCGACCTCGGGATCGCAGTACTACTATCACGCGCACCGGACCGGCCATCCCGAGCATGGCCACTTCCATACCTTCATCCGCCGTGCCGCCGCGCCGGGCCGGCTCCCTTCCGCCACCCATCTGGTTGCCATCTCGATGGACGACTATGGCGATCCGGTCGCCCTCTTCACCGTCAACCGCTGGGTGACCGACGAGGCCTGGACGCCCGCGGAGACGCTGGCGCGCCTCCTGCCGCGATTCGCCGTCCGCCTGGTCGATCCGCATCCGGGCGTGAACGACTGGGTCGGCGCCCTGTTGCACCTGTTCCGGCCCGACATCGAAGCCCTGCTCGCGCATCGCGACCAGGTCATTGCGCGCGAGTCCGAAAGGCGCGACCGCGCCTCCGTGCTCGAGGACCGCCGCATCGAGGTGATCGGCCGGCTCGCCATCGATCCGGAGGAAAGGGTGGCGCGGCTGCGCGGGCTACTCACCTGAGCGCGGCGTTTAAGCTCGGTTAACTTTGTCCGCCCTAAACTGCCTGGCGATTCTGAAAAGTCCGGTGGAGGCGGTCTTGGCCGAACAACCTGTCATGCTTTCGGCGGCCGATGTCGAGAAGCTGCTGCGCGATCCATCCCCCGCGGGCCGGGAAGCCACCGCCTCGAAGGTGGCGATCGCCTTCTCCAACCTGCAACTGGGCGAGCGCGAACGCGCGCTGGCGGAGGAGATTTTCCGTACCTTCGTGCGCGACACCGAGGTCCGCGTCCGCGCGGCCCTGGCCGACCAGCTGAAGCGTACCCGCGAAGTGCCGCACGACATCGCGCTGGCACTGGCGCGCGACGTCGCCCGGGTGGCGGCGCCGATGCTGGAATTCTCCAGCGTGCTGACCGACGAGGACCTGATCGAGATCGTCGCCACCACCTCCGGCGAGCACCAGGTCGCGGTCGCCAAGCGCGCCGACCTGGCCGCGGATGTGGTGTCCGCGCTGACCGAGAAGGGCGGCGAGGAAGCGGTCGCGACCCTCATGGAGAACCAGACCGCCGAAATCGGCGAGGCAGCCCTTGCCCGCGCCCTCGACCGGTTCGGCAGCAGCGCCCGGGTCAACGCCCCGATGGCGACACGACCCAAGTTGCCGCTCGGCATCGCCGAACGGCTGGTCACGCTGGTATCGGACAGTCTTCGCGACCATCTGGTCGCCCATCACGAACTGACGCCCGACATGGCGACCGATCTGGTGCTGTCGACTCGCGAGCGGGTGACCCTGTCGCTCACGGCCGACGCCAACCAGCCGGACGTGATCCGCCTCGTGCACCAGCTGAACACCAACCGCCGCCTGACGCCCACCATCGTGCTGCGCGCCCTCTGCCTCGGCGATATCGACTTCTTCGAGGCGGCCGTGGCCGAAATCGCGGGCATTGGCGTCGTCAACGCCCACAAGCTGATCCACGATCCCGGCGAACTCGGCCTGAAGGCTCTCTACCAGCATTGCAAGCTGCCCATGGACCTCTATCCCCTGGCCCGCGCCGCGATCGACGTGGCGGGCGAGATGCGCCATGACGGCGAGCCGGGCGACAGGCAGCGCTTCACCGAAAGAATGATCGAGCGGCTGCTCACCCGGGCTGAGGATACGGTCGATGGCGCCAATCTCGATTACCTGATCAACAAGATCGGCAAGGTCGCCGCCTGAACCTCTCGCCCATCCGCGCGATCACGCTATGATCGCGGGGTGAACGGGGAGGGCGCGTGTGAAACCCGAGGTCCTGCTGGTCGGCACCATGCTGCCGATGGTCGTCTCCGAGCTGGAGTCGACCTACGTGCTTCACCACCATGAGGATCCCGACGATCCGTCGGGCCTGCCCGAGGACGTGCGCGGGCGCGTTCGCGCGCTGGTGACTTACGGCGCCGTCGGCGCCCGCCGGCCGGTGCTGGAAGTGCTGCCCAAACTCGAGATCGTCGCCTGTTTCGCCGTCGGCACCGATGCGGTCGATGTCGTCCATTGCCGCGGCCGCGGCATCCCCGTGACCAACACGCCGGATGTGCTGACCGAATGTGTCGCCGACATGGCGCTGGCGCTGTTGCTTGCGGTGCAGCGCCGTATCGTCGCCGGCGACACCTATGTCCGCCAGGGCCGCTGGTTGGAGGCCAACATGCCGCTCAGCCGCCGCATGGGGAAACACCGCGCCGGCATCTTCGGCATGGGGCGGATCGGCCAAGCCGTGGCGCGCCGGCTGCTGCCGTTTGGATGCGAGGTGCATTACTGCGGGCCGAACGCCAAGCCCGAATTGCCCTATACCTATCACCGTGACCTCGCCGCGATGGCGGCCGCCGTCGACTTCCTGATCCTGACCTGCCCCGGCGGCGCCGCCACGCGGCACGCCGTCGACCGGCGCGTTCTCGACGCGCTGGGCCCCAGGGGAACCCTGATAAATGTCTCGCGCGGCTCGGTCGTGGACGAGGCGGCGCTGGTGGCGGCATTGACCGAGGGGCGTCTGGGTCAGGCCGGGCTCGACGTCTTCGCCGATGAGCCGCGCGTGCCCGAGGCCCTGCTCGGGCTGGAGAACGTCGTGCTGCAGCCGCATGCCGGCAGCGGCACGGAAGAAACGCGGGAGGCGATGGGCCGGCTGGTCCTCGACAATCTGGCCGCGCATTTCGCCGGCCGGCCGCTTCTGACGCCCGTCTGACAGTCGAGGAGTGTTCCAGTGAAGAAGCAGCGCATCGGCAGCCCGCAGGTCCAGGAACCGCCGCCGCAGACCTGGTCGAACTGCCTGAAGATTGGGGAACACGTCTACGTCGCCGGCATGGTGCCCGACATCAAGGACGGCGAACCCGACGGCGGCGACAGCATGTACCGCCAGGCCAAGGCGGTGTTCGCCAAGATTCGGGCCTTGCTGGAGGCGGCCGGCGCCAAGGTGGACGACGTGGTGAAGATCAACGTCTTCGTCACCGACATCCGGCGGCGCGAGGAGGTCTGGCGGGCGCGGCGAGAGTTCTTCAGCGGCGACTTTCCGGTCTCCACCCTGGTGGAGATCCGCGCTCTCGCCCACCCTCTCGTCGTGGTCGAGATCGAGGCGGTGGCCATCATCGGCGCCGGTGGCTGACGCGCGTCTCTACGCCCCGGCGACCGCGCGCAACCGCGACGCCATCCTGGAGCGGCTGCGGCCGCTCTTCCCGGATGACGGCGCGGTGCTCGAGATCGCGAGCGGCAGCGGCGAACATGCCTGGCATTTCGCCCCGCACCTGCCGCCGGGAACCGTCTGGCAATGCTCCGATCCGGGCGAGGCGGCACGCGCTTCTGTGGCGGCCTGGGGTGCCGGGGTCGCCAACCTGATGCTGCCCGCGCTGGCGCTCGACACCACGGATCCGGCATGGCCGGCGACGGCGCGGGCGATGGAACAGCCGATCCGGCTGATCGTGTGCATCAACATGATCCACATCGCCCCCTGGGAGGCGGCCGAGGGGCTGTTTGCCGGCGCCGCCACGCTGCTCGCTCCGGGCCGGCCGATCGCGCTCTATGGCCCCTATCGACAGGGAGGCGCGCATACGGCTCCCAGCAATGCCGATTTCGATGCCTCGCTCAAGGCCCGGGACCCGCGCTGGGGCGTGCGCGATCTAGAAGCCGTGGCCGATCTGGCCGCCAGGTCGGGCTTCGGCCCGCCGGATGTGCATCCGATGCCGGCCAACAACCTGACGGTGGTGTTCCGCCGCCTCTAGGCGCCGGGCTTCGGCTTCGCTTCCTTCTTCTCAATCGGCCCGCCGGTATCGCGCCAAGCCCCGAATCCGCCTTCGATATGGGAGACCCGCGGCAGGCCCATGTCCTGCACGGCCTTGGTCGCCAGTGCCGAGCGCCAGCCGGCGGCGCAGAAGAAGACGTACTTCTTGCCCTCGCCGAAGACCGGCCGGAAATAGGGACTGTCCGGATCGACCCAGAATTCCAGCATGCCGCGCGGCGCGTGCACCGCGCCCGGTACGGCGCCTTCGCGTTCCAACTCGCGGATGTCGCGGATATCGACGAAAACCGTGTCGGGGTCGCCGTGCAGCTTCTTCGCCGCCTCGACGGACAGCGTCTCGACCTCGGCCATCGCCTCGTCGACCAGCGCGCGGAATCCCTTCTTCATCTTTGCAGGCAAGGCGCTCTCCTCCGGAATCTAGTCGGCGGGATGGTGACGCCGGCCACAGCCTGCGTCAAATCGGCGTGCCCTGCTCGCGCCGCCCGTGCTAGCGTCGGCATCAAATCGAAGGTTGAATCCGAATGGCGAACCAGATCGATCTCAAGCACAAGGTGGCGGTCGTCACCGGCGCGGCCCGCGGGTTCGGGCTCGCCATCGCCGAGCGATTCCTCGAATCGGGCGCTCGCGTCTCGCTGTGGGACATGGACAAGCGGGCACTCGACGATGCCGAACGCTCGCTCAAGGCGAAGGGCAAGACCGGCCAGATCGTCATCGACGTGACCGACGAGGTCGCCGTCGAGGAAGCCGTATCGCAGACCGCGGACGAACTCGGTCCCATCGACATTCTCGTCAACAACGCCGGCATCGCCGGTCCCAACCGCAAGACCTGGGAATACACGCCCGGCGAGTTTCGCCGGATTCTCGAGGTCAACCTGACCTCGGCCTTCATCTGCTCGGCCGCGATAGCGCCGGGAATGAAGGAGCGCGGCTACGGCCGCATCATCAACATGTCGTCCGTGGCCGGCAAGGAAGGCAATCCGAACGCGGCCCCCTACAGCATATCCAAGGCCGGGATGATCACCCTGACCAAGTCGCTGGCGAAGGAGCTGGCGGACAGCAATGTCCTGGTGAACTGCGTGACGCCGGCGGCGGGACGGACGGATATCCTGAAACAGATGACGCCGGAGCACATCGCCTACATGGTGTCCAAGATCCCGATGGCCCGCCTGGTCGAACCCAAGGAGGTGGCCGCCCTGGTGGCTTGGCTCGCTTCCGAGGAATGCTCCTTCTCCACCGGCGCCACCTTCGACATTTCCGGCGGCCGCTCCACCTACTGACGCTTCCATCGACTCGGGAGGCCCTGCTATCGGGGTATCGGTACCTCATGTCCGATCCCCAGCAGATTCTCCAGGATGTCTTCGGCTACGCCGCCTTTCGCGGCGCCCAGGCCGCAATCGTCGACCACGTGGTCGAGGGTGGCGATGCGCTGGTGCTCATGCCGACGGGCGGCGGAAAGTCGCTCTGCTACCAGATCCCGGCGCTGGCCCGTGCCGGGTTCGGGGTCGTCGTCTCGCCGCTGATCGCGCTGATGCAGGACCAGGTCCGGGCGCTCGACGAACTCGGCGTGAAGGCACGCGCCATCAATTCATCCATTTCCGGCCAGGAACGCCGCGAGGTCGAGCGGATGATGCGCCAGGGCGATCTCGACCTCCTCTACGTGGCGCCGGAACGCATCTTCGCCGAAGGTTTCCTCGACCTCTTGTCGGAATGCCGCATCGGGGTCTTCGCCATCGACGAGGCGCATTGCGTCTCCCAGTGGGGCCATGACTTCCGCCCCGAATACCTGAAACTCGCCGTGCTCGCCGACCGCTTCCCGAACGTGCCGCGCATCGCCGTCACCGCGACGGCCGACAGCGCCACCCGCCGCGACATCCTGGAACGGCTGTCGATGGAGCATGCCCGGGTATTCGTGGCGAGCTTCGACCGTCCCAATATCCAGTACCGCATCGGACCCAAGATCGCCGAGCGGAAGCAGCTGCATGAATTCCTCACCGAGCAGGACCGCGGCGGCGCCGGCATCGTGTACTGCCTGTCGCGCGATCGCACCGAGAGCATCGCCGCCTTCCTGGTCGAGAAGGGGTACGAGGCCTTGCCCTATCACGCCGGTCTCGACGCCGGACTGAGGTCGCGCACGCTGGAGCGCTTCCTGCGCGAGGACGGCATCATCGTGGTGGCGACCATCGCCTTCGGCCTCGGCATCAATCGCCCCGACGTGCGCTTCGTCGCCCATCTCGACCTGCCGCGCAGCCTGGAAGCCTACTATCAGGAGACCGGCCGGGCGGGACGCGACGGCGAGCCCTCGACGGTCTGGATGGTCTACGGTGCCGAGGACATCGCCAAGATCAGGAGCTTCATCGAAGGCTCGGATGCCGCCGAGGAACAGAAGCGCGTCGAGCGGCGTAAGCTCGACGCACTGCTCGGCTTCTGCGAGACCGCGACCTGCCGCCGTCAGGTCTTGCTGCGCTATTTCGGCGAGGACCGGCCCGAGCCCTGTGGCAACTGCGACCGCTGCCTGTCGCCGGTGGAAACCTTCGACGGCACGGTGGAAGCGCAGAAACTGCTTTCCACCATCTACCGCACCGGCGAGCGCTTTGGCGCCGGCCATGTGATCGACGTGCTGCGCGGGTCGGACAGCGAGAAGATCCGCCGCTTCGGCCATGACACCCTGAGTGTGCACGGCGTGGGCAAGGATCGGGACGATATCCAGTGGCGCTCGATCCTGCGCCAGTTGATCGCCGCCGGCCTGGTGGAGACCGATCTCGAAGCCTACGGCGCGCTGAAGCTGGGCCCCGAGGTGCGCGCCATCCTGCGCGGTGAGCGCCATGTGCTGTTGACCCGAGAGGCTTCGCGCAAGGAGCGGCGGACCGCCGCCGGGCCGGGCCGGGCCGCGCGCAAGGCCGCCATACCGGATGGCGACCGCGGCCTGTTCGAGCATCTGCGGACATTGCGCCGGCAATTGGCGGAAGAACGGCAACTGCCGCCCTACACCGTCTTCCACGACGCGACCTTGCGGGAAATGGCCGCCCGGCGGCCGAGGACGCTGGATGCCTTCGCCGCACTCCCCGGCGTCGGAACCGCCAAGCTCGCCCATTACGGCGAGACCTTCGTCCAGGCGATCAGGGCCTTCGCCGCCGGAAACTGACCGGCGGCGAAGGATTCCGGGTAGCCGTCTAGTCGGCGACCATCTTCGAGACCTGCTCGCCGAGGCCCTCGATGCCGGTCTTCATCACGTCACCCTTCTTCAGGAAGAGGGGCTTCGGCTTCATGCCCATGCCGACGCCGGGCGGCGTGCCGGTGGCGATGATGTCGCCGGGATACAGCGTCATCGATTGGCTGATGAAGGAGATCACCTGAGGCACATTGAAGATCATCGTCGACGTGGTGCCGTCCTGGCGCATCTTACCGTTCACCGAGCACCACAGCTTCAGCTTGTGCGGGTCCTTGACCTCGTCCTTGGTGACGAACCACGGGCCGACGGGACCGAAGCCGTCAGGGCTCTTGCCCAGCGCCCAGTGGGTCTGCGGCCGCAGGTAGCCCTGCAGCGCACGCTCGGAAACGTCGTTCACCACGCAATAGCCGGCCACCGAATCCATCGCGTCCTTGACCGAGACGTACTTGGTCTTCTTGCCGATGATGACCCCGAGTTCGACTTCCCAGTCGCAGGTCTTGGAGCCCCTGGGGATCGGAATGTCGTCGAAGGGACCGGTGATGGCGCCGTTGGCCTTCAAAAAGACGATCGGCTTCTCCGGCAGCGCCGAGCCGGTCTCCGCGGCGTGGTCGGCGTAATTCAGGCCGATGCAGAAGAAGTTGGTGATTCCGCCGACGCAAGCACCCAGGCGCTGCTTGCCCTTGACCAGCGGTAGGCTTTCGGACTTCAGCTTCTTCAGCTTCGAAAGGCCCGGGATGGTCGCCGGCGAGATGTCGCCGATCACGCCGGACAGGTCCCTGAGCTTCCCCTCGGCATCGAGCATGCCGGGCTTTTCCTTGCCGGGCTTGCCGTAACGAACGAACTTCATTGTTTCTTCTCCGTTGTCAGATGGTCATGCCGCCATCGATGAACATCGCCTGCCCGGTGACGAACACGCTCTCGTCGGACGCCAGATAGACGTTGAGCTGGGCGATCTCTTCCGCCGTCCCCAGCCGTCCCATGGGCTGGCGGGCGATGAAATCCTTGCGTGCCTGGACGGGATCGTCGAAGGCATCGATGCGCTGGTCGAGCGACGGCGTCTGCACCGTGCCCGGACAGATCGCATTGCAGCGGATTCCCTGCCGCACGAAATCGGCGGCCACCGACTTCGTCAATCCCAGTACCGCCGCCTTGGTGGCACCGTAGATGAAGCGGTTCGGGATGCCCTTGTGAGCCCCGCAGATAGAGGAGACATTGATGATCGAGCCGCCGCCGTTCGCGATCATCGAGGGCAACACCGCCCGGGCCAGCCGGAACATGCTGCGCACATTGAGGTCGAAGGCGAAGGACCATTCGTCCTCGGTGGCGTCCAGGATGCTGCCGTGGTGGACGAAGCCGGCACAGTTGAACAGCACGTTCAGGGCGCCCAGCTCCGCCGCGGCCGCCTTGATCGCCTCCGCATCCAGGACGTCGAGCTTGCGGGTGCTGATGCCGGGATGCCCGGCGAGGTCGCCGAGTTTGGCGGTGTCGAGGTCGGTGGCGTGAACCTCCGCGCCCTCTGCCGCGAAGGCCAGCGCCGTCGCCCGGCCTATCCCCTGCCCCGCCGCCGTGACCAGCGCCCGCTTCCCTTTGAGCCGTCCCGCCATACGTTCCGCCCCTGAAAATCGTTGCTGGAACCCTGCCACGGAGACGCTCGATTTGTCCATGAAGGTCAGGGCTTGTCCTGGCATAATCATCCAGGGGAGAAACGAGGAGTACCCGCAATGCAGGCGCCGCTGGCGATCAGGCTTCACCCGAACGACACCGTGGCGGTGGCCCGCGCGGATCTCCTCCCCGGCACGACGCTGGCGGAATTCGGGGTGACGGCGGCGGGGCACGTGCCGCGGGGGCACAAGATCACCCTGAAGCCGGTGAAGGCGGGCGACGCCGTCCGCAAATACGACCAGATCATCGGCTTTGCCAATGCCGATCTGCCGGCGGGCACGCATGTTCATACCCACAACCTCGAAATGAAGAGCTTCGAGCGCGACTACGCCTTCGGCGCCGAAGCCCGCCCGACCGACATGTTTCCCGAAGCGGAGCGCGCCACCTTCCAGGGCATCGTCCGCCCGGACGGCCGCGTGGCGACGCGGAACTTCCTCGGCATCGTCTCCACGGTGAACTGCTCGGCCACGGCAGCGAAGCTGATCGTCCAGAAGATCCAGCCCTATCTCGCCGAGTTCCCGAATGTCGACGGTGTCGTGGCCCTCACTCATGCCACCGGCTGCGGCATGGCCTCCGAAGGCGAGCCGATCGACGTGCTGCGCCGCACGCTCGCCGGCTTCGCCCGGCACCCCAACTTCGCCGGCGTGCTGATCCTGGGCCTCGGCTGCGAATCGAACCAGATCGGCGGCATGATCGCGGCCGAGAAGCTCACCGTCGGCCCCAAACTCCGTACCATGACCATCCAGGACGAAGGTGGCACCGCGGTCACGGTGAAGCGTGGCGTCGACATGCTGCGCGAGATGCTGCCGGAGGCGAATGAGGCGAAGCGGCAGACAGTGCCTGCCTCCCACATCTGCATCGGCCTGCAATGCGGTGGCTCGGACGGCTATTCCGGCATCACCGCCAACCCGGCGCTGGGCGCGGCGGTCGACCTGTTGGTCCGCCACGGCGGCAGCGCCATCCTGAGCGAGACGCCGGAAATCTACGGCGCCGAGCATCTGCTGACCCGCCGCGCCGTCAGCCGCACGGTCGGAGAGAAGATCGTCGAACGCATCAAGTGGTGGGAGGAATACACCGCCAGGAACAAGGGAGAGATGAACAACAATCCCTCCCCGGGAAACAAGGCCGGCGGCCTCACCACCATCCTGGAGAAGTCGCTGGGCGCCGTCGCCAAGGGTGGCACCACCAACCTGGTCGAGGTCTACCAGTACGCCGAACCGGTCACCGCCAAGGGTTTCGTCTACATGGACACCCCCGGCTACGACCCGGTTTCGGCCACCGGCCAGGTGGCCGGCGGCGCCAACATGATCTGCTTCACCACCGGGCGCGGCAGTGTCTTCGGTTGCAAACCCTCGCCCAGCCTGAAACTCGCCACCAACACGCCGCTCTACCGCAAGATGACCGATGACATGGACATCAATTGCGGCGAGATCGCCGACGGCGAGAAGTCGATCCAGGCGGTCGGCCGGGAAATCTTCGAGCTCGTGCTGCGAACGGCTTCCGGCGAAAAGACCAAGAGCGAGCTGCTCGGCATGGGAGACGAGGAGTTCACCCCCTGGGTCATGGGCGCGACGATGTGACTCGACGCCTGGAAACGGACAGGAAACTCTCTGCCGGGTATGCTGGTTTTTTGGGCTTGGATGGATAAGGGATGAAGACGCGGACCGGATCGGCCCTCGTGGCGTTCCTGACCTTGGTGCCGCTGCTGGCGCTGGCTTCCGCTGGCCCGCCGCCGGCACCGAAACCCAAACCGGATCCGGGTGTGGTTCGGGCCGCGGCCATGCCCGCGCCTGCGCGCCCGGCTGCGCCGTCGCGGTTCGAACCGGCGGCCGTCACGACCGCACCGATGCCCCCCCCGCCCGGCCTCACCTCCCCGGCGCGGGCCTCCGCCTGGGAGGCCGCGGTGCAGTTCGCGCTCGCCTCGCAGATCACCGAAGCCCGCCGCAATGCGCGGACGCTGGGAAACCCGACCGCCCTCAAGGTCGTCGATTTTCTCTATTTCACCCGCAAGGACTCCGGCGCGACCTTCGCCGAGATCATCGACTTCATCGACCGCAACCCGACCTGGCCGAGCCAGGATCTGCTGATGCGGCGGGCCGAAGAAGCCCTGAAGCTGGATGGCACGCCGGGCGGGATCATCGCCTGGTTCGAGACCCGCGAACCCGTTTCCGCCGAAGGCCGGTTGCGCCTCGCCGAGGCGCTGTTCTCCGCCGGGCGGGAGCGTGACGGCATCCGCATGCTGAAGGCGGCCTGGGCGGCCGGCGGCCTCGACCCCGCGATCGAGGCGGAAGCACTGGAGCGCCACGGCCGGCACCTGTCGAGCGCCGATCATCTCCTTCGGGCCACCCGCTTCCTCAGCGAGAACGAGCGCAAGGCCGCGGCCCGGCTCCTGCCGCGGATGGATCCGAACGGGCGGCGCCTCATCCAGGCGCGGATCGCCCTCGGCGATCGTGCCGGGAACGCCGACCAGTTGGCCGCCGCCCTGCCGGTTTCGCTGCAGACCGACCCGGGCCTCGCCCTGGATCGGGCGCGCTACCGCCGGCAACGCGACCAGGATGACGACGCCCTCGCGGCGCTCGATCACGCGCGCCCCGATGCCATGCTGGCGGGCCGCTACTGGGTGGAGCGGCAGTATCACGCCCGCAGGCTGCTGGGCGCCGGCAGGATCAGCGATGCCTATCGCGCGGCGGCCGAGCACCATATTCCGGACCCTTCGGTCGCCAATGAGAGCGAGTGGCTGGCCGGTTGGATTGCATTGCGCTTCCTCGATCAGCCGGAGACGGCCTCGGAACACTTCCGCCGCGTCGTCGAGACGGTGAAGCTGCCGATCAGCGTGGCGCGTGGCGCCTACTGGTCGGGGCGGGCGCAGGAAGCGCTCGGCAATACGGCCGGCGCGCGCATCTGGTACGAAGCGGCGGCCCAGCACGGTGCCACCTACTACGGTCAGCTGGCGCAGGCGCGGCTGGATCCTCGTCGCCCGCTGAACCTCATCGCCGAGCCCCGGCCCGGACGCGCCGATTTCACCGCCTTCGAGACCAAGGAGATGGCGCATGCCGTGCGCCTCCTGGGTGAGGGCGGGCCGGCCGTGCGTGACTTCGTGCGGGTCTTCGTGCTGCGGATGGCCGATCTCGCCGTCACGCCCGTCGAACATGAATTGATCGCCGACCTCGCCGACCGGATCGGGCGCGTCGATGTCGGCGTGATCGCCGCCAAGCGCTCCGCCCGCAACGGTTCGGTGCTGGTCGAACGCCTGTTCCCGATCGTCGACCTGACCCGGCATGGCAACCTGCCGGAGCCGGCCCTCACCCTGGCTACGGTGCGCCAGGAGAGCGAGTTCAACGCCGCCGCCGTCTCCCCGGCGGGCGCCCGGGGTCTGATGCAGCTGATGCCGGCGACCGCCCGCGAAGTCGCCAAGGAACTGGGCCTGCCCTATCAGCCGCACAACCTGATCCAGGATGCCGGCTACAACACCACCCTCGGCACCCGCTACCTGCAGCGGATGATCGATCACTTCGACGGCTCCTACATCCTGGCGCTCTGCGCCTACAATGCCGGCGCAAGCCGCGCCTTCCGGTGGATGCGCGACTGGGGCGATCCCCGCCGCCCCGACATCGACATGGTCGACTGGATCGAGCTGATCCCCTTCGGCGAGACGCGGAACTACGTGCAGCGGATAATCGAAGGCACGATGGTCTATCGCCAGCGCCTCGAACCCGGTCGGCCGGTCCTTACCCGTCTGACCCGCGACGTGCGTGGCGGAGGCGCCCGCGATGGCTGAGCCGGTTTCCGGCATCAAGGCCTGTGTGTTCGACGCCTATGGCACCCTGTTCGATGTCAACAGCGCCGCCGCGCGTCTGGCCCCGGAACTGGGAGAGAACTGGCTGCGCCTCGCCGAGACATGGCGCAGCCGCCAGCTGCAATACACCTGGCTCCGCTCGCTGATGGGCGCTCATGCCGATTTCGAACGGGTAACGCGCGAGGCTCTCGACATCGCGCTCGAAACCGTCGGCATCGCGAACCCTGTCCTCGCCGACCGGCTGATGGCGCTGTACTTCCATCTCGATGCCTATCCCGAGGTCCCGGCGGTGCTCCGCGCCCTCAAGGCCCGGGAGCTGCACACCGCCATCTTGTCGAACGGCTCGCCCCGGATGCTCGCGGCCGCCGTCGGCAATGCCGGGATCGCGCCTGATCTCGACGCGGTCCTCTCGGTGGAGGCGGTGGGAGTCTACAAGCCCCATCCGTCCGTCTATGCTCTCGCCACCGGGCATTTCGGGATTGCGAAGGACGAGGTCCTGTTCCTTTCCTCGAACGGCTGGGATGCGCATGGGGCGGCGCATTTCGGCTTCCGGGTCGTCTGGATCAATCGCTTCCGCCAGCCGGTCGAGCGGCTGCCGGGCCGGGTCCTCTCGACACTCGACGATCTTTCAGCGCTTCCCGGATTGGTGCATCCATGAGCGAGTTTCGTGAAGTCTTCGCCCCCAGCACCGAGGGGCTACGCCTGTACTATCGCGACTACGGCCCCGCGCAGGGCGGCCGGACGCCGCTTCTCTGCTTGCCCGGGCTCACGCGGAATTCGAAGGACTTCCACCCGATCGCCCTCGATCTCGCCGCGACCCGGCGCGTGCTGGCGCTGGATTTCCGCGGCCGCGGACGCTCCGACTACGACCCCGACTGGCACAACTACGCCCCGCCGACCTACGTGCAGGACGTGCTCTCCGTCCTGGTGCATGCCGGGATCGGCCGCGTCGCCCTGCTGGGCACCTCGCTCGGCGGCCTCGTCAGCATGGGGCTCGCCGCGGCGGTGCCGCAGATGATCGCGGGCGTGGTGCTGAACGACATCGGGCCGGTTGTCGACGAGAACGGCCGCCAGCGGATCGCCGCCTATGTGGGCCAGGACAGCCGCTTCGCCAGCTACGAGGAAGCCGCGCTCGCCTTCCGGGCCCAGTTCCAGGGTGCCTATCCCGGCATCGACGAGAGCCATTGGATGCGTTCGGCGCTCGACAACCTGACGCCGGACCCGGCGGCGGGCAACCTGCGCTTCGACTACGACCTGAAGATCGGCGACGCGCTGCGCGAGCAGGTGGCCATGCCGGTACCCGATCTCTGGCCTCTCTTCGCCGCCCTGAAGCCCATCCCCACCCTCGCCGTCCGCGGGGCGCTCTCCGATGTGCTGGATCAGCAGACCTTCGAGCGCATGGCGGTGGAGAAGCCCGACCTGAAACGCCTCCTCGTCCCCAACCGCGGCCATGTTCCGCTGCCGCACGAAGAACCTTTCCGGAGCACCTTGCATGAATTCCTCGGCGCCTTCTGACCTGCCGACCCTCGCCGATCTCTGGGCCGCCGCCGAATTGCTAGGTCCAGTCGCAGTCCGTACCCCCCTCGTCGAATCGCCCGGACTGAACGAGCAGACGGGCGGCCGGCTGCTGGTGAAGGCGGAGGTGCTGCAGCGCACCGGCTCCTTCAAGTTCCGCGGCGCCTACAACCGCATCAGCCAGATCCCGCTGGAGGATCGCGGCCGCGGCGTCGTCGCCTTCTCCTCCGGCAATCACGCCCAGGGCGTCGCCCGCGCGGCGGCGCTGCTCGGCTGCCCGGCCACCATCGTGATGCCGGCCGACGCGCCGGCGATCAAGATCCGCAACACCCAGGGCTACGGCGCCACGGTCGTCACCTACGACCGCCTGACCGAGAACCGGGAGGCGATCGGGGCGAAGATCGCCGCCGAAACCGGCGCCACGCTGGTCAAGCCTTATGACGATCCCGGCGTCATCGCCGGCCAGGGCACCGTCGGGCTCGAGATCGTTCAGCAATGCCGCGATCTCGGCGTGACGCCCGACCAAGTGATCGTCCCGGCCAGCGGCGGCGGCCTGATCGCCGGCGTCTCGATCGCGGTCAAGGCCTTCCATCCGGACTGCCGGATCATCGTGGCCGAGCCCGACGGCTACGACGATCACACCCAGTCGATCGCCGCGGGAAAGCCGGTCTCGATCAATCCGGGAGCCGCCACGCTCTGCGACGCGCTGATGGCCCCCTCGCCGGGCGAGATCACCTGGGCGGTGAACGCGCGAACGCTCGCCGCCGGCGTGGTGGTGACCGATGCCGAGGTGAAGGCCGCGATGCGCCGCGCCTTCCTCGAACTGAAGCTCGTCGTCGAGCCGGGCGGCGCCGTGGCCCTCGCCGGCATTCTGACCGGAAAGGTCACCGGATGGGGCAAGACCACGGTCGTCGTCGCTTCCGGCGGCAACGTCGATCCCGTGCTCTTCGCCGGCATCCTGACCGAAACCGATTGATAGGCTAGATTGCCGCCAACTCTGGGGAGGAGACCATGCTCGATCTCGGTATCAAGGGCCGCAAGGCCATCGTCTGCGCATCCAGCCGCGGCCTCGGCCGGGCCTGCGCCACCTCGCTGGCCCGCGCCGGCTGCGTCGTCGTTGTGAACGGCATCGACGAGGCGCGCCTGCAGAAGACGGCGGAGGAGATCCGCAAGGAGACCGGCGCCACCATCATCGCCGTGGCCGCCGACGTGACCACGAAGGAAGGCCAGGCGAAGCTGCTCGCCGCCTGCCCGGAGCCCGACATCCTGGTCAACAATGCCGGCGGGCCGCCCTTCAAGGATTTCCGCGAACTCGACCGCGACGCCATCCTGACCGGCGTCGTCTCCAACATGGTGACCCCGATCGAACTGATCCAGTCGGTGGTCGACGGCATGATGGCGCGCAAGTTCGGCCGCATCGTCAACATCACCTCGGGCTCGGTCCGCATGCCGCTCTTCGGCCTCGACCTGTCCTCCGGCGCCCGCGCCGGCCTCACCGCCTTCGTCGCCGGCGTGGCGCGGTCGGTCGCCCATGCCAACGTCACCATCAACAGCCTGCTGCCGGGTCCTTTCGACACCGACCGCTACCGTGGCGGTCTCGCCAACAACGCCAAAAAGCTCAACCGCCCCTTGGAGGACCTCACCCGCGAGCGCGAGCAGGCCATTCCGGCCAAACGCGTCGGCCGGCCTGAGGAGTTCGGCGACGCCTGCGCCTTCCTCTGCAGTTCGTCCGCCGGCTTCATCGTCGGCCAGAACCTCCTCATGGATGGAGGCACCTTCAACAGCGCCTTCTGACCGGCGCAACAATTCCGCAATCATCCGCCGGCTAGGTTGTCCGTGTTCGTATTGGGCGACGGCCGGCGGATCGAGGCCGCCCTCGACGACATGCGGGCACGGCCTTATGGTGCGGCGTCGTCAGCCAGCCCGATTTCCGGCAGGGGAAATACGGTCGGCGGCCGAACCGCGAAACAAGCGATCCGACCGGCGGTACCCCGTGGAGACTGTTCTCAATCTCATCCAGGAATACGAGAGCCTTTTCTATCTGATCACCTTCGCCTGGACCTATGTCGAGGGTGAAACCTTTGTCATTTTTGCAGGCTATGCCTGTCACGAAGGCTATCTGAACATCTACTGGTTGATCGGCGCGGCCTGGATCGGCTCCTTCTGCGGCGACCAGACGTGGTTCTTTCTCGGTCGCAAGTTCGGCCGCCAGCTGGTGGAGCGCTTCCCGAAGTGGCGTGCCGGCATCGATACGGCGATGCTGCTCGCCGAGAAGTACAACACGGCTTTCATCCTCTCCTTCCGCTTCATCTACGGCGTGCGGAATTTCAGTTCGATCGCGCTCGGCATGTCGAACGTGACATGGACGCGCTTCTTCATCCTGAACTTCATCGCTGCCGGCATGTGGGCCAATATCTTCGCTTGGTCGGGCTACCTGCTGGGCCAGGCATTCGAGGCGGTCCTGGGCGACATCGCCAAGGGTTTCGGCCTCGTCATGCTCACCGGCTTCGCCGTCATGGTCTGGCTCGCCGTGCGCTACCACAAGCGGCAGAAACTGAGGAAGCCGGTCGAGGTCGAGACGGTGTATCCTGCAACCGAGAAGGTACCTGAACGGGAGGGCGTGCAGTGACCACAGCAACCGGCCGCAACGATCCGATCTGGCAGGCGCGGATCGACCTCGCCGCGGCGCTTCGCCTCGCGGTGCGCCAGGGCCTGCACGAAGGCATCTGCAACCATTTCAGCCTGCTGGTCCCCGGTAGCCGCGACCGCATCCTGATCAATCCGCAGGGGCTGCACTGGTCCGAGGTCAAGGCCTCCGACATCGTCCTCATCGACCCCGACGGCAACGTGCTCGAGGGCAAGCACACGGTCGAGGCGACAGCCTTCTATATCCACGCCCGCATCCACGTGAACCAGCCGAAAGCCGCCTGCGTGCTGCACACGCACATGCCTTTCGCCACCGCCATCACCTCGATCGACCAGGGCCGCCTGGAATACGAGACGACGCAGAACGGGCTGCGTTTCCTCGGCCGCACCGCCTATGACGACGAATACAACGGCCTGGCGCTGGACAATTCCGAGGGCGACCGCATGTGCGCCAAGCTGCGGGACGCGGAAGTGTTGTTTCTCGCCAACCACGGCGTCATCGTCACCGGGCCGGACGTCGCTTCCGCCTATGACGACCTTTATTACCTCGAGCGCGCCGCCCAGGTGCAGATCTACGCCCAGTGGACGGGGAAACCCCTGAAGCGGGCCACGGCCGCCGTGGCGAAGAAGACGGCCGAGCAGATCGCCTCCGACAAGACCCAGGTCTATTCCCATTTTGCAGCGCTGAAGCGCATCCTCGACCGCGAGGAACCCGACTACGCCGCATAGGCGGCGGGGCATCGGGACGCTAATCTGTCCCTCCCGGGAGGGACCTGATGACCGACACGCGTATCAAGACCTATTGGCAGAACTACATCGGCGGCCGCTGGATCGACGCGGCCGAGGGCGGCCGCATCGCGATCGAGAACCCGGCGACCGGCGAGCAGATCGCCGAGGTGGCCCGCGCCACCCGCGCCGATGTCGACCTCGCCGTCGCAGCCGCCCGCGCCCGTTTCAAGGCCCGCACCCTGATCGACATGCGCCCGATGACCCGCGGCCGCATGGTGCTCGAGATCGGCCGGCAGATGGAGTTGCTGGCCGACGAGATCGCGCTCGTCGAATGCCTCGACAACGGCAAGACCCTTGGCGGCGCGAAGAACGAGGCCATGGCCGCCTCGCGCTACTTCACCTATTACGGCGGCGCCACCGACAAGCTGGAAGGGCGGATGATCCCGCTCGGCGCCGGCTATGTCGACTACACCGTGCCCGCCCCTTTCGGCGTCTCGGCCCAGATCGTGCCCTGGAACTTCCCGCTGCAGATCGCCGCCCGCTCGGTCGCCTGCGCGCTCGCCACCGGCAACTGCGTAGTGCTGAAATCTCCCGAGCTCTCGCCGCTCTCCTGCTATTTCATCGCCGAGGCCTGCGAACGCGCCGGCGTGCCGGCGGGCGCGGTCAACATCCTCTGCGGCTATGGCCATGATTGCGGCGCGGCCTTGGCCTCGCATCCCGATATCGACCACATCGTCTTCACCGGCTCGGTGAAGACCGGTCAGAACATCCTTCGCGCCGCCGCCGAACGGGTGCTTCCCTGCATCATGGAACTCGGCGGCAAGTCGGCCGGCATCGTCTTCCCCGACGCCGATCTCGACCAGGTCACCGCCTCCACCGCCGCCGGTATCTTCTCGAATGCCGGCCAGGTGTGCTCCGCCCAGTCTCGCCTCGTCGTCCACCGGAAGGTGCATGCCGAGATGGTCGAACGCATCGCCGCCAAGGCCGCCTCGCTCTCCATCGGTCCGGGCATCGAGGGGAAGGACATCGGCCCGCTCATCTCCGGCCCCCAGCTCGACAAGGTGGAAGCCTTCTGCCTCGCCGCCGAACAGCAAGGCGCGCAAGCCGTCTCCGGCGGGCGGCGTCTCGGCGGGCCGGGCCATTTCATGCAGCCGACCGTCTTCGCCGGCGTGACGCCCGACATGACCATCGCGCGGGAGGAAGTCTTCGGGCCGGTTCTCGCGATCCAGATCTTCGACGATCCCGAACAGGCGATCGAGCTCGCCAACGGGACGGAATACGGCCTCTGCGCCGGGGTTTACACGAAGGACCTGCGCACGGCGCACTGGGCCGCGGATCGCCTGGTGGCAGGCCAGGTTTTCGTCAACGAATGGTTCGCCGGCGGGGTGGAGACCCCCTTCGGCGGCACCAAGCGCTCCGGCTACGGGCGCGAGAAGGGTCAGGAGGCCTTGCTCAACTACGTGCAGACCAAGAATATCGGTATCCGCCTCGACAGCGGTGCCGGTGGCCGCCCCGGCGGGTGAGTGACAAGCAAGAAGGAGGACGACAGATGGGCGAGATCGACAACCGCCTCAAGGCGCTGGGCGTGGACCTGCCGACACCGGCGAAGCCGGTGGCGAACTACGTCCCCTTCGTGAAGACGGGCAACCTCGTCTATGTCTCGGGCCAGGTGCCGAACCTGCACGGCGAGCTGAAGTTCATCGGCCGGGTCGGCAAGGAGATCAATATGGAGGATGCGAAGAAGGCGGCGCGGCTCTGCGGCGTCAATCTGCTGGCGCATCTGAAGAGCGCCTGCGAGGGCGACCTCGACAAGGTCGTCCGCTGCGTCAAGCTGGTCGGCTTTGTCAACGCGATCGAGGGCTATACCCAGCAGCCGGAAGTGGTGAACGGCTGCTCCGACCTGATGGTGGAAGTGTTCGGCGACAAGGGGCGGCATGCGCGCTCCGCCGTCGGCGCCGGCTCTCTCCCCCGCAACGTGGCCGTCGAGGTCGAAGCCGTGTTCGAGGTCGCGTGACGAAGTCCTGGCTCAGAAGCGTACCGGTCGCTCATCGCGGCCTGCATGACATCGGGAAGGGTATCCCGGAAAACTCCGTCGCCGCCTTCCGCGCGGCGATGGAGGCGGGCTTCGCCATCGAATGCGATGTCCGTCTGGCCGCCGACGGCGTGCCGATGGTCTTCCACGACGGCGACCTGAAGAGGCTGACCGGGGCGGAAGGCAAGACCGATGCCCTGACTTCGGCGGAACTCGGGAAGCTCTCCATCCTCGGCACCGGCGAAAACGCTCCCACCTTCGCCGCCTTCCTAGACCTCGTGGCTGGCCGGGTGCCACTCCTGATCGAGGTGAAGAACTACGGCGACGCCACTGCCGAGAAACTCGCCGCCGCCAGTTGGTCGGTGCTGAAGGACTATGCCGGCGACTACGCCATCCAGTCCTTCGCCCCCGATGTCGTCGCCTGGTTCGAGGTCCATGCGCCACATGTCCCGCGCGGCCAGATCGCCACCGACCCCGACGCCATGTCCTCTCTCACGGAGGCGGAACGTGTGGCGCTGAAGGCAAAACTCGCCGCCGGTCACGGCGATCCTGATTTCATCGCCTATGACGTGAAGCTGCTGCCCGCCCCCCTCACCGATCGAGCCAGGGCGGCCGGCAAGCCGGTGCTGACCTGGACGGTGAAGACGCCGGAACAGCGCGCGGTCGCGGCGAAGCATGCCGACAACATGATCTTCGAGGGCTTCCGACCGTGAGCGGCTCGGCGACGCTCCGCGTGCATGGGGCCATCGCCGATATCGATGCCGCCGCCTGGGATGCCTGCGCGGGCGAGGATAATCCATTCCTTTCGCACGCCTTTCTCCTGGCGCTGGAGGAAGCCGGCTGCGTCTCGCCCAAGACCGGCTGGGCCCCGCGCCACCTCGTGCTGGAAGACGGCAAGGGCGGCACGCTCGGCTGCGCGCCGATGTACGCGAAAACCCATTCGCAAGGTGAGTATGTCTTCGATCACGGCTGGGCTGACGCCTATCATCGCGTCGGCGGTTCCTACTACCCGAAGCTGCAGATCTGCGTGCCCTTCACGCCGGTGCCGGGCCCGCGCCTCCTGGTCCGCCCCGATGTCGATCCCGGCCCGGCGAAACAGGCGCTGCTGGCCGGGGCATCCGAATACGGCCGCCGGGAAAAGCTCTCTTCGCTGCACGTCACCTTCTGCACCGAGGACGAATGGGAAGCTGCCAAGGCGCTGGGTTTCCTGCAGCGAACCGGCGAGCAGTTCCACTTCGAGAACAAGGGCTACGGCTGTTTCGACGACTTCCTGACCGACCTCGCCTCGCGGAAGCGCAAGGGCCTCAGGAAGGAACGCGAGGCGGCGATCGAGAATGGCATCGAGATCGAGACGGTCTCAGGACCTGCGATCAACGAGAAGCACTGGGACGCCATGTATGAATTCTACATGGATACTGGCGCCCGGAAATGGGGCCGACCCTACCTGAATCGCCGCTTTTTCTCCATCCTGGGCCAGCGCATGGCCGACAGGGTCGTACTGTTCCTGGCGAGACGGAACGGCCGCTACATCGCCGGTGCGTTGAACATGCTGGGCGCCGATACGCTGTATGGCCGCTACTGGGGCTGCACGGAAGAGCATCGCTTCCTGCATTTCGAGCTCTGCTACTACCGCGCCATCGACTACGCCATCGAGCACAAGCTGCCCCGCGTCGAAGCGGGCGCTCAAGGCCAGCACAAGCTCGCCCGCGGCTATCTGCCCAAAACCACGTATTCGGTGCACTGGATCCGCGATCCCGGCTTCGCCCAGGCGGTGGAGCGCTACCTGGAGCAGGAGCGCGCCCATGTGGCACAGGAGATCGAGTTCCTCGAAGAACACCATTCCCCCTTCCGCCACCAAGAAGTCGAGTGACAGCAAGCACCATGTCCGCCACTTCCCTTGAAGCCCCCTGGCGCATCGGCGTCGATGTCGGCGGCACTTTCACCGACCTGGTCTTGGCCGATGCGACCGGGCATCTCCTCGTCGCCAAGGTGCCCTCGACACCTGCCGATCCGTCCGAAGGCGTGGTGGGCGCGCTCGCCCAGGCGGCGGAGAAGGCAGGGCTCGCGCTGCCCGAACTGATGGCCGGCACCGCGCTCCTGATCCACGGTTCCACCGTCGCCACCAACACGTTGCTCGAAGGCAAGGGGGCCGTCGTCGGCATGCTGGTGACCGAAGGCTTCCGCGACAGTATCGAGATCCGCCGCGGCATCCGCGAGGACCAGTGGGACCATCGTGCACCCTTCCCGCCGGTGCTGGTGCCGCGCTACCTGCGCCTCCCCGTCGGCGAGCGCATCGGCCCCGACGGCAAGGAGATCGCGGCCGTCCCGGCCAAGGATATCGAGGCGGCCGCCGCCGTCTTCGCCGAGGAAGGCGTGGAGACGGTCGCCATCTGCTTCCTGCACGCCTATGCCGACGGCACCCATGAACAGGCGGCGGCGAAGATCCTGAACGGCAAATGGGCCGGCAAGATCACGCTCTCCTCCGCCGTCGCCCCGGTGATCGGCGAATACGAGCGCGGTTCGACCGCTGTCCTGAACGCCTATATCGGCCCGCGCGTCGTCCCCTATCTCGCCAACCTGAACCAGAAACTGCGCCAGCTCGGCCTGCGGCATTCGCTCTTGATGGTGCAATCGAACGGCGGCGCCGTCTCGGTGGAGCAGATCGCCGACCGCCCGGTGCAACTTCTCCTCTCCGGTCCGGCGGCCGGTGTCGGCGCGCTGCAGTACTTCCGCGCCACCGCGAAGACCGACGACTTCATCTCCATGGAGATCGGCGGCACCAGCTGCGACGTGGCGCTGATGAGCAAGGGCGAGGTCGCCGCCACCGACGAGATCATGGTCGACGGCTACCATGCCGCCATCCCGGCGGTGGAGATCCACACGGTCGGTGCCGGCGGCGGCACCATCGCCGGTGTGGATGCGGCCGGCATGCTGTTCGTCGGTCCGCGCGGCGCCGGGGCCAATCCCGGCCCCGCCTGCTTCGGCCGCGGCAATCCCGATCCCACCGTCACCGACGCGCATCTGGTGCTCGGCCGGCTTCGCCCAGGCCCCTATGCCGCTGGCGCCATCAACCTCGACGCCGCCCTGGCCAGGACCGCGATCGAGACCAGGGTGGCAAAGCCGCTCGGCCTCTCGATGGAGCGTGCCGCCGCCGGCATCCTCCGCCTGCTGGAGCAGAACCTGCTGCACGCGGTGGAGCGGATGAGCATCGAGCGCGGCTACGACCCGCGGCGCTTCACCCTCGTCGCCGCCGGCGGGGCCGGCCCGATGCACGGCGTCTCCGTGGCCCGCGCGCTCGGCAGCCCGCGCTGCTACATGCCCCGCCTCGCCGGCGCCTTCTGCGCGCTCGGCATGCTCAACACCGACGTGCGCCAGGATTATCTCAAGGTCCATTTCGCCGATCTCGACGCCGCCGACCGGCCGGCGCTGGAGGCCGGCTTCGCCGATCTCGCCGCCCGGGCCGAGGCCGGAATGAAGGCGGAAGGATTCGACGCCGGCGGCAGCCGCTATCGCCGCCTGCTCGACCTGCGCTACGTCGCCCAGCAATACGCCATCCGTATCGAGCTCGCCGACGGCTTCGATCCGGCGGCGATCAGGAAGCAGTTCGAGGTTGAGCACGACCGCCTCTACGGCCATATCCAGCCCGGCGGCACCATCGAAATCACAGCGCTTCGCGTCATCGGCATCGGCCTGGTCGACCGCCTGATCCCCGTCCGACCCGCTCCCGGCACCGGCGCAGCGAAGCCGATCGACCGCCGCCCGGTCTGGCACGACGAGAAGCACGGCTGGACCGAGACGCCGGTCTATGCGGGTGCGGACCTGCACCCCGGCCACGCCCTCGACGGCCCCGCCATCGTCGAGGAAGCCACCACCACCGTGGTCATCGGCCCGGGCGACAAGCTGCTCGTCGACGACAGCGGCAATTTCGACATCGCCGTGAGGGCCGCCGCATGAGCATGCGTGACTCTCCCTCCCTCGCGCGAAGCGTGGGGGAGGGTCGGGGTGGGGGCGGTGCCGCAAACGATACGGTGCTCCAGACTTCACCACCCCCACCCAACCCTCCCCCGTCTCGCGCCGAGGGAGGGCTAGAAAAATGGATGACGGCATGAGCACCCTCGATCCCGTCCAGCTGGCGCTGACCCAGAAGCGCCTCGACCATATCGCCAAGCAGATGGGCTGGGTGATGACGCGCACGGCGCGCAGCCCGATCTTCAACCAGTCCCACGACTTCTCCTGTTTCATCGCCGATCCGAACGGCACGCTCGTCTCCCAGGCCGACGGCATCCCCATCCATACCGGCGGCGGCGGCTTCTCGGTGCGCGCCATCCTCCGGGTCTTCGGCGGCCGGATCGAGGACGGCGACGTCTTCCTGCTGAACGACCCCTACGTCGCGGGGGGCAACCACTTGCCCGACTGGGTGATCGCCCGGCCGGTCTTCGTCGACGGCGCACTGGTCGCCTTCGCCTGCAACCGCGCGCATCAGTCCGATATCGGCGGCGGGGCGGCCGGCACCTACAACTCGGCCGCCACCGAGATCTTCCACGAGGGCATCCGCCTTCCCGTGCTGAAGCTGATCGAGAAGGGCGTGCTCCGCGACGATCTCTGGCAGCTACTCCTGATCAACAGCCGCACCTCGGAACTGCTCGACGGCGACCTCCGCGCCATGATCGGCTCGACCCGCATCGGGGCCGAGCGCATCGCCGCCCTGGTCCGCGAGGCCGGCGCCGGCTTGGCACTCGACCTTTTCGAAGGCATCCTGTCCCATGCCGACCGGCGCTTCCGCGCCGCGCTGAAGGATCTGCCGAACGGCGTCTACGAGGCTTCCGACTACACCAACAACGACTGCTTCGAGCTGAAGGACACCGTCATCCGGGTGAAGCTGACGCTGGGCGACGAAGGGTTGACGGTCGACTTCACCGGCACCGACCCGCAGATGCGGGGCTTCAAGAACTCTTCGCTCGCGAACACCTATTCCGCCGTCTACATGGCGCTCGCCTCCTTCTTCGAGCCCGACCTGCCGCGGAACGAGGGCACCTTCCGCTGTGTGAAGATCGTCGCGCCCGAGGGCAGCGTGGTGAACGCGAAGCCGCCGGCGCCGATGACCATGTGCACCGTCTTCGTGGCGCATGAGATCGTGCATGCGGTGTGGAAGGCGATGGCCCAGGCCGATCCCTCGCGCGCCTGCGCCGGCTGGGGCAAGACCATCCACAACATCAGCTCCGGCACACGTCCGAACGGCCAGCGCTACGTCCTCTACCACTGGAACGGCATGGCCGGCGGCGGCGCCGTGCCGGGGCGTGACGGCTTCAACCAGATCGGCCTCCTGATCGCCTTGGGCGGCCTCGTCATCCCCGATGTCGAGGTCTACGAGCAGCTCTATCCCGTGCACATCACCCGCCACGAATTCCGCACCGATGGCGGCGGCCTCGGCGCCTTCCGCGGCGGCACCGGCGTGATCTACGAGGCGACCCAGCCCGACGCTGCCGACTACACCTTCCGCGGCGAGGGCCTGCGCTACCAGACCGGCTACGGCATCGACGGCGGCGGCTTCGGCGCGGCGGGCGAGATGGTGGTGGAATCGGCCGGGCGCGGCCGGGTGGAAGTACCGCAATTCGGCCTCGACCGCTTCGGGCCCGCGCATCTGTATGTCGCCTCGCCCGGCGGCGGTGGCGTCGGCGATCCGCTCACCCGCGAGCCCGAACGCGTGCGTCGCGACGTGCGCGACGGCGTGGTCAGCCCGGAATCGGCGCGCCGCGACTACGGCGTGGTGCTGAAGGGCCGGCGCGCCGAGATCGACGTCGAAGCGACCAGTCAGGAAAGAAACCGGAGGAACGCCGCATGATTCCCGCCAACCTCACCGCGCTGGCGCAGGAATGCGCCAAGGAGCTGCTCGCCCGCAAGGAAACCATCGCCGTTTCCGAATCCTCGGCCGGCGGCCTCGTCTCCGCCGCCCTCCTCTCGGTCGGCGGCGCCTCCGCCTATTTCATCGGCGGCAGCGTCACCTATTCGCGACCCGCCGGCCGCGGCTTCCTCGGCCTGGAACGCCTGCCGGAAGGCATGCGCAGTTCCACCGAGCCCTATGTCGCCATGATGGCGGAGACGGTGCGCGGCAGGGTGAATGCGGTCTGGGGCCTCGCCGAAGCCGGCGCCGCCGGTCCGACCGGCAACCGCTACGGCGATCCGGCCGGTCATACCTGTGTGGGCATCATCGGCCGCGTCTCCAAAACCAGGACCGTCCGCACCGATTCCGCCGATCGCGAAGCCAACATGATCGCCTTCGCCGAAGCGGCGCTGATTCTGCTCCGCGACAGCCTCAAAGGCTAGCTGAAGCCCGCGTCTGTAAACCGATCCGGCGCTACTTGCGGAACAGCGCGAGGTTCTGCTTCGCGCCCAGGACCAGACAGTCAGCTTGGTGGACTAAGCTGAAGCCCGCCGGAGCTATCGGCGCTCCACCCACAGTAGGCTTTAGTTCGATCGGATGGGCTTGATGGTCAATCGGCAGCCCATTCTCATCAAACTGGACATAATTGTATCCACCGCTTTTGATCCCGAATGAAATGATCGTTCCCGCAGCCCGTTCACGCTGGCGCATAAAAATTTCCAGATCTGCGAGAGAGGTATTTCCATTAAATTCCATCTCGATCATTTTATTACATCCTTTCTCATTGTTTTATTGATGTATTTTTTTGCATCTTCTATTTCTTTTACATTTTTAATTTCATTTACTTTCTTTATTGTATCTGCAAATAAATTCTTACTGGCTTTTATATCAACACCAAGCGCCGCGCTGACTTTTTTCAAGTCTTCTTCATTATTTTTTATACTAGCTACATAGTTTGATATTTTAACCATTTCGTCTGCAACTGAATCAGTAAGTACTGCGTCAAAACGCAAAGCATTGAGCTTTTCCTGCGCATCCTGGGACGCGGCCCCCGCAGCCGCTGTCAGATCGGTCAGCGCACCGGGAATTGTTCCGGCCATCCGGTAGGCGGCGACGTCGTTCAGCGCCGCCGTAAGCGGGTACTCCGCAATGCTCCGCCCCTCGCCCTGCCGGATGCGGAGAAGGATTTGGGCCCGCTTGGCGTCCATCGCCGCCAACAGCGCCGGCATGGTCTTGTCGTAAAAGGCGTTCTTGTCGAAGGAGGCGCGCCCGCCGGTCACGCCCGCGGCGATGGCTGAAAGCACGTTGGCGCCTTTTCCGGCCAGGGCGCCGGCACCGGTGAGACCCAGAACGACCCAGTCGGTTCCGATATGTGTCCCGGTCGCCTCCAGGTAGAGAACCTGCTGGAACTGCCGATAGCGGATATCGTCGGCCATGATGCGGCCTTCGATCACCTCGTTCCGCCATGCCTCCTTCTCTCCGTCGCGCTTCTCCTTGATCTGCGTGATCACCTTCGGGTCGAGGTAAGTGGCGAGAGCTTTCAGCTCGGCCTCCGGATCCACGTAAGGCTCCGGAAATCCCTTGACCGAGGTGCAACCGCTCAGTGCAAGAAGCGCGATTATCCAGCCCCGCCGCATGTTCTCCCCCAAGATTCTCACGCAGATGCAGCCGCTATGCAATCAATCCCTTCAAGATAGTTATCTATGGAAGTATAATTATTTCAATACATCTTTTGAGGGATATCGTCATGGCGATCGACTGGCAGTTCATCGAAGGCCTGGAAGGAGCGCGGGTTCTGAAGGGCTATGTCCCCAATCCCACCGGCAGCGATAGTGGCGTCACCATCGCCAGCGGCGTGGACCTCGGGCAGCGGAAAGCCGCCGACATCGCAGCCCTCGGCCTGCCTGCATCGCTCGCCAATCGCCTGGGTCCCTATCTCGGCAAGCGCAAGGCGGAGGCCGTCGCAGCTCTCGCCGCGGCACCGCTTTCGATCACGGCCGCCGAAGCGGGGCTGCTCGACAAGGCGGTTCACACGCGCACCGTCGAGGCGCTCCGGCAGAGCTACGACGCGGACGGCGTCGTCCCCTTCGACGATCTGCCCGGAGCGGCGCAGACAGTGATCGCCTCCGTCGCCTTCCAGTACGGCACCAACCTCAGGAAGCGGACGCCGAATTTCTGGACCGCCGCCTGCGGTCAGGACTGGCCGGGCGTCATCGCCGAACTGCGCGACTTCGGCGACAGCTATCCGACGCGCCGAAAAAGGGAAGCCGCCTATCTCGAAACCAGACTGGGCCAAGCGTAACGGACGAGCCGCCGGAATCCTGCGCGCCGCCGGTGACGAAATAGAGTGATCCACGGCCACGGCTCGCGCTTTGTTTCGCCATGTTTCGGACGCGAGCGGCCCTGACAGTCCATCCCGGCGACGATAGGCGGATCCCCGCCACGGCCGCCCAGGAGAAGGACAATGACCACCGGTCGGAAGCTTGGGTTTGGGAAACTGGAAACGGCGATCGCCGGTCAGGGCCGCCTGCGCCTCGCGGCTTTCGCCACCTTGGGCGCGGCGCTGCTGCTCGGCGCCTGTGTCGATCACCACGACCGCAGGCCGACCTACTACGCGCCGGGCTACTACTACAGCGCGCCGCCGAAGCACCATAACCACCATCACCGCGACCACGACCGCTGGGACGATCGCCGCGGCCGGCGCTAGTTGCCGCAGGCCCGGCGGAGGGTTAGACCGTTCCTCCGGTCCAGGGGGAACGGTCATGACCATCCGGGCGATCGAACACCTTCAGCTTGCCATGCCGGCCGGCCGCGAGGCCGAGGCGCGGGCCTTCTACACCGTCCTCCTCGGCATTCCGGAAACGCCGAAGCCGCCGCATCTGGCGAAACGCGGCGGCTGCTGGTTCGAGGACGGGCCGCTGAAGCTGCATCTCGGCGTCGAGGCCGACTTCCGCCCGGCGCGCAAGGCGCATCCGGCGCTGCTGGTCGACGATCTCGCCACGCTGCGCGCGAAACTCGCCGCCGCCGGCTGCCGCATCGTCGAGGCCGAGCCGCTCGAAGGCTGTCGCCGCCTCTTCACCGGCGACCCCGCGGATAGCCCCATCAAATTGATGCAGCCGCGATGAGCCTCGCTCTCTACGGTGCGACCTACAGCGTCTATACCCGGATCGCGCGCCTCGCCCTGATCGAGAAGGGCGTCGCCTTCGATCTTCATGAGGTCGATGTCTTTCGCCCCGGCGGCCCGCCGCCCGAGCACGTGCTCCGCCATCCCTTCGGCCGTATTCCCGTATTGGATCATGATGGCTTCCGGCTCTACGAGACCGGCGCCATCGCCCGCTATATCGACGAAGGCTTTCCCGGGCCGGGACTGCAGCCGCAGGATCCGAAAGCCCGGGCCCGCATGAATCAGATCGTCTCGATCATGGATGCCTACGGTTTCCGCATCCTCGTCTGGGACGTCTTCGTCGAACGGGTCAGCGGCCCGCGCCAGGGCCGCGCGCCGGATGAAGCGAAGATCGCCTCGGCACTCCCGCAGGCAGACCGCATCCTGCGCGAGATCGACCGGCTGCACGAATCCGGCTCCCTCACCCTCGCCGATCTATGGATGGCGCCGATGCTGGCGCTGTTCCGCCTCGCTCCCGAAGGCGCCGATGCCTTGGGCCACTTCCCCCGCCTCGCCGCCTGGTTCGACGCTTTCCAGGCCCGCCCCTCGGCGAAGGCCACCCGCTCCCCAGTCGAAGGTTAACTCGTGATGGCCGTCGTTGCCGGTCTCTGGCGCTATCCGGTGAAGTCGATGCAGGGCGAGGCGGCCGAGAGCCTCGCCGCCGATCTGCGCGGACTCACCGGCGACCGGCTCTTTGCCGTACACACCGCCGAGGGCAAGTTCGGCAGCGGCAAGAACACCCGGCGCTTCCGCCGCATCGACGGGCTGCTCGGCTTCGCCGCTGCCCTCGACGGCGACACGCCGGTGGTCACCTTTCCGGACGGGCAGAGGCGCCGCGGCGACGATCCCGCCATCCATGCTGCGCTCAGCGAAACGCTGGGCCAGCCGGTGACCTTGGGCCGCGAGGGCGAGGTGTCGCATTTCGACGCCGCGCCGATCCATATCCTCACCACCGCCTCGCTCGACTGGCTGCAGGCGCGGCTTCCCGCCAGCGCCATCGATCCCCGCCGCTTCCGCCCCAACATCCTGCTGTCGATGCCCGGCGCCGAACGCACCGAACAGGCCTGGATCGGCCGCGAGATCGCCATCGGCAGCCTCCGCCTCGCCGTCACCGAAGCCACCGAACGCTGCGTCGTGACGACGATGCCCCAGGCCGGCCTCGGCACCGATACCGGCGTGCTCCGCGCGCTGGCGGCGGACAACGAGGCCTGCCTCGGCGTCTATGCCCGGATTGTCACAGCCGGCCGCGTTTCGATCGGCGACGCCGCCAGCGCGGGTTGACAGCGACCCCCGCCTCACCGAAAGTCGCGCCCATGCGCAAGCACGTAGCCGCCATGCAAAATCGAAAGTCCACCGGGTGGGGGACCGAGGATTTGCGCGCGCGCTGAACGGCTGACGCATAGAGCGATCCAAGGACCCCGCCGGAAACGGACGGGGTTTTTTCTTGGGCGCGGTGCCCCCCGTCTCCCTCCGGCTCCCAGCCAGACCGAAGGAGACGAGCATCATGACGACCCCACCGACAGAGAGAACGCCGCTGCAGGGCCTGTGGCTGCCGCTGGTGACGCCGTTCCGGGACGGCGCCCTCGACGAGACATCGCTTCGCCGCCTGTGCCGGCACTACGCGATCCAGCCGATCGACGGGCTGATCCTGGCCGCCACCACCGGCGAAGGCCTGACCCTCGACGAGGCCGAGACCGAGCGGCTGGTCGCGATCGCCGCGGCCGAGCTCGAGGGCGGCCTGCCGGTCTATCTCGGCCTTTCCGGCAGCGACACGGCCAAGCTGGTGAAGCAGCTGGAGCGCACGGCGCATTTGCCGGTCGCGGGCTATCTGGTCGCCTGCCCCTACTACACGCGCCCCTCGCAGGCCGGGCTCGAGCGGCATTTCGCGGCCCTCGCCGCGCATAGCGTGAAGCCGCTCCTGATCTACAACATCCCCTACCGCACCGGCGTCAACATGACGAACGAGACCATGCTGCGCCTCGCCGCCCTCCCCGCCATCGCCGGCGTGAAGGACTGCTGCGCCGATCCCCAGCAGAGCTTCGACCTGATCCGCGCCCGGCCCCCGGGCTTCGCCGTCCTGACCGGGGAGGATACGCAGTTCTATTCGGCCCTCGCCCAGGGCGCCGATGGCGGCATCATGGCCTCGGCCCATGTGGAGACGCAGGGCTTCGCCCGTGTCTGCGCCGCGGCGCTCGACGGCGACCAGCCGGCGGCGCTCGCCGAATGGCGCGGCCTCGCCGACCTCACGCGCCTCCTCTTCGCCGAGCCTTCCCCCGCGCCGATCAAGCATTGGCTGTGGCGGACGGGGCTGATCGACAGTCCCGAGGTGAGACTGCCGATGACCGAGGTGAGCGAGGCGCTGGCCCAGCGCATCGATGCCGAGATCGCCCGGCGCAGCCTCGCCGCCGCCGCGCAGGCGGCGTGAGGTTCAGCGCCGGGCGTAGGCCTCGATGTCGTAGTCGCGGAAGCCCTTGGGCAGCCGCGTCCGCGGCTTCAGGCGGGGATCGGGAATCGGCGTGCCGGCGGTGAGTTTCAGCGGAATCACACCGGCCCAGATGTCCATGGCGTAATCCGGCTCGTCGTCCACCGGCGGGCCGGTGCGCACCTTCGCCACCGCTTCCGCGATCGGCATGCCGACCACCATGGTCGCCTTCAGCTCCTGCGGCGTGACCGGGCGCAGCGTCGCCCAGCGCCCCGGCGCGACGCGCTCGGTGAAGGCTTCCAGCGCCTTCATCTTCTCGGCCGGATTCTCCACCATCGAGGCCTTGCCGAAGATCATCGCCGAACGGTAGTTGACCGAGTGGTGGAAGGCCGAGCGCGCCATGACCAACCCGTCGATATGGGTGACGGTGACGCAGACGGGAATGGCCTCGCGCACGGTCTTCAGCATCCGGCTGGCCGAGGAGCCGTGCCAGAGAAGGTGATCGCCCTCCCGCCAGATATTGGTCGCCGTCACATAGGGCTGCCCGTCGATCACATAGCCCACGTGGCCCACCAGCGCCGCGTCGATGATGGCATAGAGCGTGTCGCGGTCGTAATGCGCCCGCTTGTTGAGGCGCTTCACGCGCGTCTTCACCGTCGGCTTGAAGTCCGCACCCATCGTCTTCGACCCCCGCTTGAAATCTTCAGCTCTGCCGCAGCCGCGCCTCCAGCCCTGCCCGCACCGCCGTCCAGTCCTCAGGCATGATCGCGAAGACCACCGTGTCGCGCAGATGCCCGTCAGGCGCATACATGTGCCGGCGCAGCACCGCTTCCTCGGTCGCCCCCAGCCGGGCGATGGCGGCGCGCGAGCGGGCGTTGCGGCCGTCGCAGCGCAGTTCCACCCGATTGGCGCCCCAGTGGTCGAAGGCCTGCCCGATCAAGAGCAACTTGCATTCCGGATTGACCGTCCCGGCCCAGACCGAGCGGTCGTACCAGGTGCTGCCGATCTCGAGCCGGCGGTCGCGCGGGCTGAGGTTCAGATAGCGGGTCGAACCGACCAGCTTGCCGTCCTCCAGCCGGCGCACGGCATAGACCAGCACCTCGCCCTTCGCCTGTGCCGCCAGGCTGTCGTCCAGCCAGGCGTCATAGCGGTCCTTGATCGGGATATAGGGCCAATAGGTCGACCCGTCGCCGGCCGCGGCGCGCAGCGCCTCGCGGTGGCCCTCCGCCAGCGGTTCCAACGCCACGAAGCGCCCTTCGAGCCGCACCTGCTCCATCTTCATCATGCCACGCTCCATCAGGTCCGGGCCCGCTCCATCAACTCCGCCACCGCGCGCGCTTCCGCCGATCCGCTCGTCGACAGCCCGGCAACGGCGCCGGCCACGTCGGCGTCGTTCTTGTTCTGCGACAGCTTGGCCTTGCCCTCGATCGTCGCGATCGGGATCTCGAAGGCGACGATGCCGCGGACCATCCCCTCCACGTATTTCTCCGGCAACGCGGTGAAGGACCAGGCATTCGGATAGTCGCCCTCGTTCGCCTGCCCAAGCCGGTCCAGCATGTCGTGGATCGCCGCCATGTCCTCGATCAGCCGCGGCGCCCCGGTCACATGCACCGCCACGTAGTTCCAGGTCGGCACCTGCGGCGCCGAGGCATACCAGCGCGGCGAGACATAGGCATGCGGACCTGCGAAGACGGCCAGCGCCGGCCGCTCGCCGTCGAACAGTTTCCAATGCGGGTTGGCGCGCGCCAGATGGCCGATCAGCTTCTCGCCGGCGGCATCCACCAGCAGCGGCACATGGGTGGCGAAGGGCACGCCGTCCTCGCTGGTGGAGACCAGGACGGCGAATGAATTCACGCGCACGAAGGCCAGTGCATCTTCCCGGCTCTCCATGGCGAAATGACGTGGCACGTACATGACGGCACCTGTTGCGACTTTCTAGAGCGCGGATGTAGTGCCATATTGGCCCCATGCGTAGCGCCAATCCGACAAAACTGAAGGAGCCAATAGCCGAGGTCGGCGGGCTCCTCGCCGTGGGCCTCGACCCCGCCGCCGCCGAGCCGCTGCAGCGGCAGCTCTACAACCAGCTGCGCGACGCCGTGCTCTCGGGCCGTCTGCCGGCGCGCTTCCGCCTGCCGCCCACCCGGGTGCTGGCGGCCGATCTCGGCGTGTCGCGCAACACCGTGCTGGCGGCGATCGAGCAGTTGACGGCGGAAGGCTATATCGAGGGGCGCGTCGGCGCGGGCACCTATGTCGCCACCCTTTCCGGCGATGTGCCGGCCGCCGCGCCGCCGGCCGCCACGGTGACACCGGCCCGCCACCGGATGTCGCGCCGCGCCGCCGCCGTCGCCGCCATCGACCGGCCGACCACCCGGCCGCGCAAGCCCTTCGGCATCGGCATTCCCGATCTCGACGGTTTCCCCTTCGAGGTCTGGAGCCGGCTGATGGCCAAGCACTGGCGTCACCCTCAGCCCGACCTGATGACGGCCCGCGACCCGGCGGGCTACCTGCCCTTGCGGCGCGCCATCGCCGCCTATCTGAACGCCTTCCGCGCTACCCGCACCACGCCCGATCAGGTGATCGTCACCGCCGGCGCCCAGGCCGGCCTCGACCTCGCGGTCAGGGTGATGCTGGAACCGGGCGAACCGGTATGGATCGAGGATCCGGGCTATGCCGGTTTCCGCGCCGTGCTGGCCGCCGCCGACGCCACCGCCGTCCCCGTCCCGGTGGATGCGGAAGGCCTGTCGGTGGAAGCGGGCAAGCGCCTCGCGCCCGAGGCCCGCCTCGCCTTCGTCTCCCCTTCGCACCAGTTCCCGCTCGGCGTCACCATGTCCCTCGGCCGCCGGCTGGAACTGATCGACTGGGCCGCCCAAGCCGACGCCTTCATCCTGGAAGACGACTACGACAGCGAATACCGCTACGAGGGCCGTCCCCTCGCCGCACTGCAGGGCCTCGACGGCGGCGGCCGCGTGATCTACGTGGGCAGCTTCTCCAAGGTTATGTTCCCCGCGCTCCGCATCGGCTATCTGGTGGTCCCGGCCGACTTGGTCGACCCCTTCCTCAGGGTCCGCGCCGCCATCGACGACCATCCTTCGATCATCGCCCAGCCGGCCCTCGCCGATTTCATCGACGGCGGCCAGTTCGCCGCCCATATCCGCCGGTCCCGGAAGCGCTACGCGACCCGCAAGGGCGTGCTCGAGGCGGCCTTCGCCCGGCACCTCCCGGGCATGCTGGCGCTGCGACCGATCCAGGCCGGCCTGCACGCGGTGGCCGACATCCTGATCCCGGGCCTCTCGGATACCGCCATCGTCGAGGCGGCGCTCGCCCGCGGCATCGTGCTCACCCCCCTCTCCAGCTACGGCATCACCCGCCGCGCCCAGGGCATCCTCCTCGGCTTCGCCGGCGTGGACGAGAAGGCGATCATGCGGACGGTGAAGCTGCTGGCCGAAGTGATCGCGGGGATGCGCCGCTGACATCTGCCCGCGATGCGACCAATGGTCGTATAAGAGCTGCATTCGGCCGCGACTATCATTCCACCGTTATGCGCCCTGATCACTTCGCCGGCTTCCTGGCGGCTTGGCTTCTGGCGGCCCTTGTGCCGGCTGCGATCGGCTCCGTGCTGTTCGAAGGCGAAGTCGGTGCAATCTATCTTTCCTTCCTCATCGCGCTCGGGCACGTGCTGCTGCTCGCATTCCCGATCTACAGATACTTCAGCGCCCGCCAACGCGTGAATGCGGTCACCTGCGCCGCGATGGGCGCGGCGATCGCGGCCGGCCCGGTCGGCTTGTTGTCCCTGCTGTCCTTCGGGAGTCTGCAAAGCGCCTCGACCGGCGGCATCCCCACCGTCGTGGACGGGGTGCCGACGCTCGCCGGGATCCTCCAGCATATCGCGATGTTGGCGGCTTTCGGTGCTATTGGCGCCGCTGCCGGGCTGAGCTTCTGGCTCACGCTGCGCCTCTCGGGCGCCTATGGCCGTGACGGCGTGCCGGCGCCGCGCGATTTCGTGTTCGAACCGCCGCTGATGCTGGCGCGCCGGCCGGGAATGATTCTCGGAGCCGGAACGGCGATTGCTGCTCTGCTCGTCGTGATGCTGCCGACAATCACCAAGGACAGAAGCTGCCACAACCTCTTCCGCGACGGTCGTAATTCGATCGGACCAGAGCTCATCATGGAGCTGAGAGTTGACGAGGGTGAGCTTACGGCCATCGCCGGTGTCATCGAAGCGCTCGGGCGGGAACACCAGATGTCCGTACGACAGGCTTCCCGTCCAGGTCCGACGGATTCGGCCTTTCGGATGAGCCTCTGTCGCGAGCCCGGCCTTGTCGTTGTACTGAGCCACGGCTTCCCGACTGCGGTGGCCCCCATGTCGATCAGCGTCTACATCTCCGATCCGTCAATCACGTGGCATCCGGTGGCCCGCGATATCTCAACGGTTATGCAGCAGCGCTGGGCGGGTGCGTTCAAAGTCAGCAAGGGCAGAATCCCGACACCCTAGGTGATTATTTTGCGCCGATTTGCACCCTTCCCTTGAGAATGCGTCGGCGCCACCTTGGTCGTGCCAACCATTTCCATGAGAATCTATCTTTCTGCAAACAGAACAATCCGATATAATTGTACCAGACGACCTCTGGAGGCACTTTACCGGTGATGGCGACGCATCGAACCCCGGCCGATGGCGAGGCGCTGGGTCAGGCGATCCCATCCTGGTGAAGCGGGTGATGGCCGACCCGGCCTTGAGTGCCTCTTCCCGCACGGTGATGACCTGGCTGCTGCTGGAGGGGCGGGAGGAAGCCCCCTCGGCTTCCGACATGGGCCACCTGGTCGGCCTCACAGAACGCAGCGTGCGCCGAGCCTATGCCGAGTTGAAGGAGACCGGCTGGCTCGACCCGAGACGCGGCTGGTCGGAGGCCCCCCGCGCCGACACCCCGGAACGACAGGCGGTGCTGGAGGGCAGGCGGACAGAATTGTCCGCCAGCGACGACCTGCCCAGCTTCCGCGAGCACATCCGCATGCTGGAGGTGATCCGCGACCGGGCGCTGGCCAAGGGCCGGGAGAACACCGCCCTCTCGGCCGAAGACAAGATCGGCAAGGCCATGGGCTACAACAGCCCCCGCAGAACCAAAGCGGACAAAATTGTCCGCGCAAATCCTTCCCTTCTCCCGTGGGGAGAAGGTGCCCGAAGGGCGGATGAGGGGGCCGATTTCGGCGGCGCGCCTGTTGCCGCAGACCACTCTTGCGCCGACGGCGTGCCCCTCATCCGGCGCTCCGCGCAACCTTCTCCCGCTCCGGCAGGCTTGACCTGCCGGACAAGCCGGCAGGCAGGGAGAAGGGAAGAAAAAGGTTGGCCAAAGTCGGCACAATCAGGCGCGGAACCGGCTGCGGCGGGCAGCGCGCGGGACGAAACTGGCTCGAATTGGCTCGAATTGGCAGGGTTAGGCTCGGCCCGAAATCAGGCCCGTCCGGAAAAGATCATCCCGATCAGTCACTTGCTGGAAAAACCGATCTTCGCCTCGGAAAAATCCTGGCTCGCAACCCGCGAGCATCCCGCCCAGCGTCCCTTCTGGCTGAACGGCGTCTCCGCCGCCGCGCTCGCGAGCGGACAGAATTGTCCGCCCGCGCGCGTCGCCGATGTCAGGTGAGTTCGCTCTTGGCCAGGCCCCAGGTCAGCGCATAGGCCCCCGCCTGCACCTCTTCCGCCCCGGCGGCCTTCGCGGCGGCGGCGTCGAGGGCGAGGCCGAGACCGTCGGGACGCGCCGCTTCCACCAGGAGCACGAAGGTGGTTGGCACGGCGGGCTTGGACCGGTCGGGCTTGCCGTCCTTGTCGAGCGGCAGCGACAGGATCGGGTCGGTCTCCATCACATGCGCCGCCACCACGCCGGGGCGCTTGCCGGTCGCGGGCAGCCAGTGAACCTTCAGCCAGGCCTTCAGCGCCGCTTCCTTGCCGGCCGCCGGGCGGACGCGGGCGAACAGGATGTGTCCGCCACGGCCCGCACCGACCGAGGCGACATGGCCGGCGATCAGCCGGCCGGGGGTGACGAAGCGGCCCATCACCTTCTTCGACCATTCGGTCTGGCTGGCGAGCGCCTTCTGGTAGTCGGGTCCGCCCAGCACGCCCAAGTCCTTCGCCTCGTAGGTGGCGAGGTATTTCGGCGACAGGGCCGGCGCAACGTAGCGCCGCGCGGCGACGAAACCGGGGATGCGCACGCGCTCCTCCAGGTGCTCGCCGTCGTACCAGGTGTTGAACTCGAGCTCGTCCTCGGGCGCGATGTCCATGAAGGTGATCAGCATGCCGGTGCCGCGCAGACTCATAACGAACGTCCTTTCAGGAAGAAGAGATCAGGCGGCGGCCGCGGCCGCCTCGCTGGCGAAGGCCTCGGCGATCCAGCCGCCGCCCAGGACGCGGCCGCCGTCGTAGAAGACGCAGGCCTGGCCGGGCGCGATGCCGCGGTAGGGTTCGGCCAGCCGAACCTCGGCCGTGCCGTCTGGCCGGGGGATCACGCGGGCCGCCGCCGGGATCATGGCGGATCTCGCCTTGACCGTCACCTCGACCGGCCCGGGCGCGATCAACCAGTTCAGCTCGCGCAGGCTGATGCGGTCGCGCCCCAGCGCGGATCGCGGGCCCACGACCACGCGGCGCGTCGACGCCTCGATCCGCACCACGAAGAGCGCTTCGGCCGATCCGCCACCCAACCCCTTCCGCTGCCCCACGGTGAACTGGACGATGCCGTCGTGCCGCCCCAGCACGCGGCCCCGGAGGTCGACGATCTCGCCCGGCTCGTTCGCCTCGGGGCGCAGCTTTGCCACGACATCGGCATAGCGCCCCTGCGGCACGAAGCAGATGTCCTGGCTGTCGGGCTTGGCCGCGACAGGCAGGCCATAGCGGGCGGCGAGCGCCCGGGTCTCGGTCTTGTCGAGGCCGCCCAGCGGAAAGCGCAGGTAGTCGAGCTGGGCCTGCGTGGTCGAGAACAGGAAATAGCTCTGGTCGCGAGCGGCATCCGCGCCCCGGTGCAACTCGGCCCCCGTCGGCCCGGCGACGCGGCGGACATAGTGGCCGGTGGCCAGCGCCACCCCGCCCAGGTCCTTCGCCGTCGCCAGCAGGTCGCCGAACTTCACCCGCTCGTTGCAGCGGATGCAGGGGATCGGCGTCTCGCCGCGCAGATAGGCGTCGGCGAATTCCTGCATCACCGCGTCCTTGAAACGGTTCTCGTAGTCCAGCACGTAATGCGGGATGTCGAGCCGGGCCGCCACGGCGCGGGCATCGCGCACGTCGTCGCCGGCGCAGCAGGTGCCCTTGCGGCCCGAGGCGGCGCCGTGGTCATAGAGCTGCAGCGTCACGCCGACGACGTCGAAGCCGCGCTCCTTCAAGAGCCCGGCCACGACCGAACTGTCGACGCCGCCCGACATGGCGACGACGACCCGGGCGCCCGCGGGCAGGTCTGACAGCGTGTCCTCGATCATGCCGGGCACTATAGGGCGGCAGTTATGGGCGGCAACGGCCGTCCCTCACCCGGCAGGAACTGCCGGCCGAATCGCGGCGGCTCACCCGGCCGACTTGGACCATCTCCTTGATTCACATACGAATCCAAACCCGGGGGGCGTTTGGCAAGGCCGTTGCTATGGGGATCGCGTCCGCTCTAACGCGAGCCCCGTCACATGGATCTCCTGACCGCACTTACCGCCGCACCGCCCGCCGCCCGGCCTGATGCCGGTGGCGGAAGCGATGCCGCGACCGGCGACGGCGCCTTCGCCGGGCTGCTGGAGCAGACGGCGGTCGCGCCGGGTACCACGCCCGAAGCCGCCGCCATGGAGACTCCCGTTCTCCCGGCCCCGCCCGTGACACCGGAAGCCGGCGCCCAGCCGCTTGCCATGGTTTCCCCGGAGGAGATCCTCGCCCTGGCCGGTGCCAAGCCGGAAGGCGAGGCGCCGCCCGCTTCGAAGCCCGCCGGCGGCGTGCACCGGGCGCACCGCGTCGACCTCGCCCCCGGTCTGCAGGAACTGGCGGATGCCGGAACCGATGCCGGGCTCGGCACCGGATCCGGGCTGGGCACGCCGGCCGTTCCGGACCCGGCCTCCGGCTCAGCCGCGACGGCAGAAGGTGTGGTGCCGGACGTCCTGCTCGATGCCGGACCGGCCGAGACACCCGCACCCGACCCGGCCGCTCTGGCCGCCATTGCCCCGCCGCCCCCTGCCCCACCGCCTTCGGTGCCGGCCGGCCCGCCGGCGCTCGGCTCCACACCGGGCGCCCCT
>JALHMN010000022.1 GCA_022844005.1 bacterium | reverse complement strand
GCCGCGTCATCCTGCATGCCGAGGCCTTCGCGGTGCATGGACCCGACCTGCGCCGCCGGCCAATGGACTACGCCAAGATCACCCGCATGCGCGTGCTCTCGGGTGCCGCGGTGACGGCCGAGGAATACCTCCGCGCCCAGCGCCACCGCCGCGTCCTCTGCCTGCGCATGGCCGAGGTGATGAAGGCCGCCGATCTGCTGCTCGCCCCGGTCTATCCCGGGCCCGCGCCCGCGATCGAGCCGATGGCGAAGCTCACCGAGGCGGCGGTGCCGCCGCGCGGCATCGCCGCGCCCTTCAACATCACCGGCGCCCCCGCCATCGCCATCCCCTGCGGCTTCACCAAGGCCGGCCTGCCGCTCAATCTGCAGCTCGCCGGCCGGCCCTTCGAGGATGCGCTGGTGCTGCGCGCGGCGCACGCCTTCCAGAAAGCCACCGACTGGCACACCCGCCAGCCGGCGCTGGGCTGAGGATGCAGACCTACGGCGCCATTCTCCCTCTCCCTTGGGGAGAGGGTGCCCGGAGGGCGGGTGAGGGGCGCCTTCAACGCAGAGGGGGCGCCGCCGAAACGGTGCCCCTCATCCGGCGCTACGCGCCACCTTCTCCCCAAGGGAGAAGGGACAATCAAAAAGGGTAAGTGGAGGAAACAGTGCGCGGTCGTAACGTCTTCCTGGACAGTCTGGTGGCGCATGGCGTCGACCACATCTTCGGCAATCCCGGCACCACCGAAAGCCCGCTGATCGACAGTCTCGCCGACTATCCGCAGATCGACTACATCGTCGCCCTGCACGAGGGCGTGGCGCTGGGGGCCGCCAGCTTCTACGCCCAGGCGACGGGCAAGACCGCCATCGTCAACCTGCACGTCGCGCCGGGCTTGGGGAATGCGCTCGGCATGCTCTACAGCGCGCTCAAGGCCAACTCGCCGCTCATCGTGACCGCGGGCCAGCAAGACACCCGCATGCGGCTGCGCGACCCGCTGCTCGGCCATGACCTCGCCGCCATGGCCGCACCGGTGACCAAGTGGTCCGTGCAGGCCGAGCGCGCCGACGAACTGGGGCCGATCCTGCGCCGCGCCTTCAAGATCGCCAACGATCCCCCCTGTGGCCCCGTCTTCATCGCTTTGCCGATCGACGTGCTGGAGCAGGAAACGGATATCCCGCCGGCGAAGCCCGACCGGCTGTTCCGTGCCACTCGCCCCGACCCGGAGGGTATCAGGGCCGCAGCCGACCTGCTGGCGGGCGCGAAAGCGCCGGTGCTGGTGGTCGGCGACGACATCGCGCGAGGGGGCGCCGTCGAACAGGCGGTGGCGCTGGCCGAGGCGCTCGGCGCCGGTGTCTGGGTCGAGGGCCTGCGGCATCAGGCGTCGTTCCCGACCAGCCATCCGAACGCCCGCGGCCCGCTGCCCTTCGATGCCGGGGCGATCAGGAAGGCGCTCGAAGGATCGGATTGCGTCCTCCTCCTCGGCGGGCCGTTCTTCGAGGAAGTCTGGTTCGCGCCCGGCAGTCCCTTTCCGGACGGCGCCCGCGTGCTCCAGTTCGAGGAGGCGGCGAGCCGACTCGCCCACAACCACCCGCTCGATGTCGGTGTCATCGGCCATCCGCGCGAGACGCTGGCCGCGCTGCTCGAGGCGCTGAAAGGCAAGGTGCCGGGAGCGGCGGCGCGCAACGCCGCGCTGAAGTCGGCGAAGGAGGCCGAGGAAGCAGCCCAGGCCGCGCGGGTGAAGAAAAGCTGGGACCGCGAACCCATCTCCATGGCCCGCGTCATGGCCGAGATCCGCGCCGGCGCGCCTTCGAACGCCGTCATCGTCGACGAGACCATCACCGCCAACCAGGACCTGTTCAAGACCTTCACCTTCGAACAGCCGGGCGACTACTACTCCGGTCGCGGCGGCGGCATCGGCCAGGGCCTGGCGGGCGCGATCGGGGCCAAGGTGGCGCATCCCGACCGCCCGGTGGTGGCGATCTCGGGCGACGGTTCGGCCATGTACTCGATCCAGGCGCTCTGGTCGGCCGCCCATCACGGCCTCGGCATCACCTTCGTTATCCTGGCCAACCGCGAATACCGGGTGCTGAAGCACAATATCGATGTCTATCGCCAGCGCTTCGGCGTGCTGTCGAACAAGCCCTATGCACATATGGATCTCGCCGGCCCGCATCTGGGCTTCGTCGAGATGGCGGCGGGCATGGGCGTCGCCGGCACCCGTGTCAGCAAGGCGGCCGATGTGGCGCCCGCCGTGGCGGCGGCGGTGAAGAGCGGCAAGCCGCACCTCATCGAGGTGCTGATCGAAGGCAAGCGTTGAGAGTGCCCGACCACTCCACTCAGAAGGCGAACTTCCCATGAGCGTGCTGCGCGGCCGGCAATTCTTCATGCATCCCGGCCCGACCAACATCCCCGACCGCGTGCTGCGGGCGATGGATGCCGCCGCCGTCGATTTCACCGGCAAGGATTTCGTCTCCCGGCGCGAAAAGGCCGTCGAAGGCCTGAAGCGCATGCTGAAGACGAAGGACGGCGTCGTCATCTGCTACGCCAGTTCCGGCCACGGCGCCTGGGAGGCGAGCGTGGCGAACACGCTGTCGCCCGGCGACAAGGTGCTGGTCTGCGCCGCCGGCTACTTCTCCGAGAACTGGGCCCGCATGGCGACCGCCTTCGGGGCCGAGGTGGAGATGCTGGAGACGCCGGAGCGCCATGCGGTCGACCCTGCGGCGGTCGCCGCACGGCTGGCGAAGGACGACGCACGCGAGATCAAGGCGGTGATGATCGTCCAGAACGAGACGGCGACGGGGACGATGCACCCGGTGCCGGCGGTCCGGAAGGCGATCGACTCCGTCGGCCACCCCGCACTCTTCTTCGTCGACACCATCTCCTCCTTCTGCTCCTACGACTTCCGCATGGACGACTGGGGTGTCGACCTGGTGGTCGGCGGCTCGCAGAAGGGGCTGATGCTGCCGCCCGGCATGGCCTTCAACGCGGTGTCGGAAAAGGCCTGGAACGCCTCCCAGTCGGCCCGGAATCCCCGGCGGTATTGGGACTGGCGGAACATGGTGGAGAACCGCAGGCAGGTGCGCTTCACCGGCACCCCGCCGATGCACTTCTTCTATGGCCTGGAAGCCTCGGTCGCCATGATCGAGGAGGAAGGGCTGGAGAACGTCTTCGCCCGCCACCGCCGCCTCGCCACCGCCACCCGGGCCTGCGTGAAAGCCTGGGCGGCCGGCGGCGGGCCGGACGTCTTCCCGCTCGATCCGGCGGCGGCCTCCGACTCGCTCACCGCCTGCCTGATGCCGAAGGGCCACAATGCGGAGGAGGTGCGCCGCATTGCCGAGACCGACTTCAATGTCGCGCTGGGGCGCGGACTCGCCCAACTGGAGGGGCGGGTATTCCGCATCGGCCATATGGGCGATCTGAACGAACCGATGCTGCTGGGCGCGCTCGCTTGCGTGGAGATGGCGCTGAAACGAGCCGGCGTGCCCCACGGATCGGGTGGCCTTGATGCCGCAATGGCCACACTTGCGTGATATTCGCCACGTAAGGTGTTGATTGCGCTTGCCGGTCCGCCGGCCTCGGCGGTAACTCTCAATCCTGAGAGAACGAGGCCGGCATGGCCCTTTGGTCGGGGTGGCTTTTCGGGGCCGCCTTCTGGGTAGCTGTTTTTGTTGTGGCGATACCGCTCTGCGGCACCGCCCGGGGTCAGGTCGTGCCCAAGGACGCCCCCCTGATCACCGATCTGTCGACGCATCTGATCACGATCAATTCCAGCTTCACCGGCACCGACCTTCTGATCTACGGCGCGGTAGAGGGTGGCGGTGACATCGTGGTGGTGGTCCGCGGTCCTGCCGAACCGGTCGTCGTTCGCCGCAAGGAACGCATCCTCGGGGTCTGGGTCAATTCCGCCTCGGTCGGCTTCGCCCGGGTGCCGAGTTATTACGCCGTCGCCGCCACCCGCAACCTGAACGAGATCTCCACGCCGTCCATCCTGGGGCGGCTTCGCCTCGGCTTCGAACAACTGCGCTTCGAACCGGAGACCGACATGCCGAGCGCGGTGGTTCCCACCTTCCGCACGGCCATGATCGAGCAGCGCCAGCGCGCCGGGCTGTTCCACGACCAGACCGAAAGGGTGGTCTTCCTGGGCCCCAAGCTGTTCCGGGTCGAGTTCGAACTCCCGGCCAACGTTTCGGTCGGCACCTACCAGGCCGAAGTCTACCTGTTCCGCAACAACCAGGTGGTGGCCGCCGTTTCGACGCCCCTCTACGTCAAGAAATCGGGCCTGGAGCAGGGGCTGTTCGACATGTCGCGCCAGCAGTCGGCACTATACGGCGTGCTGGCGATCGTGCTGTCGCTGGCGGCGGGCTGGATCGGCAACTTCGTCATGCGGCGCGTCTGATTGGTCGGGGGAAGGATGATGAGCAGGATTCTCCATCGAAGCGTGAAGAACAAGCCCGAGCGCGCGGTCAGCGGTCGGGGCATTCACGTGACGCTGGCGGACGGGCGTACGGTGATGGACGCCTCGGGCGGCGCCGCCGTGGCCTGCATCGGTCACGGCAGCGAACGCGTGGCGAAGGCGATCGCGGAACAGGCGGGCAAGCTCGCCTATGCGCATACGGCCTTCTTCTCATCCGATCCGGCCGAGGAACTCGCCGAATTGCTGGTCGGCGACGAACCCGGCGGGCTCAGCAACGCCTTCTTCGTTTCCTCCGGCTCGGAGGCGATCGAAGCGTCGATCAAGCTGGCGCGGCAGTATTTCGTCGAGATCGGTCAACCTGAACGCACCCGCTTCATCGGCCGGCGGCAGAGCTATCACGGCAACACGCTGGGCGCCCTCGCCACCGGCGGACATGCCGGCCGCCGGCGCATCTACGAACCGCTGCTGTCGGCGAACTTCAGCCATGTCTCGCCCTGTTTTCCCTACCATTACAAACAGGAAGGCGAGAGCGACGCGGCCTATGTGAAGCGACTCGCCGACGAACTGGAGGCCGAGTTTCAGCGTCTCGGCCCGGGGAACGTCATCGCTTTCGTGGCGGAGCCGATCGTGGGCGCCGCGTCCGGCTGCACCACCGCGGTGCCGGGATATTTCCCGGCGATGAAGGCGGTGTGCGAGCGCCACGGCGCGCTTCTGATCCTGGACGAGATCATGAGCGGCATGGGGCGCTCGGGCAGCCAGCATGTCTGGCAGCAGGAGGGCGTCACCCCGGACATTCAGGCCGTGGCGAAGGGCCTCGGCGGCGGCTATGTCCCGATCGGTGCCATGCTGGCCTCGCGCCGCGTCATCGACGGGCTGTCGCGCGGGTCGGGCGCTTTCGTGCATGGCCACACCTACCAGGGCCATCCGCTGGCCTGTGCCGGCGCGCTGGAAGTCCAGCGCATCATCGGCGAGGAGAAGCTGATCGAGAGCGTCCACCGTCTGGGCCCGGTACTGGAGAGTGCTCTCGTCGAGCGGTTCGGCAACCATCCCCATGTCGGCGAGATCCGCGGCCGCGGCTTCTTCTGGGCGCTGGAATTCGTGCGCGACCGTGGCGCCAAGGAATCCTACGCCCCGTCGGTCAATTTCACCGAACATCTGAAGGCCGCCGCGCTGGACAGCGGAATCCTCGTCTATCCCAGCAACGGCACGGTCGATGGTGTCCGCGGTGACCATGTCATCATCGCCCCGCCCTTCAATACGTCGGAGGCGGAGATCGCCGAGATCGTCGATCGTCTCGGAAGCACCGTGGACAAGACGCTGGCAGCGATCTGAACCATGCGCGAACTGCCGATCACCGGATACCTGAACCGGTTTTCGGGGCGCCCGGGCGCGGCGCTGAGCGCGCATGTCAGCGTCCGGGACGCGACCCCATTTCGTGCCCGCCTGGTGCGGGTGATCAGCGCAGACGCGAACCCCGCCGGCCCGGGCGTCCGTTTCGAAGACTGCTCCGCCCGGTTCGATCGCAGCTTCCCTGGCATTCGCAAGCCGATCCAGCTCGGCTCCTACGGCATCGTAGCGAAGGGCCCCGCGCGCGACGGCGGCGCGCCCTGCACATGGACCTGTCTCATCTGGTCCGGATTGCTGGAAGATCCGGCCAAGGCGGTTCTGGCGGAGGGGGACATCGTCCTCAAGGCCGGCGCGAACGGCGCCGAGGCGGCGTGGCGGTCGGGCGTTCTGGCAACCGGCGCGCCGATGCATCCGCGGACCTGGTATCGCTTGTGGTTAAGCCTCGATCCCGTGTCGGGGGCGATCCTGCTCGGGCAGATGCCGGTGGACCCGTTCCTGCGCCATGAAGCGGTCGTCGTCGAGGGAGCATCGGATGCCGAACTGCCTGCCGCCGGCGGACCCGTCCTGTTCGCCGCCGCCGATCCCGATGCGCCGAAGCTTCATTTCAACGGCCGCATCGAGGCCCCCGCGATCCTCCAGGGGTTCGCGCGTGACTGGCCGGAGCCACTCGCCATTCCAGCGGGGGCAAAGGTGCTGGCGGCCTGGGACTTCAGCCGGGGCATCGAGGGTATCGATCTGGCCGATACCGGACCGCATTCTTGCCACGGGCGGCAGATCAACCTGCCCATGCGGGCGGTACGCGGCGCCGGCTGGACGGGCCGGGAGATGTGCTGGCGGCATGCCCCGCAGGACTATGCCGCGATCGAGTTCCATGCGGACGACCTGAACGATTGCGGATGGGCCGCGGACTTCGACTTCGTCATCCCGGACGGGTTGAAGAGCGGTTCCTACGCGCTGCATCTCACCTGCGATGCCGGCGAAGACTGGCTGCCCCTCTTCGTCCTGCCGCCGCGATCCGGGCCCACGGCGCCGATCGTCGTGCTGATCCCGACCTTCACCTATGTCGCCTATGCCTGCCATGCGCGCGGAAACGTCGATGCCGCGCATCGCGAGAAGCTCGCTGCGTGGAAAGCCTATCCCCATAACCCGGACGACTATCCGATCTATGGGCGGTCGACCTACAACGTGCATCCCGATGGCAGCGGCGTCGCCTTCTCCACCTGGCTGAGGCCGGTCATAAACACCCGGCCGGGCTATGTGGTGTTCAACGAATCGAAGGGATCGGGCACGCGGCACTACGTTTCCGATCATCACCTCCTCGCCTGGCTCGAGGGGAAGGGATTCGCCTTCGACGTCGTCACCGACGACGATCTGCATACGGAAGGCGCCTCCCTGCTCGCGCCCTACAAGGTGGTGCTGACCGGCTCGCATCCCGAGTACCACACGCCGCAGACGCTCGACGCGCTGATGACCTATACGCGCAGCGGTGGTCGCATGGCCTATCTCGGTGGCAACGGCTTCTACTGGCGCATCGCCCTCAGCGACGGGGTGCCGGGAACGATCGAACTGCGTCGCACCGAGACGGGCGTTCGCATGTGGGCGGCGGAACCCGCCGAGTATCACCATGCCTTCGACGGACAGTATGGCGGGCTGTGGCAGCGCCAGGGACGGCCGCCCCAGGTTCTCTGCGGCGTCGGCTTCTCCGCCCAAGGCCTCTATGAAGCGACGTATTTCCGCCGCATGCCGGGAGCGGCCGATCCGCGCGCCGCTTGGATATTCGATGGCGTGGAAGGGGAGATCATCGGCGACTACGGCCTCTGCGCGGGCGGTGCCGCCGGCTTCGAACTGGACCGCGCCGTCCCGCGCCTCGGCAGCCCGGCGAACCTCGTCATCCTGGCACGATCGGAGAATGTGCCGCGCTCCTTCTTCGCCGTTCCGGAAGAGGTCTTCGGCCTCAGTTCCATCAGCGGCGAGAGCCCGCGGGAGATGATCCGGGGCGAGATCGTCTATTTCGACCTGGCCGGTGGCGGCGCCGTCTTCTCGGTCGGCTCGATCACCTTCTGCGGCAGCCTGTGGAAGGACGGCGGCTGGCAGGGACCGGTCTCCCGCATGCTGGAGAACGTGGTCCGGCGCTTCTCGGCCTAACGCTGCAATTCGCCGGGCCAACCACCTCCCAGGGCCTGGTAGAGGCCGACGGCGGCGGTGAAACGGTCGCGCTGGCTCTGCACCACGGCGTCGGCCGTCTGCACGATGTTGCGTTGCGCCTCGAGGACCGTCTGGAACTGGGTGGCACCGAGGCGATAGCGCAACTCGGCCAACCGCAGGGCCTCGGCCGCCTGCTCGTAGGCTATCCTCTGCTGCGCGTTCTGCAGCGAATTCTGCGTGGTCGCCGACAGGGCGTTCTCGACGTCCTGGAAGGCCGTGATCACGGCCTTCTGGTAATTCTCCGCCACCTCGCGAAAGCGCGCCCCGCTCAGATCCTCCTGCGCCTGCAGACGTCCGCCCTGGAAGATCGGCGCGGTCAGCGATCCGGCCAGCGACCAGAGCAGCGAGCCGGAACTGAGGAGATCGCCGAGCTGTTGACTCGAACTGCCGCCTTGCAGCGTCAGCGCGATGGTTGGGAAGCGCGCGGCATGCGCCGAGGCGAGATCGAAGTTCGCCGCGCGGAGATCGGACTCCGTCTTGCGCAGGTCGGGCCGGCGCTGCAGGAGCGATGAAGGCAGGCCTGCCAGAACCGGGGGCAGCGTCAGCTCATCCATTGATCGCGAGAGTATGTCGAAGCCCGATGGCGCTTCGCCCAGCAGGACGGCAAGCGCGTTGAGGTTCTGGCGCTCGGCGAGTGCCAATGCCGGCAACTGCGCGCGCTGGCTCGCTATGGCGCTGCGTTGCTGGGCGACTTCCAGCGCCGAAGTGGTGCCGATCCGCTCGGTATTCTCGAGCAGTTCCAGAATCTCCTCGGAGATCGCGAGATTGCGTTCCGCGAACCGACGGCGGTCGCGCAGCGACACGATCTGAATGAACGTCGTCGCCACATTGGATACGAGCGTCAGCGCGACGGTTTCGCGGTCGTAGCGGCTGGAAACGAGGCGCTGGGCCGCCGCCGAGGACGAGGCACGGTTGGCCCCGAACAGGTCGAGCGCGTAGGAGCCCTGGAGATTGGCCGAATAGGTGGTGCTGACCGTGCGGCCGCTTCGGTTGGCGTTTACGGCATTGGAGGATTGCGCCGCGCTGCCGCGATCGCTGCGCGTGCCCGAGGCGCTGCCGGACAACGCGGGCAACAGCGCTGCGTCGGCGATCCGCAGGGATGCTTCGGCCTGTTCGATACGGTTGATCGCTGCCCGCAGGTCCCGGTTGTCTTCGATCGCCTCGTCGATAAGCGCGTCGAGTTCGCGGCTGCCGAAGGCGCGCCACCATCCGGATTCCGGCCAGACGCCGAGCGCACTTTCGTCGGTCCAGCCCGCCGGCGCGGCGACCGTCGGCGCCTCGTAGTCCGGGCCGAGCGAAAAGCAGCCGGAGACGAGGAAGCCGGACAGAATGACCGGTGCGAGGTGGCGGAGCATGGGCTATTCGGCGCCGAGTGCGACCACGGGATCGAGATTCGCAGCCTTTCGCGCAGGCAGGAATCCGAATACGAGGCCGGTCGCGAAGGCGCAACCGAATGCCAGCGCCACCGGCCAGACGTTGTAGGCGATCGACCAGCCGAAACGCGACATGACCATGGCGGCCCCGATGCCGCCGGCGATGCCGATCAGTCCGCCGATACCGCAGACGACCACGGCTTCGGTATTGAATTGCATCAGGATGTTGATCCGCCGCGCGCCGGTCGCCATGCGGATGCCGATCTCGCGCGTCCGCTCGGTGACGCTGACCAGCATGATGTTCATGACGCCGATTCCTCCGACCATGAGCGATATGGCCGCGATAGAACCGAGCAGTATGGTCATCGTGTTCTGCGTCTGCGTCGCGGTTTCCAGGATCGATGCCATGTTGCGGATCTGAAAATCTTCGGCCCGGTGGCGTTCGATCAGCAGGTTGCGGATCGCGGCCTGAACCTGGTCGATCTTTGTCACATCCTCGACCTGCACCGTGATGGTGCGGACGTGGCGCTGCCCGTGCAGGCGAAGCTGGCCGGTGGTGAGCGGCGTGAAGACGATGTCGTCCTGGTCGCTGCCCATCGGAGATGCGCCCCGGGCGGCCATGATGCCTGTCACCTGGAAGGGGACATTGTTGAGAAGGACGTACTTGCCGAGCGGATCCTCCCCCGGCGGAAACACGTTCTTCACGATGGTCTGCCCCAGCACGACGACGGGGGCGTAGCCGCGCATGTCGTCGGCCGAGAAGAAGCTGCCGCGCGCAACCGGCCAGTCCCGTGCCTGCGGAAAGCTCGGCCCGGTCGAATTGGCCTGGGTCAGATAGTCGGCGGTGCCGTAACGCACGGTCACCGAACTCTGATATTCGCCCACCGCGTGATCGACGTCGGGGAGATCCTCGATCGCTTCGGCGTCCGCGGCGATCAGCGTCGCCGTCGTCCCTCCCGCCATCCGCATATTGGGCGCCCCGGGGCGGACCAGCAGAAGATTGGTGCCCATCGCCTGGATCCGCCGCATCACGTCCTGCTTCGCCCCGTCGCCGATGGCCACCATGGCGACGACCGAGGCGACGCCGACGATGATGCCGAGCAGCGTGAGGATGGTGCGGAGAACATTGGCGCGGAGCGACCGCAGCGCCACCTTGCCCGCCTCCATCATGTCCGGGCCGGTCACCATCGGCACGCGCTTGCGTCCGAACGCATAGTCGGTGCGGAAGCGCAGAGCCGCGGCTTCCGTGGACAGGGGGGCGGGGCCGCTGTCGGAAATGATCTCGCCGTCCCTGATCTCGATCACGCGCCGCGCCCGCTCGGCGACCTTGGGGTCATGCGTGATCAGAAGGACGGTGTGTCCGTCGGCATTGAGGTTCTCAAGCAGTCGCAGCACGTCTTCGCCACTCTTGCTGTCGAGCGCGCCGGTCGGCTCGTCCGCCAGGATCACCTGGCCGCCGTTCATCAGGGCTCGCGCGATGGAGACGCGCTGCTGCTGGCCGCCCGAGAGCTGGTTCGGCCGGTGATCGAGGCGTTCGCCGAGGCCGAGCGAGGTCAGGATACCGCGGGCTCGCGCCATGCGCTCGGATCGGGGTAATCCCGCGTAGACGGCAGGAACCTCGACATTCTCGACCGCGTCGGCATTGGCGAGAAGGTTGTACTGCTGGAAGATGAAGCCGAAGGCCTCGCGGCGCAGAAGCGCCTGCCGGTCGCGATCCAGCGTCGATACCTCATGCCCGGCGAAGCGATAGCTGCCGCCGCTCGGCCGGTCGAGGCAGCCCAGGATGTTCATCAAGGTCGACTTGCCGGAGCCGGAGGCGCCCATGATGGCGACGAACTCGCCCGGGTAGATGGAGAGCGAGATGCCGTGCAGCACCTCGACGGACACGTCTCCGCGCGTATAGGTCTTGGTGATGCGGTCGAGTTCGATCAATGCACCGGCTGCCTGCTGGGCGGCCAGTATGGGTTCGCGTAGGCGTATTTCATTCATCAGCGGCCCCTCGGCGCGGAGAGGCCGCCGCCGAGGCCGCCGGGCGGGCCACCGGTTCTCGCCGGACGCCCCTGTTCGGGCGCGGCGGTGTCGAGCACCACCGTCTCGCCGACGGTCAGGCCCGAGCGGATTTCCGCCGATAGCCGGTTGGTCACGCCCACCTGCACGCGCCGTTCGACGGGTTTCCCGTCCTCCATCACCCGGACCGTATAGCCAGCTTCGCGGCGTCCGCCCGAGCGCGGGGTCGCCCGATCGCCGGCGACGGGAGTGCCCGGCGGGGCGGCTTCCCGTGGTGTCGCCGTCGAGCGGCGGAGCGCGCCGACCGGCACGACCGGTACATCACGGGCTTCGGCAATGACGAAAAAGACCTGCGCGCTCATCTGCGGCAGCAGATCCTGGCCGGTATTGGCGACATCGAACTGCGCATTGTACAGCACCACGTTGTTGACCACGTCAGGGGTGGGCAGTATCTGGCGCAGCGTGCTGGTCCAGCGCTTGTCGGCGCGTCCCAGCGTGGTGAAGTAAACCGGCATTCCCGGCTTCAGCTTTGGGATATCGGCCTCGGATACCTGAGCCGAGACCGTCATGGTATCGAGATCGGCGATCCGCAGAATGATGGGCGCCGTCTGGTTCGCATTCAGCGTGCCGCCGCGCCGGGCGGTGATCGAGACCACGGTGCCCGTCATCGGGGCGTAGATCTTGGTGTAGCGCAGGTTGGCTTGGTCGCCCGCCAGGGTCGACTGGGTCTGCTTGGCCTGGGCCTCGATCGCGGCGATCTGCGCGGTGATCTGCCGTACCGTGGCAATGGCGATGTCGTGGGCGTCCTGGCTGGTGGCGCGGACGGCGAGCAGTTCCTTCTGGCGCTTCAATTGCTGCTCTGCCAGCGTCTTCTGCGCCCTCTTGTCCGCCATCTGGGCCTGCAGCACCATCAGTTGCGCCTCGGCGGCATTGACCCTCGACTGGTACACTGTGGGGTCGATCTCGGCCAGGAGCTGGCCCTGTTCCACCTTGTCGCCGATCTCCACCTTGATCACCTGCAACTGGCCGGAAACCTGGGTGCCGACGTCCACGTAATTCGCCGGGTTTACGGTGCCGAGTGCCGATACGTTGTTTTCGATCGACCCCAGCACGACCGCTTGTATGGGCAAGGGCGCGCGTGTTTCACCATGGGCGTCCCACCACTGCCAGCCGCCGTAGCCGAACCCGCCGAGCACGGCGAGCAGGACAATGAATTTCATCAACGAGCGCATGGAAATCGGGAAACCATCCTCCTCGGGCGAGCCGCGCCGCCCGTACGGCTTGATATACGAAGCTTTGCGTCTGATCCTGCGCCGCGGACATGCAGCTCCAGCATGGGCTGACAGTGAAAGTCAAAAGCAAGATAACTTGCCATTGATCCACAACCCGTCGGTGCGGTCCAATCAATCTACGCGGAGGGCGAGGGTAACATGCGCTGGACAGAACGGCGGAAGCGGTTCCGGGCCCATTTGGCGGGATCGGCTTGCATTCATCCCGGATCGGTTTCCGATCCCATTTCGGCCCGAATCGCCGCCGACCTGGGCTTCGAGATCGGCATGTTCGCCGGATCGGTCGCCTCGCTCGCCGTGCTGGGAGGGCCGGACCTGATCCTGATCACCCTGAGCGAGTTCGCCGCCCAGGCCTATCGCATCAGCCGGGCCGCCGAACTGCCGCTGCTGGTCGATGCCGATCACGGTTACGGCAATGCCCTGAATGTGATGCGCACCGTGGAGGAACTGGAAAACGCCGGCGTCGCCGGCTTGACCATCGAGGATACCGACCTGCCACGGCCCTTTGGGCCCTCAGGCAGGCCGGTGCTCGTTCCGCTCGATGAAGGCGTGGGCAAGATGCGGGCCGCGCTCGCGGCGAGGCGCGATCCCGGTCTCGTCATCGTCGGGCGAACCAGCGCGGCGGCCATTGCGGGAATCGACGAGACTCTGGCGCGGGCGCGAGCCTATGCCCAGGCGGGCGTCGATGCGCTGTTCTTCGTTGGATTGGAAAAGCGCGAACATCTCTCGGCGATTGCCGCGTCGGTGGATTTGCCGATCATTCTCGGCAGCACCAGCGCCGAACTGAACGATCGGGAGTTTCTCGCTTCGCAACGGGTACGGATCGCGTTGCAGGGCCACCAGCCCTTCGCCGCCGGAGTCCAGGCGGTGTACGACACGCTGAAAGCACTGAGGGAGGGAACCCGCCCGGCCGACCTGAAGGGGGTCGCCTCGGCCGCCCTCATGAAAGCCCTCACCCGTGACGAGGCGCATGGCGACTGGACCCGCGAGTTTCTGGGAGGCGCATGAAGGATTGCCGGCAGGGCCCCGGTGGCGTCTACTGGCGGAAAATAACGCCCACTTTTCGAGGAAACCTTCATGAAAGCCGCCGTTGTCGCCGAACAGGGCGTCGAAATCCGCGACGTGCCGAAGCCCGTGCCCAAGCCGAACGAGGTGCTTGTCCGGGTTCGCGCGAGCGGCCTGAACCGGGCCGACCTCGCCGTGGCCAGTGGTGCGCGGCATGGTGCGATCGGAGGGCCCGGGACGATCGTCGGCATGGAATTCGCCGGCGAAGTGGCAGAGGTCGGCGCCGAAGTGAAGGATATCAAGCCGGGTGACCGGGTGATGTGCGCCGGCGCCGGCGGCTATGCCGAATATGCGGTTGCCGATTGGGGCCGAACGGCCCGCCTGCCCGACAGCAACATGAGCTGGGAACAGGCGGCGACGCTTCCCGTCGCGCTCTCCACCATGCATGACGCTGTGGTCACCAATGGTCGCCTGCAGGCGGGCGAAAGCGTTCTCATCCAGGGCGCTAGTTCCGGTGTCGGCCTCATGGCGATGCAGATCGCCAAGGCCAGGGGGGCGACACTCGTCATCGGCACCTCGACCAATGCCGGAAGGCGGGAGAAGCTGAAGCAGTTCGGCGCCGATCTCGCGCTCGACTCTTCCGATCCCGGCTGGGCCGATGCGGTACTGAAGGCGACTGATGGCAAGGGCGTGAACCTGATCGTCGACCAGATCTCCGCTTCCGTCGCCAACCAGAATCTCAAGGCGACGGCGATCAAGGGGCGGATCGTCAATGTCGGGCGGCTCGGCGGCATGAAGGGCGAATTCGACTTCGACCTCCATGCGCTCCGCCGCATCGACTATATCGGCGTCACCTTCCGCACGCGTAGCATCGAGGAGGTGCGCGAGATCAACCGGCGCATGCGCGCCGACCTGTGGAGCGCGGTGGAGGCGGGCAAGCTGTCCTTGCCGATCGACCGCACCTTCAAGCTGGAGGAGGCCGCCGCGGCGCTGGCGCATATGAAGGCGAACGCGCATTTCGGCAAGATCGTGCTTTCGGCGTAGACGACGGCATTGGCCGGGAGGAAGATCGCATGCATGACCTCGTGATCCGCAACGGCTTTGTTGTCGACGGAACCGGCGCGGCCCGGCGTATTGCCGACGTCGCGGTGAAAGACGGAATCATTGTCGCCGTCGGCAGCGATGTGGGGGCGGCGAGACGCGTGATCGCGGCCGACGGGCTTCTGGTCACGCCGGGCTTCGTCGACATCCATACTCACTATGACGGTCAGGCGACCTGGGACCCGCTCCTCACTCCATCCTCTTGGCATGGCGTCACCACCACCGTCTTCGGCAATTGTGGTGTCGGCTTCGCCCCGGTCCACAAGAAGGACGTGCCCTACCTGATCAATCTGATGGAAGGTGTGGAGGACATCCCCGAAAGCGTGCTGAACGAGGGCGTCAGCTTCGACTGGGAGAGCTTCCCCGACTATCTCGATTCGCTCGCCGCCATGCCGCGCGTGGTCGACATCGGCGCCCAGGTGCCGCATGCGGCCTTGCGCTTCTACGTCATGGGCGAGCGCGGCGCCGAACACGCCGAAGTGCCGAGCGAAGCGGAGATCGGCCGCATGGGCGCGCTTCTCGAAGAGTCGCTCGCCGCCGGAGCGCTCGGCTTCTCCACCTCGCGCACCACCAAACACAGGGCCAAGGACGGCCGCCTGACGCCGAGCCTGAGCGCGCGCGAGCCGGAGCTGTTCGGCCTCGCCGCGGCGATGCGTCGTGCCGGCACCGGCGTGCTGCAGGTGAACTCGGATTTCGGACCGGGCGAATTCGAGGCGCTGAGCGCGGCGGCGAAGGTGGCGGGACGCCCGCTTTCGGTGCTGCTCATTCAGGTGAACAATGCACCCGACCTGTGGCGGCATACACTGTCGCAGATCCACGCCGCGCGGAAGGCGGGTATCGAGGCGAACGGCCAGGTCGGCGCGCGCTGCATCGGTATCGTCATGGGCCTGGAGACGACGATGCATCCCTTCGCCGGGCACCCGGCCTGGCTCGCGCTCGACAATCTGTCGCCGGAAGCACGTTTCCGGCTGTTGCAGACGGATGCCGACCTGCGCCGGCGTCTGGTCGAGGATCGCCCGACCGACGGTGCCACCCGCTGGATGGCCGATATGCTGGCCCGTGTCTGCCCGCTCGGCGACAGGCCGGACTACGAGCCGGACCCGAAGACGCAGAGCATCGCGGCGATGGCGCAGGCGAGAAACCAGAGTCCCTGGGCGTTGGCGCTCGACCTGATGATGGCGCAGGGCGGCAAGGGCCTCCTGATGCTGCCCTTCGAGAACTACGCCGAGGGCAGCCTCGACGTGGTGCGCGAGATGATCGTCGACGAGGCGACCGTGATGGGCGTGGCGGACGGCGGCGCGCATGTCGGCGTCATCTGCGATTCCAGCGCGCCGACCTATCTTCTCACTCATTGGGCCCGGGACAGGAACCGCGGCGAGCGCTTGCCCCTCGAATTCCTGGTCAGGAAGCAGACCCGTGACACCGCCCGCTCCTACGGCCTGAACGATCGTGGCGTGATCGCTCCGGGCTACCGCGCCGACCTCAACGTGATCGACTTCGACGCGCTCCGCGTGCTGCGCCCCGAGGTCGTCTACGACCTGCCGGCGGGTGGCCGCCGCCTGATCCAGAAGGGACAGGGCTATCGGCACACTTTCGTCGCCGGCGTGGAGACGCTGGCCGGTGGCGAATTCACCGGTGCCAGGCCCGGTCGCCTCATCCGTGGGCCGCGGAAGGTGGCCTGACAAGGCCTTCCGCCGCCTCGCGGGAATGAAGCTAGGCCTCGGGCAGCGGGTATTCGTCGAGATAGGGCTGGTAGTCCGGCTCGACGTCGATCTGCATGGTGGCGAGGAAGCGCACCACCGCGTTGTAGAAGGCGATGGTGATGACGAGGTCGGTGAGATCGGCCTTGTTCAGGGCCTTTTCCAGTGCGGCGAAGGTCGCCGCCGAGGCAGCGCCGTCATTGGTCATCTCGCGCGCGCAGGCCAGCACTGTCTTGGCGATCGGCTCCAGCGCGCTGGTCTTGCCCTCGCTCTCCGCCACCAGTGCGTGGATATCGGCATCCGTGACCCCGAAATCCTTGCCGATCTTCACGTGATGGGACCACTCGTAGGGCGAGCGGGCGAGATAGCCCACCTGCAGGATGGCCAGTTCGCGAAGCCGGCCGTCCAGCTTGCTGCCGTTGCGGATGTAACCGCCCAGTGCATGGAAGGCGCGCGTGCCGTTCGGGCTGTGGGTCAGGATGCGGAACAGGTTGATGTTGCGGTCGAGAAGCTTCCTGTCTTCGGGAGCGAGGTCCTGGCGGTCGAGATAGGGCAGGCGGGCCATCGGTGTTTCCTCTCGTTTGGTCGCGTTCAGGGCAAGCCGGCACCGGGCACGGAAACACGCAGGGTTTCCACCTTGCCGTCCGACTTCTCGGCGGCGGCCGGACCGCTGCCCGAATTGGTCAGGATGAAGAGCGTCTTGCGGTCGCCGCCGCCCAGCATGCAGGCGTAGCAACCCCGGCTGCCGGTCGGAATGGTGTCGGTGATCTCGCCGCCATCCTTCACCCGCACGGTGCGGTTGCCGCGCGGATCGGCTACCCAGACGGCACCTTCCGCATCGAGGCAGATTCCGTCGGGGAAGACGTCGGCGAACTGGGCGAAGATGCGGCGGTTCGACAGGCCGCCGTCGGCGGCGACGTCGAAGGCGGTCAGCCGTTTCGCGAAGGTTTCGCCCACGATCAGCGTCCGGCCGTCGGGAGTGATGATCGTGCCGTTCGGAAACATCAGGTCATCGGCTGCCTTGGTCACCTCGCCGTCGGGATCCACGCGGATGATGCAGGTGGTCCGCTCGGCTTCGCCCGCATGCCGGTTGAAGCCGAAATTGCCGACATAGGCTCGGCCATTGGCATCCACGACCATGTCGTTGCACGGCCCGGTGGCGAGGGCGGACAGATCGGCCACCTCGGTTGTCTTCCCGGCGTCGAACCGCAGCAGCTTGCGGTCCAGCATCGAGACGATCAGCAGCCTCCCGTCCGGCAGCCAGCCGAGGCCTGACGGCTGATTGGGCACGCTGACGACCGCCTCCGTCTCTCCGCTCTCATCGACCGTCAACACTTGATGACGATAGAAATCCGACAGCCACAACCGCCCGTCGTGCCAACGCGGCGCTTCCGGAAAGCTCAGCCCGTCGAGCAGCACTTTTCGCTCGCTCATTTCCGTTTCCTCCCTCAACCCTCTTTCGTCCTATTGTGGCGGTCCCGAGGGGCGATGTGAACGGAGTGTTGGGACATCATGGAAAGCAGCAAGCCGAGCCGGTTCTTCCTGGAGATCGATCTGAACAGGGACGGCAGGCAGACCGGCTTCGTCCGCGTGCCGCATTCGGTGCATCGCTCTGCCTATGGCTGGATCCCGGTGCCGATCGCCTGCATCAGGAATGGCGACGGCCCGCGCGTCTACATGCAGGCAGGCAACCATGGCGACGAGTGGGAGGGGCAGTTGGCGCTCGGCCGGTTGATCCGCGAGCTCGACCCGGCCCAGGTGAAGGGTCGCATCGTGATCCTGCCCTCTGCCAACTTTCCGGCGGCGATGGCCGGCATGCGCACCTCTCCCATCGACGAAGGAAATCTGAACCGCAGCTTCCCGGGCGACCCCGACGGCGGCATCACGCGCCAGATCGCGCATTTCATCGATACCGTGCTGCTCTCCGATACCGACTATGCCTTCGACTTCCATTCCGGCGGCAGCTCGCTCACCTACATGCCTTCCACGCTCGGGCGCCGGCATGCGGAACCGGAGAAGACCGAGCAGGTGGTCGGCATGATGCGGGCCTTCGGCGCGCCGGTCGCCTATCTCGGCCTCGCGCTGCAGGGCGCCGACCTCACGCTCACCTCGGCGGCCGCCCGGCGCGGCGTTCTATGCATGGGCACCGAGCTCGCCGGTGGCGGCCAGGTGACGCGATCCGTCCTGAAGGCGACGGAGGAGGGGATGCTGCGGCTGCTGAAGCACATCGGCGCCTATACCGGTCCGACCGTGCCGGCGCCGCCGACGCGGTTGCTGACGGTGGCGGGAGACCCATACTACGTCTACGCCTCCGAAGGTGGCGTGTTCGAGCCCCTGGCCGAGCTCGGCGACGAGGTGAAGGAGGGTCAGCCGGCGGCCCGCATTCATTTCCACGACTCTCCCTGGCGCGAGCCGGTGGTGGTGAACTTCCGCCACGAGGGGCTGGTCATCTGCAAGCGCGTGCCCGGGCGGACCGAACGGGGCGATTGCCTCTATCACCTCGGGACCGACCTTCAGCTCTGAATACCGGCGAAGAAGAAAGGATCAAGAAAGTGACCGAGGAAACGACACCCATCCTGGTCGGCTGCGGCGACGTGACCGACATGACGACACCGATCGAGAAGGGCCGCTCGCCCTTTGATCTGATCGCCGAGGCGGGCCGCATCGCGCTGGATGACACCGGCGCCGCCGCCGGCATCGCGGGCGTGATCGACACGGTCGCCATGCTGCGCCTGTTCTCCGATACCTCCTTTCGGTTCGCCACCAAGCTCGGCACATCGGCCAATCCGCCGAAGAGCGTGGCCGATCGGCTCGGCCTGAAGCCCGCGCGGTATCTCTACACCTGGAACGGCGGCAACATGCCGCAATACCTGATCAACAAGTTCGCCGAGCAGATCGTGAAGGGCGAGTTGCGTGCCGCCATGGTGGTCGGCGGCGAAGCGCTGCGCACCCAGCATGCGGTTGAGCGCGCCGGACTGCCGGTCTCCTGGACGGAAGACCCCGGCGGCAAGTGGGAGGAGATCGGTGACGCCCGGCGCGGCTGGTCCGATCACGAGGATCGCCACAACATGCGCGCCGCGATCACCATGTACCCGCTGTTCGAGAATGCCATCCGCGGCGCGCGCGGCAGTTCGATCCCCGATCACATGCGCTCGATGGGACGGCTGTTCGCGCGCTTCGCCGAGGTGGCGGCGGCGAATCCGCTCGCCTCGCGGCGTGACGGCTTCTCGGCCGAACGGCTGGCGACGGTGGACGAGAGCAACCGCTGGATCGGCTTTCCCTATCCCAGGCTGATGAATTCGAACGCCTTCATCGACCAGTCCTCGGCCCTCGTCATCACCTCGGTGGGCGAGGCAAGGAAGCTCGGCATTCCGGAGTCGAAATGGGTCTATCTGCATGGCTGCGCCGACGGACATGACCACTGGTATGTCTCCGAGCGCATCGATTTCCACTCGTCGCCGGCCATCCGCAAGGGATCGCGCCTCGCGCTCGGCATGGCAGGGAAGACGCTCGATCAGATCGACTTCTTCGATCTCTACAGCTGCTTCCCTTCGGCGGTCGAGATCGGCTGCCAGGAACTCGGCCTGTCGGAAGAAGACCCGCGCAATCTGACGCTGACTGGTGGGCTGCCCTATTTCGGCGGGCCGGGGAACAACTACGTGACCCACTCGATCGCCGCGGCGGTACGCAAGGCGCGCGCCAATCCGGGCAAGTTCGGCCTGGTGACGGCGAACGGAAACTACGTGACCAAGCACTCCTTCGGCGTCTACTCCACCGCGCCGGTGCAGGGAAAGTGGCAGCGCGAAGCGCCGTCGAAGTTGCAGTCCGAACTCGACGCACTTCCCAAGGCCCCCTTTACCGAGATGCCCTCGGGTGACGCCACGATCGAGACCTATACGATCATGCACGGCAGGAACGGCCCCGATTTCGGCGTGGTGATCGGGCGCGAGACCACGTCGGGCAAGCGTTTCATCGCCAATCCGCCGGCCGATCCCGCCGTGCTGGCCGATCTTCAGGCCCGCGACAGCCTGAAACGGCCGGGCGAGGTCAGCAACGTCGACGGGCACAATACTTTCGTGCCCGCCTGATGCTCAGACGATGAAGTGGTTGAGCGGATCGACCGCGTTGGTGAGCGTGTTGGCGAGGGTGACGACGGGGACGTAGGTTCCCGATCCCGACGTATCCACCGACAGGACCGCGTCTGCGCCCGACTGGGCCAGCGTCAGCCATGACGCGGCGAAAGGCGTCGTCCCGCCATAGCCGACAGTGTCCAGCAGGGCGGAGACGTCGATGCGGTCGCCCTCGCCGGCGTTGAAGTCGAGGATGCGATCGCCCAGTTCGGACAGGCTGCGGAAGACGAAGATATCGGCACCGCCCTCGCCGACGAGGAAGTCCGCGCCGTCGCCGCCGATCAGCGTGTCGTTGCCGATTCCGCCCCAGAGCCAGTCGACGCCGGCATCGCCGTGCAGCAGGTCGTCGCCCGCCTCGCCCGCGACGTAGTCGTTGTCGGCCCCGCCATAGACGGTATCGTTGCCGTTGCCGGCGGACAGCACGTCGTTGCCGTTTTCGCCGTAGATCAGGTCGTCACCGTCTTCCGGAAAGAAGTTGAGCGACGGATCGGTCCCGTGGTTGTTCCAGACACCGACCCAGTCGTCGCCGTCACCGGCATGGATGGTGTCGTTGCCGACATTGCCGGTGATACGATCATTGCCGGCGCCGCCGTAGATCAGGTCGTTGCCGGTCTCGCCGTTCAGGTTGTCCGCGCCGGCGCCGCCGTCGAGAGTGTCCTGGCCGTCACCGCCCCACAGCCAGTCGACGCCGTCCTCGCCGTAGAGAAGGTCGTCACCCTGTTCGCCGGCGACATAGTCGTTGTCGGCGCCCCCGTAGACGGTGTCGTTGCCAAAGCCGGCCGACAGCACGTCGTTGCCGGCATCACCGTAGATCAGGTCGTCGCCGCTCTCGGGGAAGAAGTTCAGCGCCGGGTCGGTGCCGTGGTTGTTCCAGACGCCGACCCAATCGTCGCCGTCGCCGGCATGGATCTCGTCGTTGCCGACATTCCCGGTAATGCGGTCGTTACCGCTTCCGCCATAGATGGTGTCGTTGCCGACTTCGCCATTCAGGTTGTCGTTGCCGGTACCGCCATCCAGCAGGTCGTGTCCGTCGCCGCCCCACAGCCAGTCGACGCCAGCCTCGCCGTACAACTGGTCATCACCCTGCTCGCCGGCCAGATAGTCGTTGTCGGCGCCGCCGTAGACGGTGTCATTGCCGAGGCCGGCCGAGAGGACGTCGTTGCCGGCATCGCCGTAGATCAGGTCATCCCCGGATTCGGGAAAGATGTTGTAGGCGGGATCGGACCCGAAGTTGTTCCACACGCCGATCCAGTCGTCGCCATTGCCGCCGCGGATGGTGTCGTTGCCGATATTGCCGGTCAGCCGGTCGTTGCCGTCGCCGCCCTGCAGGCTGTCGTCGCCGTCTTCGCCATTCAGGTTGTCGTTGCCGATCCCGCCATCCAGCGTGTCGTTGCCGATGCCGCCCCACAGCCAGTCGACACCGGCCCCGCCGAGCAGCGAGTCGTTGCCCGCCTCGCCGGCGAGGTAGTCGTTGCCGGCGCCGCCCAGCACGGTGTCGTTGCCGCCGCCGGCGGAGAGCGAATTGTCGCCGCTGTTGCCCTCGATCACGTTCGCTAGGCCGTTTCCGACCGCGTAGAGGTTGGCGACGCCCAGCAGTCGAGCCCCGACGGCGTTGGCGCCCAGGGTGAGGTCGGTCGAACTGGCGACGGTGTTGCCGTCGACCAGGTCTAGTTTCACGTTCTGTGTGCCGAATACGACCGACACCGTGATCGGCTGGGTCAGGCCGCCGCCCGAAAACGTGACGGTGCTGCCGCCCTGGCTCACGGTGCGCTCGTAGCCGCCGGGCGCGGCCGTGGTGGCGGTCCCGCCGCTGCCCAGGGTGACGGTGATGCCGCCGCGACCCTCGCCGACCGAGTAGAAGTCGTCGTTGTTGGTATCGTTGTAGGCGACGCCCGTCAGGAAGATGGCGGTCCCGCTGACCGCGAAATCCTGGGTCGTCATGACCGAGTTGGTGTAGGTCACCGTGTCGGTATGGGTGTAGGACCCGGTCTCGACGCCGACACCGACCTCGCGGAACGAGGCGTTCAGGATGTTGGTGCGGTGGCTGGCGCTCAGGAACAGCCCTTCATGCTGATCCTCGATCACCTGTGTCAGGTCGAGCGGAGTCGTGCTGCCGATCCAGGCGATGTTCTCACCCACGGACCAGGGCGCCGTCAGCGTGTAGCCGGCGCTGGTCATGCGCTGCAGCGCCGAGCTGCCGCCCGCGCCGGTATGCGAGAAGGTATCGGCCGACAGCATCCAGGCGCTGTGGCCCTCGGCGGCCAGGGTCAGCAGCGAATTGCTTGCCAGCACCTGCTTCGCCGTTCCGCTGATCGTCCCCGCGCTCAGGCCCTGATTCAGGTCGATGCCGAAGCGCGCGGCCTCGCCCAGGGGGTCGAGGCGGGCACGGTTGATCAGTTCGAGTAGGAGCTGTTCCTGGGCAGTCTGGGCGGGCATGGCTGAGCGATCTCCGAACGAGCGCTCTTCTGCCACCGATCCCTTAAAGGGAGCGTTTACATTGCCTTCAGCTTGTGACGTTTACCCGTCAAATTCCATGTATTCGTGGCGGAACTCCGGGCTTTTTCGGGTCCTGTGATCAGGCTGTGAGAATTTCGTAGTGACCGCGCGCACAGGCCGGGTCGGGATCGATCGAGACCGGTCTGTCGAAGCGCCCGAGTGCCGCGGCGAGATGCGCGGCGACCTCCGGTGCGGCAACGAGACGGAAGGGGCCGGCGGCGCCGGCTCGGATGGCGCGGGAAAGCCGGCGCGCCGCTTCCGCGGCCACCGCGGCGGAAGTGGGGCGCCGTCCGCTGCCCTCGCACGGCGCGCAGCTCTCCGAAAGCCTGGCATCCAGCGAGGGGCCGGTTCGCCGCCGGGTCATTTCCACCAGGCCGAAGATGGACAGCGGCGCAATTCGCGGTGCTCCGGAATCGCCTGCGAAACCCTGTTCCAGCCGGCCTGCGAGCACGCGCCGGCTCTGTGGCTCGCGCAGCCGGATGAAATCGATCACGATCGTCCCGCCGATGTCGCGTAGCCGGACTTGCCGGGCGATTTCCTCGGCGGCTTCCAGGTTGACGCGCAGCCGCGCGGCTTCCGCGTCGCCCGCCGCTCCGACACTGCCGCCATCGACATCGATGGCGACGAGCGCTTCGGTCGATTCGATGACGATGGCGCCGCCGGAAGGCAGGGGCACCCGCCGCGACAATGCGAGGTCGATCGCCCCTTCGACGCCCCGTGCCTCGAACAGCGCCTGGCGCTCCGCATGCAGGGCGAGGCAGCCGAGAAGCTGTGGCGCCATCGTCTCCAGCGTCGAGCGCAGGCGGGCGAAGGCTACGCGTCCTTCTACGACGATTGCGTCGGGGGAACCGCCGGCTTCCAGTACGCGCTCGACCACTGGATCGGGCGCCGCCGATGCAAGGCGAGGCGCGGTCTGATGGCGCATCCCTTCGCTCAGCGCCGTCCAGCGGGCGGCGAGCGACTGCGCTTCCGCGACCACGGCCTCGGCCGGGGTCTGCGCGGCGGCGGTGCGGACGACGAACCCCCCGGCAATACCGAGACCACCGATCAGCGCCGACAGGCGTTTGCGCATGCCGTCGTCCTCGATCTTGCGCGATACCCGGATGCCGGGTTCCAGAGGCGTATGCACCAGATCGCGGCCGGCGAGGGTGATTGCCGCGCTGAGGCGGACGCCCTTCTCGCCAACCGGATCCCGGATCGCCTGCACCAGCAGTATCTCGCCCTCGTGCAGCAATGCACCGATGCCTGCTTCGCGCGGGGCTTCGGGCTTGCGCGCACGGGCGTCGGTGGCGGTGAGGAAGCCCGCCTTGGCCTCGCCGATCTCCACGAAGGCCGCCTCCATGCCCGGTACGACCCGGCGTACGCGGCCCAGCCAGATGGCGCCTATCCGGCTTTCCTCGCCCGGTCGCAGGATGTCGAGCGCCGCGAGGCGACCGTCTTCCAGCCGGGCGACCCGCGTCTCAAGCGGACTTTCCTCGACCAGGATCTCGATCTTCATCCCCCGGCCCGCCAGCCCGCGCCAGCCAGAAGCGCCGCCGTCTCGGCAAGCGGCAGCCCGACCACGTTGGAATAGGACCCGTTGATCCAGGGAATGAGTGCGGCGGCGCGGCCCTGGATCGCATAGCCGCCGGCCTTGCCCCGCCACTCCCCCGATTCGAGGTAGAGCCGGGTTTCCTCATGCGACAGCCGCTTGAAACGTACCGCCGTCTCCACAAGCCGTTCCTTCAAGCCCCCGCCGGGCGGAATAAGCGCGATTCCGGTCAGGACCCGATGCCGCCGGCCGGAGAGGAGGTCCAGGCAGCGCGCCGCCTCGGCCTCGGTCTCCGCCTTCGGCAGGATACGCCGGCCGCAGGCGACCACCGTATCGGCGGCCAGCACGAAGGCGTCGGGGCGCAAGCGTGCAACCGCTTCCGCCTTGGCGCGAGCCAGACGGGCGGCGTGGATCGGGGGGAGCTCTCTCGGGTGCGGCGTCTCGTCGAGATCGGCGGGCAGCACGGCATCGGGCCGGATGCCGATCTGGCTCAGGAGGTCGAGCCGTCGCGGCGAGGCGGAGGCGAGGACGAGCGGCGCTTGCGCGCCCAATCGGGATCGCTCCGCTTACTTGAAGCGGAAGGTGATGCGCCCCTTGGTCAGGTCGTAGGGCGTCATTTCAACCATCACCTTGTCACCCGTCAGCACGCGGATGCGGTTCTTCCGCATCTTGCCCGAGGTGTGGGCGAGCACCTCGTGTTCGTTTTCGAGCTTCACGCGGAACATGGCGTTGGGCAAAAGCTCCGTCACCACGCCGGGAAATTCCAGCATCTCCTCCTTCGGCATTCAGTCTTCCGGGGTCTGTTTCAGGGTGGCGAGAACATGGAAGCCGACCCCTTCCCGGTCAAGGCAAAAAGCCTGATGGTTTCAAGGGTTCATTTGGGCGGCTCGAACCAGGAGACATGGGCGGCGACCACCTTCCAGCCTTCGGGCAGCCTGGCCCAGGTCTGGCTCTGCCGCCCCGGGCGGCCGGAAGCGGTGCGCCTGTACTCGCAATTGGCAGTGGCGAAATCACGCCCGAAGGTGGTGATGACAACCCGGGTCAGCTCGCGATTCATGTCGATGGTGGGACGGCCGGCCCGGAAACCGGCAATCTCTTCGAATCCGTAGAGATTTTCCGCCAACCCGTAGCGCAAGACCTTGGGATCGTTCCAGAAGCAGTCGTCGAGCACGGCGAGGTCGTTGCTCACCAGGGCTCGCTCGTAGCGCATGAAGGCGGCGGTAACTTCCTCGACGATCTCGGGAATATTGGTCTGCATTGCGGGCTCCGGCGATTTTCTCGCCGGATAGCATGCACGCCTCATGCCGTCGCCGACTATTCGTCAGGCCGTATCAGCGCCAGGCCGCTGTCCGGATCGTGCCTTTTCCTGAGATGGACGGGCGATTCGGTCAGGATCACCTCGAGCGTCGGCCGGACCACGCCCCGCTCCAGATGGCCGGCGAGCGCGCTGCCATCGCGGCGGCCCAGCACGAGATGGATGTGTAGGGCCGGCTTGCCGTCGGGACCGAGGGCGACGTCTCCGGTGAAGGACGCCACCTCGACCTGCTCCTCCACGGGATTCGGAATGTAGGTCTTCGTTTCCCAATCGAAGTAGCTGATCACGGCGTTCTGGAATGCTCCGATGGCATTGAACTGGGCCGCCGACAGCCGCTCGCTGGCGGCAAAGTCCCGCAGACAGGCCATCACCTCGTCGCCAGTTTCCAGCACCAGCACGTAGGTTCGCTGTCCTTCAGCTTCGTGAATCTGCCGGCTTTGCATGCCTCACCTCCGCGCTTGTTCATTCGCGAACGGTCGCATCGGGGGAAGGTTCCTGGGCGTCCAGGGCCCGGGCGAAACGCGGAGCGAGAAGAAGAGCGCCGGCGGTGCTCATGTGATTGTCGTCGGCATAGAGGACCGTGTCGCCGATCCGGGCGGGACAGGATTTGTCGCTGCAGAGCGCGGCCCCGACGTCGATGACCGAAAAGTGGCGATGCTCGGCCATCATTCGCTCCAGCAGGTCCCGCACGGGCGCCTGGCGGACGTCGTAGGTGGCGCGGTCGATCCCGATGTCCAGGTCCAGGCCGCGCCATGCCCGCAACGCCAGGTCGCGCGGCACGTCGACTCGCTGTTCGGGCACGTAGGCGACCGCGACGACGCGACGGTCGGCGAGGGCGGAGAGGAACCGCCCGAGCGAGCGTTCGACCACCCGCGCGTTCTCGGCCTGGCTCTTTTCGCTCGACTGGCCGTCGGCGAGCCAAAGCTCGTCCTGGGCATAGGCGCCGAAGCGGGTCGACCACAGGGCGGAGGTCCAGCGCGAGACGACGAAGACCGTGCGGATTTCAGGATGAGCCATCAGGAAGGCCAGCACGGCATCGGTATAGGGCCCGCATTCGGCTTCCTGCACATGTCCGACCAGGGGATAGCACCCGCTGTAGGTGAAGCCGTAGCCGGCCTTGCCCGTATCGCGGCCGGCGCGGTCGAGACCCGGCAGCAGGGCGTCGCCGAAACTGTCGCCGAACACGGCGAAGCTCGGGGCCGCTTCCGGCTGTCCGATACGGCAGGCGCCGCCGGCGGTCACCTGCCCGGGACTGCGGCGGTCGCAGATCCGCTGCAACGGATTGGTGTCGGTCGCCGCTGTCGCATAGGCGCTGACCCTGGCGTCGAAGCGGCCCGGAAAGCCGTTCGCGCGCCAGCCCGCGACGCCGACGCCGACGATCACGGCCATCGCCGCGAGCGCACCGGCGAACAGGGCCGGCCGGCGCATCTTCAACCCGCGCCGAAACGGCGTTTCGATGAACCTGTAGGAGATCAGGGCGACGGCGTAACTGGCGGCCAGCAGTCCCGCCGTCTCCATCGGCGTCAGCGCGCGCAGCAGGTAGTACTGCGGCAGTACGAGCATCGGCCAATGCCAGAGGTAGAGCGAATAGGAGACCCGTCCCAGGGCCGCCAGCCCGCGAAGAGCGAGGAAGCGCGTGGCCGCCGACGTGCCGCCGGACCCGGCGGCGACGATCGCCATGGCGCCCAGGCAGGGCAGGAGCGCAGCGATGCCCGGGAAGGGCGTCTTGGCATCGAACAGCAGGATTGCGGCCAGGATCGCCACCAGGCCGCCGACACCCAGAACCCCGCGTCCGCCCGCGCCCGGCGCCGGCAGCAGTCCGAGCGCCAAGGCGGCTCCCGCCAGCAGTTCCCACATGCGGGCGGGCAGCAGGTAGAAGGCCGCGCGCGGCTCCTCCTCGACCAGCACGGCGGCGATGGCGAGCGAAGCGGCGGCGAGAGCGGCGATCGACCAGCGCATCGCCCGCGGCGAAAGCCGGCAGAGCACCACGAGGATCAGCGGCCAGAGGATGTAGTACTGCTCCTCCACGCCCAAGGACCAAGTGTGTACCAACGGCTTCCATTCCGCCGCCTGATCGAAATAGCCGGCCTTGCGCCAGAAATAGAGATTGGAGACGAAGCCGGCCGTGGCCCCGGCACTCTGGGCGAGGTCCTTGTAGTCGCGCGGGATGAAGAACAGCGCGGCGACGCCCAGGGTCACCGCGCACATGAGCAGGAGGGCGGGCAGGATGCGCCGGATGCGCCGTTCGTAGAAGCGCAGGAGGCTGTAGGTGCCGTTGCCGATCTCGCGGCGCAGGATCGAGGTGATCAGGAAGCCGGAGATGACGAAGAAGACATCGACACCGACATAGCCGCCTTCGAATCCGGCGATCTTGGCATGGAAGGCGATCACGGCCAGGACGGCGAGCGCCCGCAATCCGTCGATATCGGCGCGGTAGCCGGAAGCGTGTTCCGGACGGTCGGCGGCCGGCACGATGGGCGGCGCGACCGGGATGACGAAGGCTGGGAGCATACGGGGCCTATCCTGCATATCCAGGCGAGCCCGCTGCTCCCACACCTCACCCGGATTGGTTAACGCCGCCGATTGAGGCGGAAAAGCCCCCTCCGGTCAACCCTCGGGCGCGCTATCCGAAGCGCTTGAACCCCGCATCGCCATCGCGTTCCAGCTGCTCGACCAGGCCCACTTCCCAGTCGAGATAGGCCTGCATGTGCCTCTGCTGGTCGGCCTCGTGGTCGTAGGGGCGGAGCCAGACGTCGTCGGCTTCGTCCAGCATCCGGGTATGGCCTTTTTCGACCGGCCGTCCGTCCTGGATCCAGGACAATGTGCCGCCCTTCACCATGACCACGGTCGCGCCGGTCTGCTCCGCGACTTCCCCGGCCGCGAGGCGGGCGAGCGCTTCCTCCGGTGCCGCCACCGCGATCAGGCGGGTGGCCGGCAGCTTTGCCAGCGCGGTGGCGAGGCGGGCCCGGTTCACCCACCAGGCCCCGGGAATGTGACCCTTGCGGTAGCGGATCGAGGTGTCGAAATCGAGCACGGCGACGCCGCCGAGGCCGATCTCCGACGCCAGTTCGCCGATCTCGATCGCGCGGATATCCGGCAGCGCGATCGAGGGCCGGGGCAGATCGGGTCCCGTTTCCAGCACGGCACCGGGCCCGAAGACGCCGGTCAGCACATAGACCTCCTCCCAGCCGGCCTGCAGCAGCCAATGCGCGGTCATGCTGGCGGCGATCCCGTCCTCGTCGACCAGCACCAGGCGGGCGTTGCGGGTGCCGACATACTGGTCGGTCGCCTGCACCAGCTGGCCCCCCGGGGCCGAGCGCGACCCCGGCAGGTGGCCGGCCGCATAGGCCTCCGGCAGGCGCACGTCGAGGAGGTAGAGCGAACGGCCGGTCTCGGCCTGGAAGCGGGCGAGGGTGGCGGCGTCGATACGCCTGATGCCGTAGCGCTTCGTCACCGCGGCGATGGCGGCTTCCGCCTTGGCCCGGCCGGCGGGCGAGGGTTCCGGCGCCCGCGCGGTCACGCCCTTCGCCACCTGGAATCCCGCCAGTTCCCAGCCCATCGTGCCGTTCTTCAGCGCCACGACCTTGTTGGGAAGCCCGGCATTGATCAGCGACTGGGCGCCGATGATGCTGCGGGTGCGCCCGGCGCAGTTGACGACGATGGTGGTGTCGGGCGAGGGCGCGGCGTCGAAGGCCCGGCGCACCAGTTCCGCGCCGGGGCAGTCGAGACCGCCCGGGATGCTCATGGCGCGGAACTCGACGAAGGGGCGGCTGTCGAGGATGACCACCTTCTCGCCGGCATCGATCATCGCCTTCAACTCGGTCGCCTCGATCCGGGGCGTGCCGTCGTGATGCTCGACGAACTCGCCGAAGGCCTTGCTCGGCACGTTGATGCCCGAGAAGACCTCGAACCCCGCCGCCTTCCAGCCCTCGAGCCCGCCGTCCAGAGCGGAGACGTCGCGATAGCCGAGCCGGGCCAGCCGTTCCGCGGCGCGCCGCACCAGCGTGCCGTCGCCACCGTCGGTCAGCACGATGCGGGTGTCCTTCCGCGGCACCAGCGCTTCCGCCCGGGCTTCCAGGCGGCTGAGCGGCAGGGGCACGGCGTGGAAGAGATGCGCGGCGGCGAAGGTGCCTTCCTCGCGCAGGTCGAGCAGCGCCAGCTCCCCGCCGTCCCTCAGCATCGCCTTCAGCTCAGGCGCTGTGACCAGGCAGGGGCCGATCTTCGGCGGGGCGGGGAAGACGGTATAGGCCCCGCCGGCGCTGTCGCCGAAGAAGATGCGTTGCGGCAGCCGCTCCAGGCTGAGGCCGTAGAGATGCAGGTGCAGCGAAGGTTCGGTGCCCTTGACCTCGATGGTGTGGAAGTCGTCGGGCAGGAAGCCGATGGCGTTGCCCTGCTTCACGGCCAGATCGCCGGTGCGTTCCAGCTTCCCCTCGCCGGGAACGGAGCCGTTGTCGCTGCGGCGGTAGCAGACGTTGTATTCCTCGCCCCGCACGCCCGAGATCACCGCCCAGGTGGTGTGGTTGTGCGGCGGCTGCGCCTTGCCGGGCACGCCCGCCGAGCCGTACAGCGCGAAGCGATGATCGGCATCCTCGGCGATGCGGTAGACGGTGCCATGCCCGGACTTGACCGGGAAATGCTGGGCCGGGAACAGATGCTCCTGCCGGGCGAGCGCCGTGAGCTCGGCCTTGATCGCCTCGATCGCCGCCGGTGTGACACCCAGGCGTCCCTCGATCTCGCGCACCCGGCCGATCATCGCCGAAACCGCTTCCGTCCGCTCGCTGCTCACTCCGGTCATGCTTCGCTCCCCTGGTTGGCGGCCGGCATTAACGCGCCCTCGGCCACGTCGCGCAAGCGCCGGCCATTGCAATGCGCCGCCGCCCGCTCGCGCGCGCCTATGCCAAGATTGCGTTAACCATATTGCAACCGGGGGCGGCGGAGACTGCAGGGTCCGAAGCAGTCTGCGCGCCATGTCGCCTTTCGCCCACGCCGCCCTCGTCTTCAGCTATTCGCTGGCCGCCGCCCTGGCCGGCATGCGCGTCGGCGCGCTGGTCCCCGCGCTGGACGGCGCGGCGATGGGCTATGCCTGCACCGCGATCCTGTTCCTGCTCTTCGCCCTCGCCCATGAGGTGCTGGCCCGCCGGCTGGCGCTGTCCGCCCTCAGGGCCGAACTGATCGATGTGCGCAAAGTGGAGCGGGCAAGGGAAAGTCAGCTCGACCATGCCCGGCGGGAGATCGCCGTGCTGCGCCGGGAAGTGCAGGAGAGCGGCGGCGTGAACGACGAGATGGAACTCGTCCGTTCACTGCTCGGCCAGCTCGCCGACAGGATCGGCGAGCGGCTGCCGCCGCCGGCGCTCGGCATCCCGGCCGGCGCTCCGGATGCCGGTCCGCCGCCCACGACTCTCGACAGCCTGCGCCAGGCGATCGAGGACAACCGTGTCGACCTCTATCTCCAGCCGATCGTCAGCCTGCCGCAGCGCCGCACCCGCTATTACGAATGTTTCTCGCGCATCCGGATCGAGGACGGGACGGTGCTGGGACCGGACCAGTATCTGGCGCTGGCCGAGGCCGAGGGCCTCCTCACCACCATCGACAACCTGCTGCTGTTCCGTTGCGTGCAGCTGGTGCGGCGGGTACGCCGGCGCAACCGCAATGTCGGCTTCTTCGTCAACATGGCGACGGCGAGCCTCGAGGACGAGGCGTTCGTCACGCCGTTCCTCGACTTTCTGGAGCAGAATCCGGAGCTTTCCGATCACATCGTCTTCGAATTCGGCGCCGCCGATTTCCGTCAGGCCTCGGCCGCGGCGCAGATCATCCTGAGCGAACTGCGCCAGCGCCGCTACGGCTTCTCCATCGACCGGGTGGAGGTTCTGGACCTCGATCCGGAATGGCTTGCCGAACATGGCGTGCGGGTCGTCAAGGTGCCGGCATCGCTGCTCTTGGATGTTCCCGAGTCGCGCCTCAAGGCCACCCGCTTCCGCATGGCGCTCGATCGAAACGGCATCGATCTGGTGGCGGAAAAGGTCGAGTCCGAGCCGGCGGTGCTGGACCTGCTCGACCTCAGGGTCGATCTCGGCCAGGGTTGGATTTTCGGCGAGCCGCGCCGGAGCCGCGAGGAGAGCTGATCCTGTCCGCGTTTCGTTTCATCGAGAGCCTGCGCGACGTCGCCGAGGGCTATGACGGTTTCATTCTGGATCTGTGGGGCGTCGTCCATGACGGCAAGGCCGCCTATCCCGGCGCGCTCGCCGCCATGCGGGCGGTCAAGGCGGCGGGAAAGCCCGTGCTCCTCCTCTCGAATGCGCCCCGGCGCGGCAGTGTGGTGAAGCTCCTGCTCGACCGCCTCGGCGTCCCGCCCGAAACCTACGACTTCATCGTCACCTCGGGCGACCTGGTGCATGCGGCGATCGAAGCGGGCGAGGCCGACCTCCTCGGCGGGCGCTGCGTCAGGATCAGCCCTGAACGCGACCATGGCCTGCTCGACGGCCTCGACCTCGAACTCGTCGAGGGCGTCGGGAGGGCCGATTTCCTGCTGGTCACCGGCCTGCACGACGATGAGCGCGAAACCGCCGAGACCTATCGGCCGGTCCTGCTGGAGGCGCTCGCCGGCGGCCTGCCGCTGGTCTGTGCCAATCCGGACCGCTCGGTGATGCGGGGGCCGATGGAAGTGCCCTGCGCCGGGGCCATCGCCGAACTCTATGAGGAAATGGGTGGCCGGGTGTTGTGGTTCGGCAAGCCCGCCCAGGGCGCCTACCGGACCAGCCTCGGGCATCTGGGCCTGGAGCCCGGCCGCGTGCTGGCGGTGGGTGACAGTTTCCGCACCGACATCGCCGGCGCCGTCGCGGCCGGCATCGATTGCCTGTTCGTCGCCGGCGGCCTGCATGTGCACAGCTGGGGCATCCGCTCCGGCGACAAGCCGGCAGCCGCCCTGATCGAGGCCGACGCCGCCCGTTTCGGGGCCGTGCCGACCTATGTCATCCCGTTGCTGGCCTGGTAGGCGGCGGTCAGCCCCGCGCCCGGATCAGCGCCTCGGCCAGTTCGACGAAGCCCGCCCCGCCCCTCGATGGCGTCACATAGGCGGGCTTGGCCGGCAGCAGGTCTTCCAGGTCGCGCACATTGGCGACGCCGACTGAAAGCGGCAGGAAGCCGAACATCGGCGAATCGTTGGGTGAATCCCCCGCATAGGCGACTTCGGCCTTCATCGCCGCCGCATCGAGGCCATAGTGGTCGGCGAACAGCGCCCGGGCGGTGGTTAGCTTGTCGAAGTCGCCGAACCAGCCGTTCACATGGATGGAGCTCACCTTCGCCTGGGCGCCCTCGGCCTCGAACCGGGCGACGATCCCGGCAATCGCCTCGCGGCCGAGCGGTGGCACGTCCTCGCAGAAGTCGATGGCGAGATCGGCCTCGCGATAGGCCTGGTCGGCGGCGATGCCGCAGCCGGGCACCGCGGCCAGGATCCGGGGGGCGAGCTGGTCGAGCCGGCGCCGGTTGGCGGCGCGCACCGCCTCGGGAAGCGTATAGCGGCGGATCATCTGGCGGCCCGCGTGGTCGTAGCGGAACCAGAAGGCGCCGTTCTCGCCCACCACCGCGTCCACCGGCCAGAAGCGGGCGATCATGTCGCACCAGCCGGCAGGGCGGCCGGTGACCGGCACCACCTTGATCCCGGCCGCGGTGAGCCGCTCGATCGCCGCATAGGCGGCGGCGCCGAGGCGGCCCTCGTCGGTGATCGTGTCGTCGATATCGGTGAGGACGAAGCGCACCCTGGCGGCGGCTTCGCGGGGCATCTCGGAGAGCGGGCGCATCATGATGCGCCGAGGTTTAGCCGGTGCTCAGTCGAAGAGCGAGTCGATCTCGTCCTGGGCCGAGTTCGCCGCCTTCTTGGGAGCCGCCACCGCCGCTTCGGCCACGACCGCGCGCTTGAACATCTTCTCGACGGCATCGTCGGGCTCGGCCGCCTGGCCGTTGCGCTTCGCCATCGGCACACCGTCGCCGAACATCTCGTCGACCGACTTCTGGTCGTTGCCGAGGCCGGCCAGTTGCGGGCCGTTCAACAGCGCGGCGTCGCCGGTCGGACCGGATTCGTGATCTTCGCTGGTTTCACCGCCCAGCAGATGGATCAGGTGTTCCAGCCGCTGCTCGATGTGATGGATGGTCTGCACCACCTTGCGTACGCGCTGGCCGGTGATGTCCTGGAAGGCGCAGGCTTCGAAGATGCGCATGCAGGCGGCTTCGATGGCCGGCGACAGTTCCGCCGCCGTGCCGGTCCAGGCCATCAGCCCCTCGGCCGAGGCCATGATCTCGTGCGTGGCCTCCTCGGTCTCCTTCACCACGGCATCCAGTTCCTGGCCGGCCCGCGGCAGTTTCTCCATCTTCAGATGCACGGGCCGCAGGGCCGCGATTTCGCTCCGCGTCCGGGTGATGTAGCGCACCAGGTCCTGGCAGTCCTGGTGCAGCTGGACGATACGGGAATCGGGGCCTTCGGCCATGGCTTTGCCCTTGGTCGGCTGACCCGGCGCTTGGGCGGCGGGCGTGATGTCTAGGTCATGCCACTTTTGCGCCACGTGTTTAAGGAAGCATGAAGGGGCGAGCAGTTGTCCGCCGGATCCGTTGGAACCGGCAAGGCTTGCCGCCGTTTAACCTTCCTTTATATTGCGCTGCAATAATGAGGCGTTTGCAGTGCCACCAAGGCGGAGTCCGATGGACGAGTTGCACGGCTATTACCTGGAAGATCTCTCGGTCGGGATGACCGCCAAGTTCGCCAAGACCATCACCGAGGCGGACATCCTGATGTTTGCCGGCGTTTCGGGCGACACCAACCCGGTGCATCTCAACGAGGAATTCGGCGCCGCCAGCATGTTCAAGGGCCGGATCGCCCACGGCATGCTCTCGGCCAGCCTGCTTTCGACCGTCTTCGGCACCAAGCTGCCCGGCCCGGGCGCGATCTACGTTTCCCAGAATCTCAATTTCAAGGCGCCGGTGCGCATCGGCGATACCGTGGTCGCCCGTTGCACCATCCGCGAGATCGTCGTCGAAAAGCGGCGAGTCGTCTTCGACTGCGTCTGCACCGTCGACGGCAAGCCGGTGGTGGAAGGCGATGCGACGCTGATGGTCAGCCGCAAGGTGGCGGTCGCGCCGACGCCCGTCGCCGCCTGATCCTCCCCTCGATGTGGCGCGGCTTGATCCGGGCCGCGCCGTCGCCATAATCGCCGCCCGTCCCGCCGTTCGTTCCGGTGGGCATCCGCAGTCGGGTCGTCATGCAGATCCATATTGGCCATCAGGGCGTGCCCGAGGCCGGGCGCGGCGCCGCGGTGGCGCTCGGCAATTTCGATGGCGTGCATCGCGGCCACCGCGCCGTGATCGACACCGCGCGCGCGGTCGCCGGCGCCAAGGGCTGGCCCCTCGGCGTGCTCACCTTCGAGCCGCATCCCAGGAGTTTCTTCCAGCCGGCCGGGGCGCCGTTCCGCCTCACCGATGCCGCGACCAAGGCCGACCTGCTGGCCGCGGCCGGTGTCGACTGGCTGTACCAGGCGACCTTCGACCGCGCCTTCGCCAGCCTCGAGGCGGAAGCCTTCGTGCGCGAAGTGCTGGTGGGCGGTCTCGGCGCCGCCCATATCGTCTGTGGCTATGATTTCGTCTTCGGCCGCGGGCGGTCCGGCAACACCAAGATGCTGGAGGGCCTGGGCCGGGCGCTGGGCTTCGGTGTCACCGTGGTGGCCCCGGTCCGCAACGGCGACGCCGCCTATTCCTCCACCGTCATCCGCGGCCTGCTGCAGGAGGGTCGCCCGCGCGAAGCCGCGGCGATGCTCGGCCACCGCTGGAGCATCGAGGGCGAGGTGAGGGGGGGAGACCAGCGCGGCCGCACCATCGGCTTTCCCACGGCCAATGTGGAACTGGGGGAATTCCTGGTTCCCGCGCTCGGCGTCTATGCCGTTCGCGCCGGCCTGGAAACGCCGGAAGGCGGCAGGACCTGGCACCCGGCCGTCGCCAATCTCGGCCGCCGCCCCACCTTCGACAAGCGCGACGTCCTGCTGGAAGTGCATCTGATGGACTTCCAGGGCGATCTCTACGGCCGGCGGCTGTGGGTCGAATTCGTCGACTTCATCCGGCCCGAGCGGAAATTCGACGGCCTGGAGGCCTTGAAGGCCCAGATCGCCGCCGATCGCGACCGCGCCCGGGCGATCCTGGCCGAATTGGAGGCCTGAACCGCCTTCGCAATTGAAGGCCCCTCCGGCATGACCTAGCATCCGGTGAAAATCCGGAATTGCGTTGTTCAGGAGGCGTGCATGGCCAATCCCTACGAGACCGATCTGCCCCGGACACCGGCCAACTACACGCCGATGACACCGCTTTCGCTGATCGAACGCGCCGCCTCGGTCTATCCCGGCTACACCTCGGTCATTCACGGCCGGCTGAAATACACTTGGGCCGAGACCTATGCCCGCTGCCGGCGTCTCGCCAGCGCGCTGGCCGCCAAGGGGATCGGCGTCGGCGATACGGTCGCGATGCTGGCCGCCAACATCCCGGCCCATTACGAGGCGCATTTCGGCGTCGCCATGGTCGGCGGGGTGCTGAACTCGATCAACACGCGCCTCGACGGGCCGGCGGTCGGCTTCATCCTCGACCATGCCGGCGCCAAGGTGTTCCTGGTCGATCGCGAACTCTCGGCCACGGCGAAATCGGCGCTCGCGCATGCCGAGGTGAAGCCGCTGGTCATCGATATCGACGATCCGGAATATGCCGGCCCCGGCGAGCGCCTCGGCGATATCGAATACGAGGATTTCATCGCCGCGGGCGATCCGGCCTTCGCCTGGAAGCATCCCGACGACGAATGGCGCGCCATCTCGCTCAACTACACGTCGGGTACGACCGGCAATCCCAAGGGCGTCGTCTATCATCACCGCGGCGCCTATCTGAACGCGGTCGGCAATGCGCTGGAATGGGGCATGCCCCAGCACCCGGTCTATCTGTGGACCCTGCCGATGTTCCACTGCAACGGCTGGTGCTTTCCCTGGACCATCGCCGCCATGGCGGGCGTCAACGTCTGCCTGCGGAAAGTGGATCCGGTGCTGATCTTCGACCTGATGAAGACGCACGGCGTGACGCATTTCTGCGGCGCGCCCACCGTTCTCACCATGCTGATCAACGCCGATGCGAAGCTGAAGGAAGGCCTGAAGCCGGGCGTCAGGGTGACGACGGCGGGGGCCGCACCGCCGGCCGCCGTCATCCAGTCGATGGAGGAACTGGGCTTCCACATCAACCATGTCTACGGCCTGACCGAGACCTACGGCCCCGCCGTGGTCAGCGCCTGGCATGCCGCCTGGGACCCGCTGCCCTTGTCAGAGCGCGCCCGGCTCCGCGCGCGCCAGGGTGTCCGCTACCAGATGCTGGAAGCGATCAAGGTGATGGACCCGGAGACGATGAAGGAGGTGCCGGCGGATGCCCAGACGATGGGCGAGATCATGTTCCGCGGCAACATCGTCATGAAGGGCTACCTGAAGAACCAGAAGGCGACCGACGAGGCGATGGCGCACGGCTGGTTCCATTCGGGCGACCTCGCGGTGCTGCATCCCGACGGTTATATCGAGATCCGCGACCGCTCGAAGGACATCATCATCTCCGGCGGCGAAAACATCTCGACCCTCGAAGTGGAGAGCGTGCTGTACCGCCATCCGGCCATCCTGGAGGCGGCGGTGGTGGCGCGGCCCGACGAGAAATGGGGCGAGACCCCTTGCGCCTTCGTCACCTTGAAGAACGGCGCCAAGGCGACCGACAAGGAGATCATCGCCTTCTGCCGGGAAAACCTCGCGCACTTCAAATGTCCGCGAACGGTCGTTTTCACCGACCTGCCGAAGACTTCGACGGGCAAGATACAGAAGTTCGTGCTGCGTGATCAGGCGAGGGCGCTCTGAACTCTCGCATCTGTTGGGGGGAACATGCCGAAGCACCTATTCGCCAGCGCCGCTCTGGCGCTCTCGCTTCTCGCGACGCCTGTGGCGGGGCAGCAGGGTCCCGCCGACCCGGTGGTGGTCGAGGCGTTGAAGGAGATCGAGAAATACGAGGGGCTGGCGAAATCGCTGCAGCCGGGCGACCGGACGACCGCCAGTACCTATATCAACGCCCTCAATCCTCTGGGTGACAGGCTGAAGGGTGTCGGCGACAAGCAGCATCCGCAATGGCGCGACGCCGCGAGCCGCTACAACGCCCTGCAGAAGGAGATCACGGCGACGGCGAGGAAGCCCGCCCCGGCCCAGCCGGCGGCGGCCGGAACCGCGGCGCCCGCTCCCGCCCGGCCCGCCGCGGCGGGGACCGCGGCGCCCGCTCCCACCGAGGCGGTGCTCAACTCCTCCGACAAGGCGAGGCTCGCGCGGGTTCGGCGCAACATCGCCTCGCTCGGGCAGGATATCGACAAGGCCCGCGACCAGACGCTCGCCGACGAGAAGGAACTGTCCCGCTTCAGCCGTTCGATCGAGAACGAGGCGGGCTCGCTCGAGAAGCTGCCGGCCGGGCACGCCGAAGTGGCGCCTGCCCTCGAGGAGCTGGAGGCGGTGAAGGCGAAGCTGGCCGCGCGCGCCAGCGCCGCCAAGTCGAAGATCGGCGCCTTGGGCGATATCGATGCGCAGCTGTCGGCGATCGACCAGCACCTGGGGGCCCGGAAGGTGCCCGTGGCGCACGAGTTCAAGCCGGATGGACCGCCGGACCAGGCGGCGGCCTTCGCCAAGACCCTGGTCGCGTTCTACGAGCAATCGGTCGCCGACGGGGCCGTGCTCGAAAAGCTCAAGGCCGCCGGGATCAAGGACGAGCGCATCGACCGCTTCAGGCACTGGGCGGTGACCCACCGCCAGCGGGAGATCACCGAGGTGAGCCGCACCGCCATGCTGAGCATGGACGCGCATGTCAAAGGGGTGCTTGACAAGACCGCCTTCCTCGACGCGACCGACCCCGCCAACGCGGATCATCGCGCCAATCGGCTGCTGGGCAAGGGCGCCCGCGATGCCTATGTCGGCGAACTGAAGGCGGGGCTCGCGGCCATCGAGACGGCGAAGTCCTTCGAGGCCGCGCTCGGCCGCAAGGATGCGCCGGATCGCGCGGCGCAGGCGGCGCGGATATCCGCCTCGCTCGCCGGTTACGAAGGCAAGTTCACCCAGGCGCTGTCGCTCTCGCGCATGCCCAAGGCCGGCATGACCGACACCAAGTACATCAAGATCGCCGAGGAGGTGCTGAAGAACCCCTCCTACCAGATCGCCGGCTACAAGCGCCTCGTGATCAACAGCGACCGGGTGCAGCGCAAGGAGAAGAAGGAGGCGGATCTGCGCGCCGGCACCAGCGCCGGCACCGTCAACGCCACCATCTATCACTGGGTCTGGGACGAGTATCAGGTGGCCACCGCCGAGAAGGACGGCGATGCCTGGTATGTCTACTTCAACACGCTGAAATTCTTCCACCAGGGTGCATCGACCACGCCCACCGGCCGCTGGCTCATCTCCGACCGCTTCCAGAGCACGCGGATCCTGGAAGAGAACATCGGCAAGTAGCGGCTGGGGCAAGTAGCGGCGGGGCGCCGCCCCGCTCACGGCCCGAAACGGTTGCGCCAGAAATCGCGCGACTGCCGCTCGCCGATGTCGCAGCCGCCGTGATAGGGCGCCACCCGGTCCTGCACGCGCCGCAGCTTCGGCAGGCTCGGATCCGCCGATGCCATCTTGCGCGCCGCCGGGACGGAGGCGATCTCCAGCAGCATCTTGCGGCGGATGGCGACGCCAAAGGATTCGAAGTCGCGGGCCACGATGACGAAGGAACCGGGACCGCCGGTGACGCAGCCCTCGTAGTACTTGTCGAGATCCTGCAGGACGGGGAAGCCGAAGCGGTTCGGCCGCTCGTTGATGATCGGCAGGCCGTTGATGACGAACCCCCTGGCCAGCGCGGCATCGCGCGCCTCCCGCACGTCGCCGCCCTCGTTGCTCGGCCCGTCGCCGGAGATGTCGATGACGCGCCGCGTGCCCTCGAAGGCCTTCTCGTCGAACAAGGTCATGGCGAAGACGATGGCGCCGGTGATCGAGGTGCGCATGCCGGTGCGGATCGGCGCCTCGGCCAGGTGGCTGGCCAGCGCCATGGCACTCTGCGGGCCGTCGACCAGCGTCCAGGGGGCGACGATCGCCTTGTGGTCGAGGCTCGACCACTCGAAATAGGTGATCGCCACCCGGCCCAGGATGCCGGCGCGAATCGCCTTGTGGATATCCGGATCGCGCAGCGCGTCGGCATAGCCCTGGCGCTGCAGTTTGGCCTCGTCGGCATCGACCGAGCCGGAGACGTCGACCGCGAGGACGAGTTCGAGGTCGACCGGCTGGGGTGCGGCGCTTGCCGTGACCGTGTAGAGGCCGCCGAGAAGCACGGTCAGCACGATCACCAGAAACCGGTGCAGCATTCAACACCCCCGGCCGACGTCCATCCGCTCACCTTAGCAGAGTCGAGGGCGAGGTCGACCAGGGCCGCCTGACGCCTAGGCGGTTTCCCGCAGATGGTCGATCCGCCGCGTCAAGCGCGCGATCATTTCGTCTTCGGTGAGGGCGATGTCATCGAGCCGGAGGACGTAGGGAAGGATCTCCCTATCGCCGAGGCGTTCCCGATCCAGGTCGAGCGGACCCAACGCCTGCAGGATTGCGACCGCTTGATCCCCCAGCCGGACGATGTTGTAGCCCGCGTGGTCGGCCAGGAGACGAATCCTGCGTCCACTGGCAGGTGATTGATCGGCGCTGGTGGCGGCCGCCGGTGCCGAGGAGCCTGGGTCGTCGGGTGCATAGCGGCGCAGTCTCTCGGTGTAGTAGCTGCGCTCCTCGATGAAGCGCTCGCCGTGCGGAAACAGGGCGTCGATATAGGCGAGCAAGGCCTTCAGGGTTTCCGCATTTTCATCCAGCCGCACGGCGTTCCAGAGATGAAAGAGCGGGCCCGTCATGCCGAGATCGTGGCTGAGCATGCCGAGCCGGTAGGAGGTTGGTGGGCCCTCGCGCAGCACTGCCAGCGCGTTCGTCTGCATTGCCGCCTGCAATGAGCGCCTTGCCTCGTCCTTCCTTTCCGCGTCGTCCATCGGACCGCCGTTCTGCGCTGCCAGCAGCAGGTACCGCGAGTTCACCGTGCGGTGTAGGGACAGGCAAGGTGCCGCGGCTCG
>JALHMN010000021.1 GCA_022844005.1 bacterium | reverse complement strand
GATGTCGAGGGCTTCGCGTCTTGGCGGCCGATCGGCAGGATGCACGACGAGATAGAGCGGGACCTGAGCAGGTAACCAAATGCTGAGCTTGCGACAAAAGATATGGATCTATAGAGGGGCAGGCATTTTTGGCTGTCTTTATTTCTTCTCTCTACCTGGAAGGGCCTCCGTGGAAAAGGGCATCATTGTTATGATTGCGCTAGGGTTGTTTCTTGGAATTACTCCTTATTTTATTACTTGTCCAAATTGCAAGAAATCGATCTATCAAAGAAAAAATAGTCCGCTCGCTCTTTTGGTGACAGCTGAGAGGGTTTGCTCACGCTGTGACACTAAGCTTCTGTGATGGGTATCCGCGTCGCGCTCTGCTCGGCTCATGTCGTGATGGTGCTCGGGCTAAATTTCGAGGCGCGGCGCCTATGCCGATCGCGGCGCAAATGAGGAAGGCGGCGAGGATGTGGGGCCAGAGCATGCCAGCCTCCTCTCCTCCCGCCTCTGTGCAATTCCGGTGAAATTGCCGCCAGAATTATACAGAGGAACATTGAGCCTTGAGCGCATGGCTAAAGCCTCCCGCGCCCGGAATTCCGCCGAAAACCTCGCTGTGTAGAAGGCCGTAGAACCCCCGAGATACGCCCCCTGCCGTCCTGCAAATCCGTGTACACGAGTTCGAGTCTCGTCCCGGCCTCCATTTCCTTATTTCGATGGCGTAAACGGTTCGGCAAGCAAGGTTGCGCTTTTATGGGCGCAGTCCTATGTCCCGACTCCGGAGCCGCCCGTGACGGTCCTCGCCGCAGCCATCGACACCACCCCCGCCAACGACAAGATCGAGGATGGTATCGTCGGCTTCATCGACATCGTCGAAGACCGCAAGGTCTCCGGCTGGGCCTGGAATCCGGCCGATACCGGCCACCGGCTGGAGGTCGAGATCCGCTGCGACGGCCGCCTGGTGGGCATGGCGCGCGCCGAACGCACCCGCGCCGACCTGAAGAGCGCCAATGTCGGCGACGGCGCCTACGGTTTCGTCGCCCTGCTGGAAGAGGCGCTCTCCCCCGACGAGATGACCCGCGTCGCCGCCTATGCGCTGCCGCCGGACAGCGAACCGGTGCAGCTCCTCAACCGTTCGAAAGTGACGCCGCCGCGCCTCGTATCGCCGGCCGAAGGCATGCTGGCAGAAATCCGGGCGCTGCGCGATCAGGTCCAGGAGGGCCAGCGCTCGCTGCACACCACCGTCCAGTCCGCCTTCGTGCAGATGCTGAACGTGCTGGAGCGCATGGTCGAAACCACCAAGTCGGCGGTTTCCCCGCAGCAGCCGAAGCCCGAAGACCGGCTGGACCGGCTGGAACGCACCATGCTCGCCAAGCGGCTGGAGGCCCTGGAGGCGGTCGCCCTGCGCCTGGACGAGACGCTGCTGCGGATGAACGAGCGCATGGACATCCTGGCCAAGGACGCCGCCAAGGGCCGCGTCGGCCATGCCCTGGTCGCCGCCATCGCCTTCGGCACCCTCGCCTCCCTCCTCGCGGCGCTCTATACCCTGTTCCGCTGAGCGGCGGCGCCGCCGCTTCACCGGCCGCCGGCGGAAATCGTGGTCACGGTGGCCGCTGGTGGAATGCCGGTTGAGAAGTGGTGTTCACGGATGCTTGTGCGGAACGCGGCTTCCGCCCTCACAGCCCCAAATATTCTCTTCTTGAGAGAATTTTGCTGATCGGCTATAATGCCGGTTGCCTCCGTCTCGGGCGGAAGGCTGCTCCTGGACAGCGTCCATAGATGAGCTTCGGACATCCGCGAAAGCGGAACCCTGCTTCCGCCTGAAGCGGAAGCCCAGTTCCGCGTCCATTTCCGTGTGAAATACGCAGAGCTTTGATTCAGCGGCACGATTGCGGATTTCCGTCGAATGCGGAAAAACGGAGAAGAAGCGCTGGAAACGACGAAGCCGGCCCCGCGCCCGCCGGCTCAATCCTCGCGGAAGGCGCGGCGGAAGCTGTCGACCATGGGCGCGATCATGTAGCTGATCGCCCGCCGCTCGCCGGTCACGATAAAGACCTCGGTCGGCATGCCGGGGTAGAGCGCCACCTGCGGGTATTTCTTCAGTTCCTCGCGGTCGAGCTTCACCCGGGCGGTGAAATAGGGCTCGCCCGTCTTCGGATCGGTCATCTTGTCGGCCGATACGTAGATCACCTTCCCCGGCAGGCTCGGCACCTCCCGGCTCTTGAACGCGCTCAGGTGGATCTGGGCGCCGAGGTCCAGCCGCACGGCATCGATATCGAGCGGATTGACGCGCGCCTCGACGATCAGGTCGTCGTTCTTCGGGACGATGTCGAGAATCGGCTGGCCGGGCGAGATGACACCGCCGGGCGTGAACATCTTGATGTCGACGACGACGCCCTCCTGGGGCGCCAGCACCTCGCGCCGCTGCTGCACATCGGCATTCGCGCGCAGCCGCTCGGTCAGTTCCGATTCCACCGCCAGCGTGTCCTGCATCTCCTTGGCGATCTCGCTCTGCCGGCTGTTGTTCAGCCCGGCGATCTCGGCCTCCGACGCGGCAATCGACTGCCGGCTGCGGGTGATCGCGCCGGCAAGCTCGCCCTCGCGGCCCACCAGCTCGGCCACCAGCCGCTGCAGTTCCAGAAGGCGCGGACGGCGCTCATAGCCCTTTTCGAGCAGCGATTCGACCGCCGCCAGCTCTTCACGCGTGTAGCGCAGGCGGTCGCGCGTGCCGGTGGCCAGCGCCGCCGAAGAGGCGATCTCGGCCTTGAACTGGTCGATCCGGCGGCGGGCCACCTCGACCGTGCTGTCGTAGGACTGCCAGCGGGCCTCGAACAGGTTCTCCTGGCTGCGCATCGCATCGGCGATCGGCTGGTTGACACGCTGGGCCTGCAGCTCATCAGGCCAGGCAAACTTCCTCTGGCCTTCCTGCTCCGCCCGCAGCCGGACGAGGCGCGCCCGGGCCGCCCAGAGCTGGGTGCCGATCTGCCCCACGGCGGCGTCGGCCTGGACCGAATCCAGCCGCAGCAGCGGCTGTCCGGCCTTGACCTCGTCGCCTTCCCGGACCAGCAGCTCGCGCAGGATGCCGCCTTCCAGGTGCTGAACCGTCTTGCGCTGGCTGTCGGCGATGACCACGCCCGGCGCCACCGCCGCGCTGTCGAGCCGCGCGAAGACCGACCAGGTGACCGGCGCCACGATCAGGACCAGGGCGCCGACGAGACCCGCGATCACCGTGCCCCGCATCGAGGGAACGGTGACCTGGTCCGTGCTGCGGCGCCCGGCGGTCGCCACCGGCACGCTCTCCGCCCTCGGGACGGCCAGGGCCGCCGCGCTCACGACGTCACCGCCTGTTCGCGGATCGGCTGGACCTTCGGTCCGGGCGTGGGCGTCATGCCGACGGCGGGAACCGCCGGCGCCGCCGGCTTGTTCGCGCCCACGGTGATGGCGCGCATGATCTCCGCCCGGGGCCCATAGCGCTCGACGCTGCCTTCGCTCAGCACCAAGAGCTTGTCGACGGCGGCGACCAGCGAGGGACGGTGCGCGATCAGCACCACGGTCGTGCCCTGCTGCTTGGCGGCGCGGATCGCGTTCACCAGGGACATCTCGCCCTGGGCGTCCAGGGCGGCGTTCGGCTCGTCCAGGATCAGCAGCTTGGGCTTACCGAACAGTGCCCGGGCGAGGCCGATGCGCTGGCGCTGGCCACCGCTCAGCTGGAAGCCCGCCTCGCCGATGACGGTCTCGTAGCCGAAGGGCATGCGGCCGATCATCTCATGCACGTCGGCCTTGCGGGCGGCAGCGATGATGTCGGCCGGATCGGCCTCGGCGAAGCGGGCGATGTTCTCGCGGATGGTCCCGTCCAGCAGCAGTACCGACTGCGGCAGATAGCCGACCTGGGCGCCGAAACTCTCGCGTTCCCAAAGGTGTACCGGCTGGCCGTCCAGGTAGACGCCGCCGCCGGTGGGGGCGAAGGCGCCGATCAGCAGGCGCGCCAGCGTCGACTTGCCGGAAGCCGAGGGCCCGACGATGCCGATCGCCTCGCCCGGCTCCACCTCGAAGCTGATGCCGCGCAGTACCGCCTTGTCGGAACCCGGCGGAATGAAGGAGAGCCGGTCGACCACCAGCTTCGAGGTCGCCGCCTCGATCGGCATCGACTGCTTGCGCGTCGCCGAGGTGGCGAAGAGCTCGTGCAGCCGGCGCTTGGCGTCCGCGGCACCGGCCCATTGCCGCCAGCCGTCGATCAGCTGTTCGAAGGGCAGCAGCTTGCGGCCGATGATGATGCTCGCGGCCGAAAGCGCGCCCGGCGACACATGGTTGTCCAGAACGAGCGTGGCGCCGAGGGCGAGGACGGCGACCTGGATGCCGAGGCGAACGCCCTTGGTGATCGAGGCCATGGCCTTGACCCCGTTCAGGCTCTTCCAGGCCATTTCCTGCACCTTGTGGCGCTCGCGGCGCCAGCGCCGGGCGAGCGCCGGCAGCATGCCCAGGCCTTCGACCAGTTCCGCGCTGCGGACCACCGCGCCGGCCTCGATCTGGACCTTGAGCGCGCTCTCATTGGCGTCGTGCCCCGGCCGCCGGCCGATGAATTCGGCGATCAGGCCGAGACCGGCGAGGGCCACCAGCGCGATGATGGCGACGACGCCATAGGCCGGATGCAGCAGGAACAGCGCCAGCAGGAAAATCGGCGCGCAGACCGCGTCGAACAGGGTCGAGATCGGTCCCTGCGAAATGAAATGCCTGAGCGTGTCAAGGTCGCGGAGCGCCTGGGCGCTGGCGCCGCGGCTGCGCAGCGCCTCGCCGACCGCCGCGGTCAGGACATCCGCGTCCAGCCGGCGGACAACCCGCTCGGACATGATGAGGTAGATGCGCGAGCGCAGGTAGTCGAACAGCGAAAAGGTCACCAAGCCGACCACGATGATGACCGTCAGCATGGCGAGGGTGTCGAGACTGCGCGACGTGATCACGCGATCGTAGATCTGGATCATGTAGACGGGCACGAGCAGCGCCAGGGCGTTCAGGATGACGCTGGAAAAGCCGGCGAAAGCCATGCCGCCCCGGCACTCTCGCAGGACCTTCTGGAGCGGATCGTCGGCACGTCTACTCATCGACCAATTACCTTCACGCCACCGTGGCCCGATCGCCGTAACCCTGGGGGTGGCTCTGTCGCCACGCCCAAGCATGCCGAACAATGGTTTCCAAATCGGCAAAACGGGGCGACCAACCCAACTCCTTGCGAATCAAGGCACTACCGGCCACTAGGGCTGGAGGGTCGCCGGGTCGCCGAGCCCCCTCCCTCACCGGGATGGCCTTTCCGGTTACCCGGGTGGCGGCGTCGATCACCTCGCGCACCGAATAGCCGGTTCCGTTGCCGAGGTTGAAGCGGCAGCTCCGCTCGCCCAGCAGGTCCAGAACCAGGGCATGGGCGACCGCCAGGTCGCAGACGTGGATGTAGTCGCGGATACAGGTGCCGTCGGGCGTCGGATAGTCGGAGCCGAAGATTTCGATATGCGACCGCCGGCCGGCCGCAGCGTCGAGAACCAGCGGAATCAGGTGGGTTTCCGGCTGGTGGTCCTCGCCCAGCGAGCCGTCGGGATGGGCGCCGGCGGCATTGAAGTAGCGCAGGCAGGCCGACCGGACGTCGTGGATGCGATCGGCCCAGAGCAGGATCCGCTCGATCAGGTGCTTCGATTCGCCGTAGGGCGAACCCGGCTCGATCCGCGCCGCCTCGTCGATCGGCATGACGTCGGGTTCGCCGAAGAGATTGGCGGTCGAGGACAGGACGAAGCGTTTCACCCCCTTCTCGACGCAGAGTTCCACCAGGTTCAGCGCGTTCACGACGTTGTCGCGCAGGTAGCGGAAGGGATACGCCATCGATTCGCCGACCAGCGATTTCGAGGCGAAGTGCATCACCGCGAAAAAGCCGTGCGCCTCGAACAGGCGCGCGAGCGCCGCGCGGTCGCCCAGGTCGAGCACCGCCAGCGTCGCTTGCGGATGGACCGCCGCGCGGTGGCCCAGCGACAGGTCGTCGGCGACCACCACCCGGAATCCCCGGTCGACCAGTTCGCGCACCGCATGGCTGCCGACGAAACCGGCGCCCCCCGTGACCAGTATGGCTTCGCCGCTCATGTCGTCCCTTCAGATCTGCTCGATGGCCACCTCGGCCTCACTGGAGCGGCTGGCCCGCGCCGGCTTCGGCGCCCGCGCGGCTTCGGCCGGTTTGCGGCCGGCCTTGGCGCGCCAGAGCTGCTGATAGAGTTCCCAGTGCTGCACGGCCATATCCTGGCAGGAGAGCGGCCGCGGCGCATTCGCCCTGAGGCGTTCCCACAGATCGGGGCTGCGAATGGCGTCGACCAGCCGGTCGACCAGGCTTTCGGCGCTGCCGGCGCGGAAATGCAGGCCGTCCACGTCATGGCGCACCTTCTCGGCCATGCCGCCGATGTCGCTGGTGATCAACGGCCGGCCGTGGGCGAAAGCCTCCTGGATGACAAGCGGGGAGTTCTCCCACCAGGTGGAAGGCATGACCACCCAGTCGATCTCCCGCATCAGGGTCGGCAGTTCCGGGCTGCGATATGGGCCATGGAAGCGCACGCGCCGGCCGGCCTGGTTGAGCAGCCGCTTGAATTCGACCTGGAAGCCTTCCGGCTGCAGTTCCAGGTTGCCGCCGAAGATGTTGACGACGGTGTCGTCTCCCCAGACGTCCTGTGGCACCCGGGTCACCGCGTCGAGCAACACGCGGGCGCCCTTGAACTCGTTCAACTGGCCGAAATAGGCGAAGCGGTTGCGTCGGCCCCCGCGCCTGGGCAGGGGCCGGGCGGGCGCCAGCGCCTCGATCTCGAGGCCGTTCTCGATCATGCGGAACTTCTTCGCGGGCAGACCCCAATCGACGTAGCGGTCGATCAGGAAATGGCTCGGCGAGACGAAACAGTCGACCTGGTCGAAGAACGCCTTGATGAACAGCTCGCGGCGCATGAACTGGGCCGGTGATATCTCAGGGAAGCAGCCGGAGCAGTCGGCCGGTGAAGCGCGGTTGCACAGTTGCTGGCGCCTGGTCTTCACCATCTGGCCGTGATGGTTGCAGATGCTCAGGTACTCGTGGAGCGTGAATACCACCGGCACGTTCGGCAGCACCTTCTTCACCGCATGGATCGCCTCCAGGCCGAAGCCAAGCATGTGGTGGAAGTGCACGAGGTCGGGCTGCACGTCGCGCAGATAGCGCGCGAAGGGCCCGTCCAGCACCTGCACGTCGCGGTTCGACAGGCGGAAATAGTCGTAGTCGTTGGCGAAGAAGAGGCTCTCTCGTTCCTTCTGCCGGAGGCTGAGGAAAGGCGTGTCGCGATGCGGCGTGATGGGTGGGCCGCAACGGGCGAGGTAGTGCCCCTCCACGCCCGGCAAGGCGTCGAGCCCGCGAAACAGATTGTAGGACGCAACCTCGGCGCCGCCGATCGAGAATGACGGATGGCCGTGCGATAGGATCAGAATACGCTTGCGGTCTTCGGTCACGATGGCATCTCCGTGCGCTGCTCGGCGTGGACCCATTTGCGCACGAAGCGCCAGCGATCGATCAGCTGGCAGGCCCGCGCCCACTGGTCCATGGAATGGTCGGGGGCATCATCGTCGAGGGCATAGAGCTCGATCCCGGGCGACCAGAGGCACTGAGCGCCGGCAGCCCGGAGACGAAGCGACAGGTCGTCGTCCTTGTAGGCGGTTCCGACCAGGTCGCGCGCGAATCCACCCACGCCCAGGAATACCCGCCGTGGCATCAGGCAGCATTCGCTGGTGATGCCGCCGACCATGGTGACGCCCTGCTTGCCGATCCAATGCTTGGAATAGCCGATGAAGCGCGCACGATCCGACGGCTGGTTGGGCGCGTCGCCAAGGTCGGGGTCGCGACCGGCATAGCGGATGGAATAGTCCTCGTAGGTCAGGGTCGGGCTGATCGCACCGGCCCGCGGCTCCGTCTTCAGGTCACGCAGCAGCCGGCGCATCCAGCCCGTGTCCTTCGGTAGGACACCCGGCGAGAGGAAAAGAACGTGCTCCGCCACGGCTGAACGCGCACCCAGTTCCAGGGCTTCGTGCCGGTCGAGCGCCTCGGCGGTCAACATCAGGCGCCCGTTCAATCGATAGAACTCGGTCAGGCGGCGGAAGCGACCGATCAACCGGTCGCTGCCCGCGCGGGGGGCGACCAGAATGATCTCGGCACGGGCGGTATCCGCATCGGGCGCCAGCCGCGCGAACCAGACGTCGAGATCGCCAGCCAGGGTCGGCAAGGGCATGACAACCGACAGCATCGGCTCGCGCACGCCGCCGAACTCGACGATCGTCTCGGGTGCCACGGCCGGATTTCGCCCGGCATGAATGCCGGCCATCGTGGGTGCGATATGGCGGGCGATCAATTGCTCGACCGCAGGATCGTCGAGGTCGAGCCCCACCAGCATGTCGCGGATCGCCGCCGTGGCGCCGGCTTCGGCCAGCGCCAGCGGCAGGAAGATCGCCTCCTCGTCCTGGATGACGATCTCGAGATAGAACCGCTCATCCGCGGCGAGGGGCTTTTCCCTGGGGACGAAGACGACGTAGCCGTGCGCGTGTTCCTCCGGCCTCAGTTTCGCGCCGATGACAGCATCGGCGGCGAAGCCCTGGCTAACATCGGGACGCGGAAGCCGCGCCCAGCCGGTATCGACGCGGGCATAGAATCCGGCTGTGCTTTTCAGCAAGAGGCGGCTCATGACACGCGCGGGATCGAGCATCCACCCGGTCAGGAAGAATCCGGAATCGGCGACATGCAGTGAGCAGTCGACCGCCATGCGGACCGGGTGATGGGTCGTCGACAACGTCTCCTGGCCTTCGAAACGCGGGCGACAGATGCGCCTGAATCCACCCCGGATATCGATCGGTGCGTCGATGCGCGGCAGCATGGTGGCGACATGCCGCGTTGCTTCCGCTGCTTCGAAGCGGGCCGGATGGTCGACGATACTGAGGTGGTGATAGCCAGCCTTACTACGAAAGTAGAGCCGGCGGATCGACGAGGGGTCGAGGTCGCGCGCCTGCAGCATGAAGGCGACCATGCCATGTGCCGTGTCGAGCAGATCGGGGCGGGAGAAGTGGCCGACGACAGCCGGATAGGCAGAGAGCCCCTCGGTCTCGATCCAAAGGTCGCCGCTGCCGACCGGCAAGTGGATCGACCAGCCTTGCAGGAACAAGCCACCACATTCCGGCCGGCCGAAAATCTCCACGAATCCATCCTGGATCGAGATCTCGTGCAGGAAGGCGTGCAGGAAGCGCCGCGCCCTTCCCGCCGGATCGCTCTCTTCGCCCTCCAGAAGCGCGAGGCGCAGGAAATCGAAGCACGCGGCAAGCCGGTGCGGCGCATTCCGCTTCAGCGCCTGAACCACTGCCAAGGGACCGAGTTCCAGCCTGGCGACCCCCGGAAGTGAGCGGGTGGAACCGTCGCCGGCATCAAGGAGCAGATCGGCGGGCCGGTTCAGCGCCACACCGTCGAGCCGCAGAACCGCGATGCAACCCGCGGGCTCGCTCTCTCCCGCCCAGGTGAGGGCACGGAAGCTGCCCCGGCGATCGTCTTCCGGGGGCAGGACAATCGCCCGTTCGGGCAATCCGGTGGCAAATCCGCCCATCAGGACAAGCGTCTGCTCGTCGAGAAGGACGGCGAGGTCGAACCGTTCCGCGGTCGTCTCAGGCAACATCGTGGTCGGCTCCGTGGGCATGCGCGAAGAATAGGCGGCAGGTTTTGTCATCGGGTTAAGCCGCCACGGCGCGCGACCCCATCGCATCGCGATAGAGCGCGAGGTGCCGGCGAGCGACCTCGTCCATGCCGGTCGGCTGCGGCGCCTCGTCGCGCAGCCGTTGCCAGAGGCCGGGCTCGCCCACGGCCCGCCGCATGGCACTTGCCAGGGACATGGGATCGCCCGGGCGCGCGTGCAACCCGTTGCGGCCGTCGCTTACCAGTTCGGCGAGGCCGCCAATTCCGGAGACAATCGGCGGACGGCGCTGACGGAACGCCTCCAGCACGACCAAGGGCGCGTTCTCCCACCAGATGGAAGGGGCCAGCACCCAGTCGACCGCCGCCAAGCGCTCGGGCAACTGCTCGGGCGTATAGGCGCCTACCAGCCGGATGCGCCCTCCTCCGCCTGCCACAGCGGCGCGAATTTCAGCCTGGAAGTCCTCCGGCTGGTGACGCATGGACCCATGTAGCTCGAGGGCGACGTCATGCTCCGCAGTCAGCGAATTGAACGCTTCGATTGCGATCTTCACGCCCTTGTGGGCGGCGATGCTGCCGAAGAAGCCAAAGACGCCGTGCGGTGCGCGACGCATCCCCGCGGGTTCACCACGCAGGGTTGGACGCGCATTCGGAATCATCTCGACACGCGCGGGGTCGAGGCCGAAGCCGAGGTAGCGAAGCGCCGCAAAGCGGCTCGGCAGGACGAAGCGGTCGACAAGGGTCATATGGCGCAGCAGATGATCGCGGCGCAGCACGAACCGGCTCTGGTGAATCTCGGGGAAGCAGCGATGGCAGGCGTCCGGCGAGGCGCGCTCGCATAGCTCGCCCGAATCCCGCCGCAACATCAGCCCGTCATTGGCACAGATCGGGATGTAGTCGTGCATCGTCATCACGATGGCGGCATCGGGAAGCAGCCGGCGCAACATGAACAGCGCCTCCACCCCAACGCCCAGCAGGTGATGGACGTGGACCACATCGGGCCGGAAGGCGGACAGCAGCTCGCGCAGGTCGGGCAGGAGGCCAAGTCCGTCGCGCCGCATCAGGTTGAAGGGGTCGAACCCCTCGCTCCACAGCAACATCTCGTCTGGGCCGCCGATCGCCTGGAACTCGGTGCCGTTCTTGCGCTCGCGGTCTCCCGCTTCGACCACGCCCAGGAACATCGCGGTGGCGCCGGCCTGCTTCTGGGCCTGGAACAGGTCGTGGGCGAAGAGTTCCGCCCCGCCGGTGCGCAGCCGCGGATGACCATGCGCGATGTGCAAGACGCGAAGATCGCCGCTCATCACCGGGCACTCCGGCGCCGCGGCCGTCGCGACGCATTCGACAAGGGGGGAAGTATCGACTGATCGCGGCCCTGCTCGGCCATCGTGGCCTCCATTACCGCCTGCCAGCGGCTCGCGTGCAGCCATCGATTGCACTCCGAAGCCAGGCCCTGCGCATGCGCGGCGTGCAGCGGCACCGACTGGCGCTCGAAATGCATCAGGGTGGAGTCGGGCTCGTAGATCACCGAAAGGCCCCGCCGGCGCAGTCGCAGACAGAGGTCGGAATCCTCGTAGTCGCCGATCACATAGCTTTCGTCGAAGCCACCCTCGGCCTCATAGACCTCGCGCCGAAGCGCGACACAGGCTCCGGTCACCGCCGGCACGGCGCGCGCGGACGCCGCCGCCAGGAAGTCCCGCGGGAAGCCCTTGAAATAGTGGCGGTTGCGCCATTCGCCGCGATCGTCAGCGGCAAAATAGAGGCCGGCATGCTGAAGCGAGCCATCGTCGAACAGGAGCCGCGCGCCCACAGCTCCTGCTTCCGGGACCGCCAGCCGGGCGAGGAGCGGCCCGAGCCAACCCTTCCCCTCCGGCACGACATCGGAATTCATCAAGACGACGATCCGGCCGAGGGCGGCCGCAACACCGGCATTGTTGGCTGCCGCATAGCCGAAGTTGCCCGACATCAACACCAGCCGAACGGCGAGGCCATAGATGGCCGCGAGGTGGCGCAGCTGGATCTCCACCTCGGCACGCTGCTCAGGTGAATCGAGGATGTAGACGATTTCGGTCGCCGCCATCGCCGGATCGACGGCGAAGGCCGCCACCTGGAAAGGCAGGAAGCTGAGGTTGCGATAGAGCGGAATGATCAGCGAAATCTCCGGCGACCGGAGCGCGCCGCCGAAGGTCAGGACTTCGGTTGGCCGGCGGGCGGCCAGATGCTGGGCCTGCAACGCCACGGCGGCCGGCGCGATCGCTTCGGCGAGCATCGCCGGTGTCACCACATCGGCAGGCGCGCTCGCCAGAACCGCGTCGCGCGCGGTGGCCGCGATCCAGCTGCGTCCGCGCGGCCGGATGCGGATTCGCCCGCCCGAGCGCAGCCTGAGATCGCATTCGATGCCGGCGGACGGAGCCGCCACCCTGGCGATGAACCCCTGCAGCGCCCTGATGTCATGCGAGGCCTGCAGCTTCAGGCGGCCGGCGCGATCGGGCCGGGGCATGCGATGGAAGGCTTCCACCGGACGGCTGCCGGCGCTCTCGTCGACCAGATCCAGCCCCTCGATCAGTTCGAGCGGATCGCGCAGCCAGCCGGACAGGAACACATGTCCGGTGCCATCCTCGACGGCGATGTCGATTTCGGCGCCGAGGGGGCCTGACGGATCGGTCAGCGCAACACCCGCTTCCGGCGCGAAGAGCGCGATTTCACGCGCGAGCGCGGCGGCGCGGGTATCCCCTGCCCCGCTGCGAACCGCGAGATAGCGGGCGACAATGTCGCGTTCGGCCCGACGCGGCTTCGCCTCCAGCCAATCGAGCGGTTCAGCCACCTGCCCGGCCGGCGCCAGGCGACGACACACGAGCCCACCGTCGCCGATCAGCACCACAGTGCCCTGGCGGGCGAGCGCATTGCTCGCGATCACGGCACACGGTACTTGGCCGCGCCGCACGGCGGCCATATCCACCACCGGCGGCACCGGGAGGTCGGCCACGCGCGTTCCGTTGATCACGGCGGCGGTGACGATCCGCCCCAACGCCGAGGGCACCGCGGTGACGCAGCCCACCGCGCCTCCCGGCAGCTTCACCACCGGCCGCAATTGCCCCGGCGCTGGCACGATCTCGGCCAGCAGCGCTTCCACCCCGGCGGCGAAAATCGGGTCGGCCGAGAGCCTGAAGCTGGAACGACAGACATCGAGCAGGAAGCGGGCGATGCGGACACGCCCGTCGACACCGAGCCCGGAGACGAGCGCGCCCACATCGAAACCGCCCCCCCAGGCCGACGCCGGGACCGCCGTGCCAGCCAGCACGCGATCATCGTCGTCGGTGAGTTCGAATCGGCCCGCGTCGCCTGCATCGGCGGGTGGGCGAAAGGCAACGAGGCAGCGTTCCGCCTGCCAGCGGGTCGGCACCCGCAGGCGTGCCACCGGCGCTTCCACCGCCTGGCCGCCGATGCGCGGTGTGAGCCGGGCGGCACCCGCGCCGGTCTGGTCCCATACGGCGAGCCAGACCGACTGGCCGAGACCGAAGGTGCGGGGCGGCATGATCTTGAAATCGATCGGTCTGTGAAGCATGTCGCCGCCTGCCCATGACACTCGAAAGGATCCGGGCCCGGCCTGGCGGGCCGGGCCCGGTAAGATCAGACAACCAGGAAGTAGTGGCTCGGATCGCTGGTCACGTCGGAGGCCTTCACGCCTACGAGCGTGATCGAATCACCGCCGAAATCGATGACCGTGTTGTGGCCGTCGGCGGAGACGTAATCGAGCACGTCGGCCGCCGATTCGATGCCGGTGCCGTTGATGTCCTTCTGGATGCGGAGCATGTCCTCACCCTCGTGGAAATCGAGCACGACGTCGTTCCCGCCGCCGCCGTTGAAGATGAAGAGGTCGTGACCGCGCCCGCCGTGCAGGATGTCGTCGCCGGCCCCGCCGGACAGCACGTCGTTGCCGTCGCCCCCTTTCAGCACGTCGTCCCCGTCTTCGCCGAACAGCGAGTCGTTGCCGGCGCCGCCGGTGATCAGGTCGTCGCCCGATCCGCCGCTGATCGCATCATTGCCGGCATCGCCGGACAAGTTGTCGTCGCCGGCGCCGCCATAGATGATGTCGTTCCCGGCTCCGCCCTGAACGGTGTCGTCGCCGTCGCCGGCTACCAGACGGTCATTGCCCGCGCCGCCGGTGATCTTGTCGTCACCCTCGCCGCCCAGCACGAGATCGTCGCCGGAGCCGCCGTCGAGAACGTCGTTGCCGTCCCCGCCCGAGATCGTGTCGTCACCCGACCCGCCGTTGATCTTGTCGTCACCCTCTTCGCCGAACAGCAGATCGTTCCCCGACCCACCGTCGATCGTGTCGTTGCCGGAGCCGCCGGCAACCAGATCGTCTCCCGACCCTGCGGTGATCTTGTCGTTGCCACCTTCACCGAAGATTGCGTCGTCGCCGGAGCCGCCATCGATCTTGTCATTGCCGTCGCCGCCATGGACCACGTCGGCCCCGGAGCCGGCATTGATCCGATCCCTGCCGTCGCCGCCGAAGATGGTGTCCGAGCCGCCGCCACCTTTGATGAAATCATCGCCTCCACCACCATTGATGAAGTCGTCCAATCCGGTCCCCTTGAGGAAATCCGGAAATGCGCTGCCGGGTATGGTCGCCATGCCTGTCTCCTGTCGCTCCACGCCCGCCTATCTGCGTTTTCAGCGGACTTCGCACAGGATTGTTTGCAGCGCACAAATAGTCAAAAGAATAGGTGGTTAAACATCCAATTATATCAATGTTTTAGCCACGATTTTATTTCGACAAACAATGATAAAAATTTATCCATTTATCGGTTTTATTTTAGACAACAAGTCGAGATGTTGCGGCAGAAGCCGCTTCAATGCGTAGGTTTCCTCTACCCGCAAACGGGCCGCCGCGCCCAGTGCGCGAGCCACTCTCGGATTGTCAACCAAATCGCAAACCTTCTCGGCCAGCGCGCCAGCGTCGAAGAAATTAACCAACAGGCCGTCGCCTGTGTCCGTCATCACATCGTGAACGGGCGCCGTGGCCGAGGCGACGATCGGGGCAGCGCAGGCCATCGCCTCCAGCAGGGACCAGGACAGCACGAACGGCACGGTCAGGTAGACATGCGCGGCGCTGCAGCGCAGAAGCGCACGGTAACGTGCAGCGTCGAGGTGCCCCACCCAATGCACGCGATCGCCGCCCAGAATCGGGTTCTGTTCCATCGCGACTTCGCGGAAGCTGCGGCCATCGGCCCGCGGACGCCCGTAGGTCACGGTATCGGTGCCTGCGACGATCAGATGCACGCGCGGGCGCGATCGCAGCACCTCGGCAAAGGCCGCCATCGCCTGCGGGAAGCCGCGATAAGGCTCCATTCCACGCGTGGCATAGGTCACCACAGCGTCGGCATCCCCGATGTCGGCCGGAGGGCGGTCGGCGCCTGGCGTGTAGAAATCCGTATCGATGCCTTCGTGCAGAACCCGCAGGCGCGACCGCAGGAAATCGGGGAACTGCGCCTGCTGGAACCGTGTCGGCGTCGTGGCAGCGTCGACGCCCGCGAGCTCGACCAGCAATTCCGCATTGCGGGTGCGGATACGCAGGCGATCATCGTCGGTGAGCGGCCCGTCCAGGAAGTCGGCATCCGCGGCTTCGGCGCGGTAGAACCATTCGAAGTGACCCAGGACCGCCGTCCCGGGAAACACGTCCTTGACGTAGAGGCCTGGTCCGAAGCCGGCATGGGCACAGACGACATCTGGCCGGAACCCCGACCTCGCCAGCCCCTGCATCACCCGGTAGGCGGCCTGACCTGCGACAACCGCGGCTTCGATACCCTGAACATAGGGATGCGTACCGGGTGCCGCCGCGCGGTGCGGCAGATAGCAGAGTGGCTCTACTCCGGCGATCTCGCCGTCGATCCGCTCGGCAACGAAGGCGACCTCGTCGCCGCGCGAGAGCAAAGCACGGACAAGGTGCCCGTAGTGCCCGGGAAAATGCTTGTGGACGAACAGGATGCGCATGCGCCGATCCTAGAAATTCCGCTTTAACACGACCTTGCTGGCGCGCGGTCAGCAGATATCATCGGCAATCGACGACACGGGAGGAAACTATCCATGGCCAAAGCCTTCGCTTCGCGCGGCGACCTGACGGAGAAGCAGGTTAAATTCGAGCGCCTGACAGACGAGGCCTATGCCTATTCGGCCGAAGGCGATCCTACCTCGGGCATCATCATCGGCGACGATTCCGTCATGGTGATCGACACCCGTTCCACCCCGGTGGCGGCCCGGGACCTGATCCGCCGCATCCGCGACGTCACCGACAAGCCGATCAAACACGTCGTCCTCACTCACTACCATGCGGTGCGCGTTCTGGGCGCTTCTGCCTATGGCGCCGACAACATCATTGCCAGCGAAGCGACCCTGGACCTGATCAAGGAGCGCGGCGCCCAGGACTACAAATCGGAAGTCGAGCGCTTTCCCCGTCTTTTTCAGGCGGTCGAGAGCATACCCGGCCTCACCTGGCCGACGCTGACCTTTAAGGATTCCATGCGGATCTGGCTCGGCAAGCTGGAAGTCCAGATCATGCATCTGGGGCGAGGCCATTCGAAGGGCGACACCGTGGTCTGGCTACCGAAGCAGCGGGTGCTGTTCTCGGGCGACCTGGTGGAGCGCGACGCCACTCCCTACACGGGCGACGCCTATCTGCGTGAATGGCCGCAGACGCTGGACAAGCTCAGGTCGCTGAAGCCGAAAATGCTGATTCCGGGCCGGGGCGATGCCTGCAAGACCCCGAAGGAAGTGGAAGCAGCGATCGCCGGCACCCAGGATTTTCTCCGCCAACTGGTCGGGACAGTGCAGAAGGGCGTGAAGAAAAAGGAGAATCTGAAGCAGATCTTCGACCGGGCGCATGCCGTGATGGCGCCCCAGTTCGGGCAATGGGCCATCTTCGAGCATTGCATGCCCTTCGACGTCTCCCGCGCCTATGACGAGCTTTCCGGCCACGACGATCCGCGCATCTGGACCGCCAAGCGCGACAAGGAGATGTGGAACGCGCTGCAGGACTGAAGGGTCTGCACAAAAGAAAACCCCCGGGCTTTCGTCCGGGGGTAAGTGGGTCTCAAGGGGATATGTCTCGGGGAGAGACGACTGTGTTGTACCCCGCCAACCCTTAAGAATCGGTGATTGAGGTCACAGTCGGGAAGAATCAATTTTTGTTGGCCCGATGGGCGCTGCACCGGATCGGGGAAACCGTGTCGCGGTGCCGGAAAGCCCCGGCTGTGCTATGCGAATGAGCAGTCCAGTCCCAGGAGCCAGTTGCCTTGGCCCAGTCCGCTCCCGAGCGATCCCCCAACCAGCGCGGCAGTCGCGGCGCGCTGGCCCTGTTCTTTCGCGCCGAATCCGGCCGGCAGGGCCGGGTCGTTCTCTTCCTGCTGCTGGCTGGATTCGTTGAAAGCCTCGGCCTTGCCTCGCTCTTGCCGCTGCTGACCATCGCCGCCGGCGGTGAGGGCGTCAAGGCGACCAATGTCGAGATTTATCTGCGGCACGCGTTCGACTTCGTCGGCTTGCCGATGACGATTCCGGTTCTCGCCGCCTTGATCGGCATCGCGATGGTGCTGAAGGCGGGGTTGACGCTCTTCGCCATGAACCAGGTCGGCTACGCCGTCGCCGATGTCGCAACGCGCCTGCGCCAGCACCTGCTGGAACGCCTGCTCGAGGTGCGCTGGAGCTACTTCACCCGTCAGCCCGTCGGTCGCTTCGCCAATGCCATCAGCGGCGAGGCCAACAGGGCGGGCTCAGCCTATCTGTCGGCGGCGATGGTGATGAGCAGCATTCTGCAAAGCGCGATCTACCTGGCGCTGGCGCTGTTGATTTCATGGGAAGTGGCGCTCGGCTCGCTCGCCTTCGGCGTTCTCATCGGCGTTGCCCTCAATCAGCTGGTACGCCGGTCGCGCACCGCCGGCGGGCGGCAGACACAGCGCAGTATCGAACTGGTGAACCAGCTGACCGATGCGCTTACCGGTATAAAGCCGCTGAAGGCCATGGGAAGGCATTCCCATGTCGTCGGCGTGCTGTTTCGCAAGGTCGCGCTGCTGAACAAGGCAATGCAGCGACAGGTACTGTACCAGCAGGCGCTGAAGAACCTGCAGGAGCCCCTGCTGGCCCTGCTGGTGCTGGGCGGGTTCGTCCTGGCCCACAGCATCTTCGCCCTGCCGCTGGCCCAGATCGTGGTGATCGGCGCATTGCTGGTGAAGACGATCTCGACGATGAACAAGGTTCATCTCTACATGCAGAACGCCGCGCAGACCGAGGCTTCGTTCTGGCATGTCTACGACCTGATCGAGGAGACCCGCGAGCAGCGCGAGCGTTTTGAGGGGCGCATCCTGCCGACGCTGGAGCAGGGACTGAAGCTGGAGAGCGTCAGCATCACCTTCGGTGACAAGGAGGTGCTGGACAGCATCGACCTCGAGGTTCCGGCAGGCACACTGGTCACGCTGATGGGTGCCTCGGGGGGTGGCAAGACGACGATCACCGATCTGATCCTGGGACTGCACAACCCGACCGCCGGGCGCGTGTTGATCGACGGACGACCGCTCGCCGAACTCGACATCGGGCGCTGGCGCGACATGGTGGGCTATGTCCCGCAGGAGCTTTTCCTGTTCCACGACAGCGTTCTCGCCAACATCACGCTGGGCGACGAGACCATCACCCGCGACGCGGTCGAAGCGGCCCTACGTGCCGCCGGCGCCACAGATTTCGTCGCCGCATTGCCCGAGGGCCTGGATACTGTCGTGGGCGAGCGGGGTTCGCTGCTTTCCGGCGGACAGCGTCAGCGGGTCGCATTGGCCCGCGCCCTGGTCCGGCAGCCCAGGCTTCTGATCCTCGACGAGGTGACCAGCGCCCTCGACCCGGCGACCGAACAGGAGATCTGCACCAGCATCCGCGCACTGGTCGGGCGGGTCACCGTACTGGCGATCACCCATCAGCGCGCCTGGGTGGACATGGCCGACATTGTCTATCGGGTCGGTGGGCAGACAGTGACACTGGTGGCGCGCGAAGAGGCTCACGGGGCGGCCTGAGCGGTACTCAGCCCCGCGCGCGCCACCACGCAGCCGTCCGGTCCAACGTCTCGTCCAGCGTCAGGGAGGGTGCCCATCCGACTTCGTCGCGCAGACGGGCGGTATCGCCTGCGATCAGCGGCAAACTGTCCTCGCCGGCGGCAGGCCGCACGCCATAGCGCATCAACCCGGCCCCACCCAGCCGCCGCGCCAGACCATCAATGAGGGTGTGGAGCGTGATGGGCGCGCCGCTGCAAAGATTGACGTTCCCGGTCACCGCGCCGTCGGCGAGACGCGCGATCTGCTCTCCCAGGTCCTCAATGTAGACGAAGTCGCGTCGCTGGGTCGCCACCGTGCAATCGAGCAGCTGCCCGGAGAGGCAGGCGCGCGCCACCGCCGGCAGCAGCCGGCCATCGGCCTCGCCGGGCCCATAGGGATAGAACACCCGCCCCCAGGCTGTGCTGAGGCCGAGCGCGGCGGCCGTTTCGAAGGCGAGCGCGAGCGCCAGCTTGCAGCGGCCATAGACGGTCTGCGGCCGGCAGGGCGTGGCCGTTTCCGACAGGGTTCCGCCCGCCAGGTCGTACTCGAAGCATGTGCCGATGCCGACCAGGCGCGTCTCCGGCCGCATCCTGGCGTAGTCGATGAGGCCGAGGCTGACCCTCAGCCAATCCAGGTTGGCGGGAGAGGCCCGGTATTTGCCCGGCGTCACCTCCCAGGCGACGTGGACGACGTGGCTGGGCCCGATGTGCCCGAGAAGACCCGCGAGCGCCCCCTCTTCCAGTAGATCCACCTGATGCCAGCGGATATCGGCCGGCAGATCCGCCACTGCCCGGCGCCCGGCGGCATGTACATGGAAGCCGCGGGCGCGGAGCGCCAACGCCGCCGCGCGACCGATAAAGCCGGCCCCGCCGGTCACCAGAACCTTCTTCATCATCCGCCCGGCTCCCGAATCCAGCACTTGATAGGCAAAATAGCCGATTCGATGGGTCCTTGACCGTGCTGTCGGGCTGCGGGTAGCTTCCGGCAGCCGTTTGCGGTCATCGAATCGTCATCGGCAACCTTCTGCTCGTGCTCGCCGGCGCACCGGGGCGCCGCTTTTCGCCACCAGCGAACTCAACTCGAAAAAAATCCGCACTCGATGAACCAGCAAGCAACTGTATCGGTCGAAACCATCCGGCAGGCCGTCGTGGCGGCGGGCTCGAGCCTGTATCGCGACGGCATCCGCCCTGTGGCCGACTTTCCTGCGAAGCCGGACGGATTGTTCCTGCAGCAGAGATCGGGCGAGTATTCCGAATTCGTGCATTACATGGCCAGCATGGGCCGCACTTTCAAGCTCGGCCTGGATATCGGCGTCGCCAGCGGCGGGCAGACCAAGTTCCTGCGCGACTGGTGCCCGATCGAGCGCACGATCGTGGCCGATCTCGGTATACAGCACGAATTCCCGCATTGGGCGCGGATCAAGAAGACGGTGCGGTCCAAGATCGAACTCGAGCTGATCGGCGATTCGCACAGCCGGCGCACCTACGACGCGCTGCAGCCCTACAAGGGCCAGATCGACTTCTCCTTCATCGACGGCGACCATTCCTATGGCGGCGTGATGCGCGACATCATGCTGGCGCACGAACTGTTCGAGCCCGGCGCGATCATGGTGCTGCACGATACCATCGTGGTGCCGGACGTCGCCCGAGCCTACGAAGAAATCAAGGCACATCCCGATTTCGAGGTGCTCTGGCATTCCAAGGGCGAGTTCGGAATCACCGTATTCCGCGTCCTGCGGCCCGCCAAGCCGGTCCCCTATTGGCGCCACTGGCTGGCCTACGGCGTCGGACCGAAGACGCTGTGGAAGACGCTGAAGAAGCCGTTCAAGCGCAAGAAGAAGAAGTCCACCTGAGATAGGGTCCGGGGGCGTGTCGAACGATCGGATTGCCGTGGTCCATCTGGTCCGCAAGGCGAACGATGCCGGCTTCCTAAACACGTTCATCGACGCCTATCGACGCTTCCCGGCCGGCCAGGCGCATGATCTGGTCTTCATCCTCAAGGGCTTCGAGCCCGGCGAAGAAAGCACTGTGCTCGCCGCCGCCGGCGACCTTCGCTACAGCCTGCTGACCCTGCCCGATACCGGAAGGGACATCGGCAGCTATCTGGCCGCCGCGCATCTCCTCGAACAGGACTACCTGTTCTTCCTGAATTCCTTTTCCCGCCCGCTGCATCCCGACTGGCTGGCGAAGCTGTATCGAGCCCTTGTCGAGACGCCGTGCGCGGGGGTGGTGGGGGCCACCGGGTCATGGTGGCGGATGTCGCGCGAGCATCCGTTTCCGAACTTCAGCATCCGCACCAACGGCTTCCTCATCAAGCGCCAGTTGCTGCTGCAACTCAGCCTCTGGGAGATACGCGACCGCCAGGACGCCGTGCTGTTCGAGGCGGGCCCGGAAGGCCTGACGCGGCAACTGTTGGACCGCGGCCTACAGCCCTTCGTGGTCGATGCCGAAGGTATCGTCTGGCCGCATGAGCGCTGGCCCATAAGCCGGACCTTCTGGAGCCGCGAGCAGGAGGGCCTTCTCATCGCCGACAACCGCACCGACGCCTATGCCGCCGCCGGGCCACGGCTTCGCGCATGGTACCGCAAGGTCGCCTGGACGCCCGACAGGGCGGGCCGCCGCCCCGGCCGGCCGCCGAAATGGATCCGCCGCATCGGTGCCCGGCTCGGTTTGCCCGAAAGCCTGTTCAAATGACCGAAACACCAGCGCGGACCGCGCCGCGCCGCGCCGCTTTCCTCGATCGCGATGGCGTCCTGAACCGTTCCCTCGTCCGCGATGGAAGGCCCTTCGCGCCGCACAGTCTCGAGGATTTTGTCATCCTGCCGGAAGCCGCGGGGGCGGTGCGGCGATTGAAGGAGGCCGGATTTCTGGTGATCGTCGCCACCAACCAGAAGGACGTCGGTGCCGGCCTGCTCGCCCGGGAATTGATGGACGAGATGCATGCCCGGCTGCGCGCCGCCGTCGCGGTAGACGACATCCGCGTGTGTACTTGCATCGACGAGTGTCCCTGCTACAAGCCCAACCCGGGAATGCTCCTGGACGCCGCCCGTGACTGGAATATCGACCTTTCGGCAAGCGTGATGATTGGCGATCGTTGGCGCGATATCGGCGCCGGCCGGAATGCCGGTTGCCGGACCGTCTTCATCGATCGCGGCTATGCCGAGGATCGCCGCTTCGTCCCGGATCTGCTCGCAACCGATCTCGCCGATGCCGTCGAACAGCTGCTCGCCGGCACCTCCAACCTCCGTGGATGACCCTATGACCCAAGGCAAACGTGAACGCGTTCTGGTGACCGGCGGCGCCGGCTATGTCGGCCACGTCCTCGTCCCGCGCCTCTTGTCCGATGGCTACGAGGTGGTCGTCTACGACAGCATGTTCTTCGGCAACAGGATCGAGCCGGCACCCGGCCTCACCCTGATCGAAGCGGATATCCGCGACACGGCGCGTTTCAAGGCGGCTCTCGACGGCGTCGATTCCGTGCTGCATCTGGCCTGCATCTCGAACGATCCGAGCTTCGAACTCGACGAAGGCCTTTCGACCTCGATCAACTACGACTGTTTCGAGCCGCTCGTAGTCGCGGCGAAGACCGCCGGGGTGAAGCGCTTCGTCTACTGCTCGTCCTCCTCCGTATACGGCGTGTCGAATGCGCCGGAGGTGACCGAGGATCATGCGCTGGTGCCGCTCACGCTCTACAACAAATACAAGGGCATGTGCGAGCCGCTCTTGTGGAAGCATCAGGCGCCGGGCTTCACCTGCGTCACCATCCGCCCGGCGACGCTCTGCGGTTACAGCCCGCGCTGCCGGCTCGACCTCACGGTCAATATCCTGACCAACCACGCGGTCAACCGCGGCAAGATCACCGTCTTCGGCGGCCTGCAGAAGCGGCCGAACCTGCACATCGAGGACATGGTCGACGCCTATCTCCTCATGCTGCGCGCGCCGGCCGAGAAGATCTCGGGCGAGACCTTCAACATCGGCTACGAGAACTACACCGTCATGGAAATCGCCGAGATGGTGAAGAAGGTGGTCGAACAGGAAATACCGAACCGCCCGAACATCGACATCGAGCGTACCGAGACCAACGACAACCGCTCCTACCACATCAATTCCGACAAAATCTTCCGAGTGCTGGGCTTCCGCCCGAAGCGCTCGATCGAGGATGCGGTGCGCGATCTCTGCCGCGCCTTCGCCGCCGGCAAGCTGCCGAACAGCATGGACGACGAGAGCTACTTCAACGTCCGCACCATCAAGACGCGGAACGCGGCGTGAGCCAGGCGAAGCCGATCGCCGTCGTCACCGGGGGCGCCGGGTTCATCGGCAGCCACGCGGTCGACCTCCTGATCGGCCGCGGCTTCCGCGTGCACGTGATCGACAACCTCTACGGCGGTCGCGAGAAGAACCTCGAGGCCCACAAGACCAATCCCGACCTGGTGCTCGAGGTGCGAGACATCCGCGGCGTGAAGCCGGAGGACGCGCTGTTCAAAGACGCGGCCTACGTCATTCATTTCGCCGGCATCGGCGACATCGTACCCTCGATCGAAGCGCCGGCGGAGTACATGGACGTGAATGTCCAGGGCACCGTCCGCGTGCTGGAAGCCGCCCGCGCGGCAGGCGTGCAGAAGTTCGTCTATGCCGCCTCCTCCTCCTGCTACGGCCTCGCCGCCGTGCCGACGCGCGAGGACCACCCGATCGACGCGAAATATCCCTATGCGCTGTCGAAATGGATGGGCGAGCAGTCGGCCTTCCACTGGCACAAGGTCTATGGGCTTCCCGTCAATGCCATCCGCATCTTCAACGCCTATGGGACCCGCTCGCGCACATCCGGCGCCTATGGCGCCGTCTTCGGCGTGTTCCTGAAACAGAAGCTGGCCGGCAAACCCTTCACCGTGGTGGGTGACGGCACCCAGACGCGCGACTTCCTCTATGTCACCGACGTCGCCGCGGCCTTCGTCGCCGCGGCGGAGAGCGATATCGTCGGGCGCTACTGGAACCTCGGCGCCGGCAGGCCGCAATCCGTCAATCGCCTGGTCGAACTCCTGGGTGACGGCCAGGTGATCCATATCCCGAAACGCCCCGGCGAACCCGACTGCACCTGGGCCGATATCAGCCGCATCACCGCCGAGCTCGGTTGGACACCGAAGGTCGGCTTCGAGGAAGGCGTGTCGCGCATCCTCTCCGAGATCGACTACTGGCGCGAGGCGCCGCTGTGGGATGCGGCATCGATCGAAACGGCCACCAGATCGTGGCACCGCTACATGGCGGGAAACGGGCAGGAAAAGGCATGAAGACGCTGCTGCAGGGCGCATTCAACCGCAAGATCCGGACGGCGGAAGAGATCGCGGCGGCCGTCGGCGCCTTTCCGCGCGAGAAGCGCGTGGTCATGTGCCACGGCACCTTCGACATCGTGCATCCGGGCCATATCCGTCACCTGCTCTATGCCCGCGACAAGGGCGACGTGCTGGTGGTTTCGGTGACCGCCGACGAGCACATCCTGAAGGCGAACTACCGGCCCCATGTGCCCGAGGCGCTGCGCGCCATGAATCTCGCCGCGCTCGAGATGGTCGACTTCGTGGTGGTCGACCGCAACGCCACCCCGATCGAGAACATCCGCGTCATCCGGCCCGACTTCTTCGTCAAGGGCTTCGAATACGGCTCCGGCCCGCTGCCGCCGAAGACCCAGGAAGAGAAGGATACGATCGAGAGCTACGGCGGCGAGATCATCTTCACGCCGGGCGACGTGGTTTTCTCCTCCTCCGCCATCATCGAGAACAGGCTGCCCAACATCGCGGTGGAGAAGCTGGCGCTCTTGATGAGCGTCGAAAACGTCACCTTCGCCGATCTGCGCGCCGCGCTCGACGCCATGGCGGGCAGGAAGGTGCATGTGGTGGGCGACACCATCGTCGACACGCTGACCCATACCGAACTGATCGGCGCCAACGGCAAGACGCCCACCTTCTCTGTCCGCTATGCCGGCAAGACCGATTTCGTCGGTGGTGCGGGCATCGTGGCGAAGCACCTGCGCGCCGCCAATGCCGAGGTCACCTTCTCGACCGTGCTCGGCGACGACGCGCTCAAGGACTTCGTGCTGAATGACCTCGCGAAGGCCGGCGTCACCGTCAACGCCGTGATCGACCGCACGCGGCCGACCACCAACAAGAACGCCTTCGTCGCCGACGGCCATCGCATGCTGAAGGTCGACACGCTCGACAACCGCTCGATCTCCGACCGGATCGTGGCCCAACTGTCGGACTCGATCGGCAGGTCGGCACAGGATGCGATCGTATTCAGCGACTTCCGCCACGGCATCTTCAACCGCGGCACCATTCCGGCGCTGATCGAGGCGATCCCCGCCGGCACCTTCCGCGTCGGCGACAGCCAGGTGGCGAGCCGCTGGGGCAACATCCTCGACTTCAAGAACTTCGACCTGATCACGCCGAACGAGAAAGAGGCGCGCTTCGCCCTCGCCGACCAGGATTCGGTCGTGCGGCCGCTCGGCTCGACCCTCTATCGCGAGGCCGGCTGCAAGGTCCTGATGCTGAAGCTCGGCGCCCGCGGGATGATGACCTTCCGCGGCGAAGTCGAACGCCCTTCCGACCAGGCGCAGTTCTTCGTGCTGGACAGTTTCGTCGACGTGGTGCGCGACGCGGTCGGCACCGGCGATGCGTTGCTGGCCTATGCCACGCTCGCCCTGAAGGTAACCGGCAACTCCGTCATCGCCTCCATCCTGGGCGCCGTCGCCGCGGCGGTCGAATGCGAATACGACGGCAATATTCCCGTCTCGCCCGATGCGGTGCGGGCGAAACTCGCCAGCATCGAAAGCCGCACCGAACTCTGAGGACCAGCATGCGCGTCGTCGTCGTCGGCATGGGCGTGCAGGGACCGAAACGGGCAGCCGCCGCCGGTGCCGATTTGGTCGCCACCGTCGACCCGGTGAAGGAGGGCGTCGGCTTCCGCCGGCTCGAGGATGTGCCTCCCGGCGCCTATGACGCCGCCCTGCTGTGCATCCCCGACGAGGCCAAACTCCCACTGATGACGGCGCTGGTGGACCAGGGCAAACACCTCCTGGTCGAGAAACCGGTGGTGGCCGGCGACGAGGCGGCGATCCAGGCGCTGATCGACAAGGCGTCGCGGACCGGCGCCGTTTGCTACACGGCCTACAATCACCGCTTCGAGCCGCATTTCATGCGCATGAAGGCACTGATCGACAGTGGCGAGCTGGGCCGCGTCTACGCCGTTCGGCTGTTCTACGGCAACGGCACGGCGCGGCTGGTGCGGAACTCCGCCTGGCGCGACCAGGGCTCGGGCGTGCTGCACGACCTCGGCTCCCACCTGCTCGACACCATCCACTTCTGGTTCGGCGTTCCCGAGGCCAGCTTCACGGCGACGGCCATCAACCGCTTCGAGAACAGGAGCCCCGACCACGTCATCCTGACCAGCTCAGGCGCGATGTCGATCCAGCTCGAGATGACGATGCTGTCCTGGCGCAACCACTTCACCTGCGATGTCTTCGCGGAGAAGGGCAGCGCGCATATCGAGAGCCTGTGCAAGTGGGGCCCCTCGACCTTCCGGCATCGCCGCCGCGTGCTGCCCGCCGGCCGGCCGCCGGAGGAGAGCATCACCCTGGTGCAGGACGATCCCACCTGGGCGGCGGAATACGCTCATTTCAAGCAACTCTGCGCCGGCGGCGGCCCGGGCAATCTGTCGAACGACCTGTGGATCAACGCGACGCTGCGTGGCCTGGCCGCGAGCGATCAGGGCTGAACGCTCCAGGGCATCGCATCCGCCCCGGTGAGAAACAGCGAACCATCCCGGTGGCTGGTCGGCATGTCTTCCAGGTGCCGAACCCGGCCCCAGCCGATCTTCTGCGCGAACATCATGGCCGGCCCCTTCGCCAGATGCTCGAATATCAGTTCGGCGTTCCGCGCAGTGCCGACTTCCAGCATCGCGTCAGTCTTCGCCCAGACATCCGCATCGAGATGGGTGATCAGCGCCGCCTCGTGCCCTTCGATATCGATCTTGGCGAAATCGGCCCAGGCGAGGTGCGGAGCCGCCGCTTCGATCTCGACCTCGAAGCGCTCCAGCGAGCCATAGGGATTCTCCTTCGCCCCCGCGAGGTGACTTCCCGTCGTGTTGCCCAGCACCCGGACGAATTCGGCGCGGCCGGCTTCGAAGGAGATGGCGGCACGATGCAGATCGCTGGATACGTGGTTCAGTTCGAGGTTCGCCTTCAACAACTCGAAATGCACCGGGTCGGGCTCGAAGGAACGCACGTCGAAGCCGCTACGGCCGAGGATGATGCTGTGCAGGCCGATATTCGCCCCGAAATCGACAACCTTCCGATAGCGGGCGCGGTTGGCGTTGTAGAAGGCGAAGATGATCAGCTCGTCCATGCCGAACAGGTCGAGCGAGTCGATGTTCCCCATCCGATGATAGGGCAGGCTGACGGCACCGAAGGGGCCGAAGGGAACGAAGGACGGCGTCGCCCCGGCGAAGAGGCGCCGCACCTCGGCCAGGGCCGCCGCGCGCCACACGCGCCACATCGGATCGGCCGTCGCGTGCCGCTCCGGATACTGGGCCAGGACCTGGAACAGATCGTCGAAGAGGTCTGGCTGCCGCGGTGCCGGATCGGGCTCGGTCATGCTCAAGATATCGGCTCCAGCGATTTCGGCATCGGCCTGACGATCATGTTGGCGAGAAACTCGTCGCGCGGCAGCAAGGGCTCCGAGTCCTCGATCGGATATCCGAAGCGCGATTGCGGCATCACCCGCCGCGACGCCGGAACACGTACATCCACCAGCACCGGACCCTTCACCGCGAATGCCTCGGCAAGGCGAAGGTCGAGATCGGCGTTCTTGTCGATCACGATATGCGGAATGCCGAAGGCGGCGGCGACGGTGGTGAAATCCGGGAAGGACAGTCCGCCCTCGTGGGACGTGCCGACATGCTCGCCCCCCAGCCACTGCTCCTGGGTCTGTTGCACCATGCTGTAGCCGCGGTTGTTCATGACGAACAGACGGACAGGCAGGCGATGGTGCTGGATGGTGGCCAGTTCCTGCAGGTTCATCATCAGGCTGCCGTCACCGCTGATGCAGGTGACCGGCGCGCGGTCCAGCGCGAAGCAGCCGCCGATCGCCGCCGGCAACGCCCATCCCATGGCCGTGTTGTTGAAGTCATGATACAGCCGCTGGCCGCCGCGGTTGCGAAATCCCTGCATCATCCAGGCGATCGAGCAGCCGGTGTCGATGAACACATGCTCCTTCGGCGGCACCACGTCGGAGAGAAGATCTACGAACCGGTAGGGATTGATGTCGATATCGGCGGCCGCGTCCGGCGGACAGATCGGATAGCGCTCCGTCCAGGAGGCGATCCGGTCTCGCCAGGGCGCCAGATCCGGTGTGACAATATCGTTGGCCCGCGCCAGCAACGCCTTCGCGAAGGCGCCGGCATCGGCGCGGATCGCCAGGTCGAGCGTCTTGCCGAAACGCGGAAACTTGTCGAGTTCGGCCTGGTCGATATCGACAACCACCGTCCGCGCCTCGCGGGCCCAGCTTTCCAGCGGGCTGCCGGTCTCTCGGGTGCTGAGCCGGGCACCCAGCGTTATCACCAGATCGGCGTTCTGAACGGTGAAGTTTCCTGCGCGCGATCCATGCGTTCCGAAAGTGCCGGCGGCGAGCGGATGCCCTGCTTGCAGGATATCGCGAGCCCCCCAGCTGGTCAGCACCGGAACGCCCAGCCGATCGACCAGTTCGCGCACGCTGTCCACCGCGCCCGCCAGCCGGATGCCCCAGCCCAGCACCAGCACCGGCCGCGCGCCACCGCGCAGCATCGCCAGGATCCTGTCGATATCGGATGCCAGGGGCGCCGGCAGCGCCGATGTCTCGGCCTCCGCGGCGAAACCCGGCAGGACATCGACATCGATGTTCATTCGCTGCAGGTCATCGGGGATATCCACCACAACGGGCCCGGGACGGCCGGTGGTGGCGATATGGACCGCCTTCTCCAGTTCATAGCGGATGCGCAACGGATCCAGGATCTGGATCGCGTATTTGGTGATGGGCTTCACCATCGGAATGATCTCGGTTTCCTGGAAGCCGAGCTGCCGCACGCCCGTATCGCCCTTCATGCGGAAGGTCGTCACCTGCCCGGTGATGAACAGGCAAGGAACGGAATCGAACCAGGCGCCAGCGATCCCGGTGATCAGGTTCGTGGCCCCGGGACCGCTCGTCCCGATGGCGCATCCGGGCCGGCCGGTGACGCGGGCATAGCCGTCCGCCGCCATGGCGCCGGCCTGCTCGTGATGCGGACAGATGTGTTCGATGTCCGGATGCTCGGCAATGGAATGCAGGAGGTGGATCGAGGCGCCACCCGAAATGATGAAGGCATGGCCGATGCCCTGCCCCGCCAGGAAGCCCGCAACATAGTCGGAGAGTTTCATTGCTGTTCGGATCCCCTCGCCGGCTCCCGTGCCGGGCGGCGCCGCAGGCGAAACCCGTCCGCATCGTCGCGCAGCCCTTCGATCAGCTCCTGTCCGCCGCCCCTCCATCGATCGTGAACGGTCGAGAAGTTGCGTCCTCCCGCCACGCCACGTCCCTGCTCCATGCACCAGCGCATGTGGGCGTAGATGTCGTCGATCGGCGTGCCGGCGTCCTGCAGGAAGCGTCTGGTCTTGTCCAGCCCCTCGCCCGCCGCCGCGCCCGCGCGCAGCGTTTCCTCATGGATGCGCGTGCGCACATAGCCCGGGCCGATGATGAAGATGTTGAGCGCCTCGGCCTCGTCGTCCAGCAACTCGCACATCTTGATCAGCATGATCTTGGCGGCGCAGTAGGCGGAATAGTTGGTGAAGGGGTTGTTGGTGCCCCCGCCCGCCATCAGCATGGCGTCGACATTCGCTCCACGGCGCCGCGCCTTCCATAGGCCATGCAGCACACGCAGCTGCGCCGTGGAGTTCACCCGAATCGAACGCTCCCAGGCATCGAAATCCAGATCGAAGAATGGCCCGATCGGCTCCATCGTGCCCGCGCTCGAGACGAACAGGTCCCAGGGTGTGCCGTGGGCGGCGAAAGCCTGCACGGCGGCGGCGATGCTGTCGCGATCGTCGAGGTCGCAGCCGAGAAAGCTGAACCGTGGATGCGCCAGCAGGTCCGAAACCCGGTCCGCCGATCGCCCCGTTCCCGCCACCCGCCAGCCATCGGCCAAGAGCCGTTCGGCGATGCCATGTCCGATATCGGCCGTGGCTGAGAGAACGAAGGCCGTGCGCTCGCCGGCGGGATCCAACATCGCCGTCATCTCAATAGGGGCCCGTGAAGGAGGGGTCGGGCACATCCTTCCACTTCCGCGGATCGCTGTCGTCGGGCGGCAGCGCGCGGTTGGAGCCCAGCGTCTTCAGCGCCGCCCGGGCGATGTCGCGGGCCAGCGGATAGTAGAGATCGGCCAGGGCCGGCGTCGTCGGCGTGGGAATATGCGGCAGGCCGATACGGATCGGCGCCGCGGCCAGCGACCCGAAGGCCTTCTCGCTCACCGCCGCCAGAACTTCCGCGCCGACGCCATAGCTCTCCTGCCCGGTGTCTGAGACGATGAAATGCCGCGTGCGGCCCACGGACTGAACGAGCGTCGCGATATCGATGGGCGAGACCGAGCGCAGATCCACCACCTCCGCCGAGATGCCGAGTCCGGCCAGCATATCGGCCGCCTTCAGGCTTTCGAGGGTCATGTAGGATGTGGCTGCCAGCGTTACGTCCCGGCCCGGGCGCACGATGGCGGCCTTGTCGAGCGGCACCTCGTAGGGTTCTTCCGGTACCGGCCCGGCGATGTTGTAGAGCCAGCGATGCTCCAGCACGATCACCGGCGCGTCGTCGCGGGAGGCGGCGATCAGCATGCCCTTGGCATCATGGGGTGTCGTCGGCATCACCACCTTCAGGCCCGGCACATGGCCGAACCAAGCCTGCAGCGACTGCGAATGCTGCGGCCCCTGTCCCCAGCCGCGGCCGATGATCATCCGCACGGTGAGCGGCGCCTTCAGCTTGCCGCCGTACATGTAGTGCCACTTGGCCGCCTGATTGACGAGCGGCTCCATCGACAGCACGGCGAAGTCGACGCGCATATGGACGATGATCGGGCGCTTCCCCATCACCGCCGTGCCGAGCGCGACGCCCGTCATCGCGTTCTCCGACGAGGGCATGTCGAAGACGCGATGCGCGCCGAACTCCTCCTGCAGGCCCTTGGTGGTGCCGAAGATTCCGGTCGGGCCGGGCACGCCCAGGCCGATCAGATAGGTGTGCGGGTCGGTAGCCAGAAGCTGGGCCTGCGCCTCGCGCAGCGCTTCGAAGTAGCGGAGTTGCCTGCTCATCGGTGAACCGTCAGGACGGATAGACGAAACGCGCCAGCGCTTCGGGTGCCGGGAAGGGGCTCTCCTTGGCGAAGGAAACAGCGTCCGCCATTTCGGTCTCGATTTCGGCCGTCATCGTCGCGTCGGCGGCTGCGGTCAGCAAGCCTTCGCCGACCAGCCGGTCGCGGTAGATGCGGACCGGATCGCGGCCCTGCCATTCGGCAAACTCCGCATCGCTTCGGTATTTCAGCTCGAGGTCACCGTTCGGGCCGCAGTGCTCGCGCCAGCGGTAGGTCGCGAGCTCAACGATACTCGGCCCCTCGCCGGCCCGCGCCCGTGCCACGGCCTCGCCACCGAGCCTCCACACCACGTCGGCATCATTGCCGTCGCCATGCAGGCCGATCATCCCATGCGCCGCAGCGAGGCTATGGATCGGCCGGTTGGGCTGCCGGATGTCGAGTGCCGAGTGGACGGAATAGAGGTTGTTCTCGCAGACGAAGACGACGGCGAGCTTGAAAGTGCCGGCGAAGTTCAGGGCTTCGTGGAAGGTGCCCTCCTCCGTCGCGCCGTCGCCGAAATAGACCACCACCACCTGATCGCGGCCGTCCATCCTGGCGGCCCAGGCCGCGCCCACGCCGACCGAGATCGTACTGGCCAGGATCGGCGCCGACCCCATGAAGCCGCAATCGAGATCGATCAGGTGCTGGCTGCCGCCCTTGCCCGCCGCGCAACCGGTCTCCCGGCCATACAGCTCGGCCAGCATGCCCTTCAGGTCGCCGCCCTTGGCGAGATAGTGGCCGTGGCTGCGATGGCCGCTGAACACCAGGTCGTCGCGGCGCAGATGCGCCGAGATGCCGGCCGGCGGCGCCTCCTGCCCGATGCAGAGGTGCGTCGGGCACCGCATCTCCTGCTCGGCATAGAGAACGCCGATGCGTTCCTCCACCAGGCGGATGCGCAGCATCTGCCGGTACATCGAAAGGCGGGCTTCGGGCGGCATGTGGCGATCAGGCCCGCATCACGTAGTCGGTGGGCAGGTCCTTGATCTCGTCGAAATACTTCCTGCCCCAGGCGACCATCTCGGCCAGGCCCTCGTCCCAGCCGATCTCGGGCTCCCAGCCGACGTCGCGCTTGATCGCCGAGCTGTCCAGCCAATAGCGGCCGTCCTGGCCGAGGCGGTCGCCGGTGACTTCGCAGAGCTGCTCGAAGGGGATATTCAGCGCTTCGGCGGTCAGTTCCACCACCCGGCGGATCGAGGTCGGTTCCGCCGGGCCGGCATTGTAGATGGTCCCCAGCGGCGCCTTTTCGGCTACCAGCTGGATGGCGCGCCCGAGGTCGCGGGCGTGGATATAGGACTTCTCCGCCCGCCCCCCGCCATGCAGAGGCAGCTTCTCGCCTTTCAGCCCCAGCAGCACCGCCTTCGGAATCACCCGGTGCAGAAGCTGCCCCGGGCAATAGGCGTTGGAGGGCCGGATCACGTTCATCGGAAACTTGAGGAACTTGCTCACCGACATGAGGTACATGTCGAAGGCCACCTTCGAGGCGGCATAGGGCGAGGACGGCTTGATCGGCGTGTCCTCCGTGGCCGGCGTGTCGACCGAGCCGTACATCTCCGACGTGCCGATATGGATGAAGCGCTCGAGGTAGTCGCGCTTCATCAGTTCCTCGACCAGCTTCGCCAGCGCCATCGAGTTGGTCTCGAAGAAGCGCCAGGAATTCTTCCAGCTGACCGCCCCTTCGCCCTGGGCGGCGTAGTTCACGATGATCTCGGGCCGCTCCTTGTCCAGCATCTCGAGCAGCAGGTCGAGTTCATGCGTGACATGCCGTGCGTGGTATTCGAAGCCCTTCCGCTTCTCGACGTCGAGCGAGAACGGCCCGGGCCGCAGGGGATTGCGGCCGACACCGATGACCTTCTTCGGATCGGCATGGTCCAGCAGCCAGAAGGCGGTGTGGATGCCGAAGGAACCGCCGCCGCCCAGGATGACCCATTTCTTGCTCAAACCAGCACCTGTCCGTTCGAATTCGGCGACCTTTTAGGCCGCGATGATCGTCCATGTCCAATCGCCCCGGAAGCCGGCTTCGGCGAAGACCGCCTCCCAGCCTTGCGGGTAGTCGTGGAACTTCGCCGTCAGCACCCAGTCGGCGAAGAGCGCCTGCTGCTCCGGCGTGTGATAGCTGTCCACGCGGATATAGCTGCGTCCGTTTCCCACCCGGTTGAATTCCCTGAGCGCGCGGACGACGCCCGCCCGGTCCAGGTTGTGGATGACGTCGAGACCGATGACGAGGTCGAAGCCGCCATCGGAAAACGGTAGCGCGTCGCAGGACCCGCGCACCAGCCTGCCCGCCGCCTCGGCCTCGGCATGCGTCAGTGCATAATGCGAGATGTCGAGGCCGATCACCTCCAGCCCCGGGCAGGCACGCAGCAGATCCTTCACCAGGAATCCCTTGGCACAGCCGACGTCCAGCACCCGCTGCCCCGCCTTCAACCCGTAATGCGCGACGATATCGGCCGCCACCGGCACCCAGCGCCCGTCGTAGCGATAGCCGCCATAGCCGTGCTCGCGACTGCCGTCGAAATAGTCGAAGCCGAACTGCATCGACCGCGCCACCAGCTCCGGCGTCTTCGCCGTCGCCCGCGCGGTGATGTTGCGCCGGCTCTTCGGCAGTCTGGTCAGAAGGTCGAGGAAGGGCATGCCCTAGCCCGCGAGCTCCCGGTGCACGGCCTCGATCCCGTCCATCAGTTGCGTCATCTTCAGGTCGGGAAAGGCCTCCCCGATCGCGGCGACATCGAAGGGCCGATAGCCGCCATGCGGCATCGGCCCATTCCGCTTCGAGCCCAGCACTTTGATCTTGTTGTCGTGCAGTGCCGCCACCTTCTCGGCGATGGCACGGAAGGAATGGACGGCACCGGAAGCGACATTCAGCGCCCCGCTGGATCGCTGGAAGGCGATGCGGGCGATGACCTCGGCCACGTCCTCGATGAAGACATGGTCGCGCCGCTCCTCCCCCTCGCCGAACAGGGTGATATCCCGGCCCTCGGCAGCCAGGCGCCGGTACTGGTTCGGTCCATAACCACTATGAGGATCGGCGGCGCCGTAGATCAGGGTCGGCCGCAGGATGGCGAAGGCTCCGCCTTTCACGCTCTCGCGCAGCATCAGCTCGCGGGCCAGATGCATCGCCCCGTGCAGGCTGTCCGGCGCCTTCGCCGATGCCTCGGTCAATGGTTCGTCGCTGTCGGCATAGACGGCGTCCGAACTGACATAGATCAGGTGATCTACCGGCCTTGCCGCGAGCGCCGCGCAGACCCGGGCCGCCATGTTGATGTTTTCAGAAAGCATCGCCGCGGTCTTGCACGGCGCCTTCGCCGCGATGAAGACGCAAGTATCGTCCGGCTGTAGCAGGGCGGCGAGCTGCCGGTCCGCCCCGCTCGCCGACAGATCGAGTTCGGCCCGGCCCAGCCGGACCACCTCGCCCCCCTTCGCCTGGATACGGTCGGCGACGGCCCGGCCGACGAAGCCGGCGGCCCCGATGACGACGCTGCGCGCGGGCGCTGCGGCGGGAATGCGGGTGTGGGTGAGAATGGTCAGCTCCTTCCGGGCAGAATCGGCGCTCGGCCGATCGAATAGAGCGCGAGGCCAGCCGCGGCAACCGCCCGCGCGTCGAGCAGGCGAAAGGGATCGACGATCACCCGTCCGCGCATCCGCCGGGCCAGCGCCGCCGGGTCGATCCGCCGATAGGCCGGCCAGGGGGTCATCAGCGCCACCGCGTCGGCACCCTCCGCCACGTCCTCCGCCGCCGCCGCCGCCGCGGCACCCGGCACCACGTCGGCCGGGACCACCGGGTCGTGCACCGAGAGCCCGACGCCCGCCAGCCGTCCGATCAAGGCCAGCGAGGGGCTGTTCTTGGTGGAATGCGTGTCCTCCTTGTAGGCGAGGCCGAGAATGCCGATCCGGGGCGTCCGCACCGCGTCGAGCACCACCCGCTCCAGGGTGCGGAAGGCCCAGTCCTTCATGTGCCGGCTGCTGTCCAGATAGGCGCCGACGACGCCCGTGTGGCTGCCCTCGGCCGCCCCCATCCGGATCACGGTGGCGAGGTCGCGTTCGAGATTGCCCCCGGCGATGCCGAGCCCGGGGCTCAGATAGGCCGAAAGGCCGATGCGGGCGTCGAGGCGCAGCGCCGGCGCGATCTCGGCCCAGTCGGCGCCGATGCGCTCGCAGAGTTCGGCCAGCGTATTGGTCGTCGATACGCTCGCCACCAGGAAGCAGTTGATGGCGATCTTGGCCAGTTCGGCGCTCTCATAGGCCATGGGCAGCAGCGGACAGCCGAAACCCTCGAGGAAGGCGCGATAGGCCGGCGGCAGCGGCGCGGTCGGATCGGGGCAGCCGATGATGAAGCGCTCCGGCCGGCTCGCCCGCTCCAGCGCCCGGCCGAAGATCAGCGTCTCCACCTGATAGAAGCGCCGCGCCGGATCGAACTCCACCCCGCGCGTGAAGCCGGGCGGGACCTGGCTCAACACCACCAGCACCGCGGCCGGGTTAAGGTGGGGTGTGACGCGCGCCAGCATCGCCTCGATCGCCGACAGGTCGCTCCGTCCCTCATCGTCGGTCGGGACGTCGATCGCCACATAGACCACGTCGCAGCGCCCGAGCGCCGCCGGATCGGCGCTGAAGGAAAGCCGCTCGCGGTGCTGGGCGAAGGCGGCGTCCAGGCCCGGTTCCACCACCGGCAGTTGCCCCGCCGCGATCCGCTCCACCAGACCCGCATCCTCGGAAAATCCGACCGCCGAAAACCCCCGCGCCGCCGCGCCGATGGCGGAGCAGAGGCCGAGATGGGTGAGCCCGGCATAGCCGATCACGGGCGAGGTCATGGGAACGGCCTGAATGAGCGAATCATGTTGGCCGATCATACCGCGAGTTCTGTAGAAACGCTGGTGAGATGACCGACGCAGCCGCCTCCACCGCCCCCGCCCGCCTGCCGCCGAAGCGGCGCCGCACACCTCTCACCAAGGCGGCGCTTCGCCTCCTCTACCTGCTGCCGGCGCTCCTCGCCTGGGCCTGCCGCATTCGCTTCATCCGCATCTCGGTGCCCCAGCGGATCGGTCATCTGGCGCTGGAACCGGACTGCTACCTGAAGGACCGCCGTCTCGCCGGCCGGCGCGAGATCGCCGTCATCGCCCTGACCGCCGAGGAAGTCGCGAACCAGGCGCTGTTCGAACACTGGAAGGCGCATTTCACCGTCGTCCAGCATCCGCTGGCCGTGGCCCTGCTGCGTCCGTTCCTGCTGCTCGGCTTCGTCCGCCGCGACCTCGCCCCCTATGCGGTGGCACTGAACGACACGGCCGAGGCCTATGCCACCTATGCCCGCTGGGGCAGCCGGCCGCCGCTCCTGAAGCTCACCGATGCCGAACGCGCCGCCGGCCGCGCCGCGCTCGCCCGCCTCGGCGTTCCGGCGGACGCTTGGTTCGTCTGTGTACATTCGCGCGAGGGCGGCTATTCCCCCGGCGACGAACACCTGCACAGCTACCGCAATTCCGCCATCGACGACTATGTGCCGGCCATGCAGGCGATCGTGGCCGCCGGCGGCTGGTGCATCCGCATGGGCGATCCGACGATGCGGCCGCTGCCGCCCATGCCGGGGGTCGTCGACTACGCGCTCTCGCCCGAGAAGGGCGCGGCCACCGACATCTTCCTCTGCGCCGGATGCCGCTTCCTGCTCGGCAATTCCTCCGGCCTCTACATCCTGGCCGCCGCCTTCGGGCGCCCCTGCGCACTCGCCAACCAGGCGCCGCTCTCGGCCACCTACGGGCTCGGCGTCGAGGATATCGCCATCCCCAAGCTCTTGCGGCGGAATGGCGAGCTGCTGCCGCTCGCCCCTCTCTTCGCCTCTCCCGCCGCCAACTACCGCTACACCTGGCAGTACGAGGGCGAAGGGCTGAGCGTGGCCGACAACACGCCGGACGAGATCCTGGCGCTCGCCCTGGAAATGCTGGACCGCCTCGAAGGCCGGGCCGCCTACTCGCCCGAGGACGAGGCGCGCCAGGCCGCCTTCCGCGCCCTCTTCACCCGCGGCCATTACAGCTACGCCGCCGCCTCGCGCATCGGCCGCGCCTTCCTCGAGGCCATCGACGACCCGGCGATCCGCCCCTCCTGACCGCCCCTACCGGTTGTCCGCCGCCAGCGCCGCGCAGACGGCCGCCGTCACCTCGGCCGTCGTCGCCTTGCCGCCGAGGTCGGGCGTATGCAGCGCCGGATCGGCCGTCACCCGCTCGACCGCCCGCATCAGCCGCGCCGCCGCCGCCGGCTCGCCGAGGTGCTCCAGCAGCATCACCGAGGACCAGAAGGTCCCCACCGGATTGGCGATCCCCTTGCCCATGATGTCGAAGGCCGAGCCGTGGATCGGCTCGAACATCGAGGGGAAGGTCCGCTCCGGATTGAGGTTCGCCGTCGGCGCGATGCCGAGCGATCCCGCCAGCGCGGCGGCCAGGTCCGACAGGATGTCGGCATGCAGGTTGGTGGCGACGATGGTGTCCAGCGTCTGCGGGCGCAGCGTCATCCGCATGGTCATGGCGTCGACCAGCATCTTGTCCCAGGTGACGTCGGGATAGCCGGCCGCCACCTCGGCGGCGATCTCGTCCCACATCACCATGCCGTGCCGCTGCGCGTTCGACTTGGTGACCACGGTCAGCAGCTTCCGCGGCCGCGACCGGGCGAGCTCGAAGGCGAAGCGCATGATGCGTGTGACGCCCGCGCGGGTGAACATGGAGACGTCGGTCGCCACCTCCTCGGGCAGGCCCCGATGCACCCGCCCGCCGACGCCGGCATATTCGCCTTCCGAATTCTCCCGCACAATCACCCAGTCGAGTTCCGGCCCCGACACGTTACGGAGCGGGCTGGTGATGCCCGGCAGGATGCGGGTCGGCCGCACATTGGCGTACTGGTCGAAAGGCTGGCAGATGGCGAGCCTGAGGCCCCAGAGCGTCAGGTGGTCGGCGATGTCCGGCACCCCGGCCGAGCCGAACAGGATGGCGTCATGGCCCTTGATCTGCGCGCGCCCGTCTTCGGGCATGAAGGCGCCGGTCTTCTTGTAGCGCGCCGATCCCCAGTCGAAATGATCGAAGACGAGCGTGAACCCGCCGTCTCGCCGCGCGCAGGCCTCCAGTGCCTCCACCCCGGCGGCGATCACCTCGGTGCCGATGCCGTCCCCCGGAATGGCGGCGATTTTGTAGCTGCGCATGGTCTAGGGCGCCCCTGATCTGTCGAGGGGCGCACTTCCCGCGAAGACGGCGCGGGTGTCAAGCGCCGGCGCCACCCGCCCCGCGCTCCCACAGCCGGTTGAAGAACTGGGTCTGCACCGGGTCGACCCGCCGCGCCGAAAGCGCCCAGGGTGCCGGCAGGCTGTAGCTCTCTTCCGTGTAATGGGCATCGTCGGCCGGGTTGTGCCAGTCCCGCCACTGCTTCAGGAACAACAGCCCTCGCGACTTCGCCGCCAGCAGCTCGACATAGTGGTCCGACTGCCGGCGCGGCATCTCGGGTAGCGTGCTGATGCTCTGGCAGAGGTCGAACCAGCGGTCGGGAAAGCGCTCCATCTGGTCGGGCCGGAAGAAGGCCACCCGGCCCCGCTCCACCGGGCGCGACAGCGACTCGAAATCCGGCTCCTCGCCATAGGGAATGATGCGATCGGCCCCCAGCACGGCGGTCAGGTACCATTCGGAAATCGCCAGCGCCGGCGGGATGTCGAAGATGCAATAGGTCACCGGCGCGGCCTCGGCATGAACGAAGGCGAGCCGGCCATAGCCGGCGCCCAGTTCCGCCACCCGGCGCGGCGGTGCCGGGGCCTGCGCGGCGACGAAATTGTACTCGATGATGGAGTTCGCCAGATCCTGCGAGATCAGCCGGCCCTGCCGGCGGATGCGGATCGGGTTGCCCACTTCCGGTTCCTGCAGCCGCCCGGTCAGCCCGGCCCGGTCCTCCGCCACCGCGATCTCCCAGGCGATGCCCGAGAACCAGCGATAGCGCCGGGCGGCGTTACCCGACATGGAAACCGCGTCGCGGCGCTGGGTGCTGAGGCCGCTCACCGCCTCCATCTCGTTCAGGAAGGGCCGCGACGTCGGGTGGCGCAGCAGCCAGGCGAAGGCGCTCCGGAACTGCGGGTCCTTCTGCTTGGTCACCAGCCAGTTGTAGTAGTTGTTGGAAACCGTGCGCTTCAGGTTGGCGATGCCGCTGTCGCGGATCATCTCGATGTTGCGGGCCAGGAGATCGGTCCAGAACTCGCCCGGGCGGTAGATCTCCGGGCCCGAGGCCACATCGCGCTGCATCCGCTCGATCTCGCGGATGACGCTATCATCTTCGCTTGTCATCACTTCCTCGAAGGCGGCAGCCCTGTCCGCGCCGCTGCAGCCACTGTCGCTAAACCATGAAAAGCACCATAGGCTCTGCAGTGAAGAAGACGAAGCAAGGGGGCCGGCGTGCACCTGGCTTTCGGCCGCTCTGCTATCACCGCCAATGGAAAGACCTTGGGGTGATCACCCGCGGCAACCTCGCGAGTGCAGTCATTCGGACGAGATTGCAATCCCCGGAAGAGCGACAAACCAGGCGGCTGAGGCCTGCAAGCTACGCCTCTGGGCCGTCGTAAACGCCCCCCAGACTTGGCCATGAAATGGATTGTCATCCGTCGGATCGAAACCAACCATCATGGTCAGCGCGCGGATCTGCTCTGCCTGCCACCACACGGACCCGGTCCATTTCGGCGTGGTCACGAAATCGCGTGGTTCGACGCCGGCATCGATGATCAATCGCTCCAGATCCACTGACATCCCGTCACCCGCCCTGGATGACGGTCGGAAGGCCATCGAAGAAAGGCGACGCTCTCCCATACCCCCGGTGACGATGAAATGTTCTGAAATCCGACGGATCACTCTATCCCCGGAAGCAATGCCAGCGTGGTCGTGCGGCTGTACTTCGCCTTGTTCGTTACGCAGCGGCGGGTCGAGCGGCAATGTATGCGTCCGACAGTTCCCGCAGCCAAAGCGCAACAGCGCCGAGTTCCCCCTGCAGATTGAGTTCCTCGCCATCAGGCATTGTCGCTGGAGTGGAACGCCACGCTCGCACGTCGTAGGGAGCGCGAACATGGAGTTCGATATCGATCGCTCCGAAATGCCATTCGATTTGGAGATCGCCGTCCGGTCCGGGCACTAACTGCGGTTCAGGCGTGTCGCTCGCGCAGACCGCTTTCAACAGGCTGATGGCGAAATGGGCTGTGGCGAAATTCAACGGCACGCCGCCATACCCATCCCATCCAGGAGGAAGTTTCAGGAACTCTTCGAAGCGTCGAGCAACTGAAGTCGCCCAATGACGTGGAGAGTCGGCCGTTAGCCCTGCCGAAAACGCGCTGTGAGTTCCGGCCCGCGACCAAGGACTGGCTGCGGGACGTGTAAAGGCTGCTGTTGATACGGCGGCATTCATCGAACACGGCCCCAATGGGTATGCGCAGATTCGCTCGTAACACGAGCAAACTCATTCACCACCATCTCGCGTCCCGCAGTCAAGAAATCGATGACATCGGCAATCTTGTCGCCCTCAGGGCCTCCCCGGCAGGTTAGCGTTAGAATGAATATCCTCTCGCCTTTCCCTTCCACCGCGGTCTGAATTTCACAGATCAGGCGTCCGATCGGCTTGCCGTTCCGGTCGCGTACGACGCGGCGAAAAACAGCGGAAACATCTTCGGGCGGCTGATCACCCGTATCCAGAACACGAAGCCAGCCGAGTGCATTATCGGAGAAAGGGGATATGTGATTGATGTATGAAATTTCGGCCTGATTGCAGATCAGACGCTGCGGGGACAAAGATGAAAAGTAGGTCTCGAGAGCTGTCATTTCGCGCTGGAACCGCACAATCATGGCTTCGAACCGGGGATACGCCGTTTGCTCCCCGACTTTGCGCCAGTTGTGCAAGAGCCGGTCTTGCTGGAACTGGATCAGTTCGGCTCGACTATCGGACAGAAACCAGAATCGGTCATGCGGAGCACCCGTGATGAAGCCCAAGTTGATCTGGGCTCCGGACGGCAATCCAAAAGTCTCGAATGCCGGAGGAATTGGCGGATGCTCTTCCACCACCGGGAAATCGGTCCGGAAAAGCCCCCACACTTCACCGGCGCGAATCTGCTGATAACCAATTGCCGGCGCGAACTGCACGCCCACGACCACCTCGTTCAAGGGGGGCTGCTGAAAATCGGGCAAATGATCGGGCCGTTGCATCGCCATGTGATCTTTATACAGGTCACGACCGCCCATTCTAACTGGCTGGCGGCATGCCGTCGCCTTGTGGTCTCGCTAGCCCCCTTTCCCCGCCCGCACTATGGTCCGCCGCTGATCGGAACCGGAATCGGACAGGTAAAACCGGATGGCGACCAAGGCGGTCATCCTGGCGGGCGGGCTGGGCACGCGGCTGGCGGAAGAAACCGACACGCGGCCAAAGCCCATGGTCGAGATCG
>JALHMN010000020.1:36933-41952 GCA_022844005.1 bacterium | reverse complement strand
GCGCGCCGGCGCCGCTCGCAGGCGGCGGATGGCGATACCGGCCACGACCAGCTCGTGCGCCGCCCTGGAAGCCGGCGGGAATGGTGCCGGGTCGAGAGCGGAAAGCGCTCGCTCCGCCGCGTCCAGATGCCCGATCAGCAGCAGGCGGCGAACCTGCAGGTGCCGGGCATGCGCGGCGTTCAGTCGGTCGCCATGCCGCTCCAGCGTCGCCCGCGCCGCGTCCAGTGCCTTCACCGGCCAGCCCAGATCCCGTGACACCAGCGCAATTTCGGCCTCGGCGACGGCGCAGCGCGCCCGGGCCATGTTCTCCCTCGGCCCGAAGGCCTTTGCCGCGCGGCGCAGCAGCGCCTTGGCGCGGACGAAGTCCCCCAGCCTCGCCATGGCGATGCCGCGCAGCGCCAGCGCCGGTGGATCGTCGCGGAGCGCGACGCGGTTCAGCGCGCCCAGAAGGTCACCGGCCGCGAGCGCGCGAGCCGCGGCGGTGATCAGCGAATCCATTCGAATCCCGCCACACTTGTCACTCTCGGGCTCCGCCGTTCGGTCCCTAGCCTCGGTCTCGCCCTCAGGGACGCCGGACGGAAATCGGAGCAGGAGCGATGACATTGCACAAGGCCGTATCGGGCGAATGGCTCTCGCTCGCCGCGGCACCCACCTTCGCCCTCATGGCACTGCTCAGCGCCGCCGCCGGCCCCGGTCCGGCGGACGTGCTCTGCGCGGGCGACGCCCATCCCCTCACCGGGATGGTGGCGATGTACCTGCTGATGAGCGCCTTCCACCTCACCGCCTGGCTGAAGCTGGCCGCCGGCCGGCGGGGCTGCGGATAGGCCGCGCGCTTCTGCTATGCTGCCGGCGGGTGTGGGAACCCGCCGCCGGCCACCGGGCTCGCGGGCGGCGGGACCGTTGAGTGTGGTGGGCATGGAACTGCTGATCTACGAGAGCGCCTATCGGCGCATGCGGGAGGCACTCGGCGCCGATGTGGCGGTCCGGGTTCAGGACGACGGCTCGCTCAGGCGGGGCGATGCGGCGGTCGAGGCCGAGGATCTCGCGCTCGATGCCGCCTATGCCGCGCCGGGCATGTTCGGCGGCGGCGGCGCCAAGGCCTTCTTCCGCGCCCTCCTGAAATCCTCCACCGCCCGCTGGTTTCATTCCGGTGCCGCCGGGCTCGACGATCCGGTCTTCCCGCGTATCGCCGCCAAGGGCATCGCCATGACGGTGAACGATGCCGCCGCGGTCGGCATGGCCGAATACGTCCTCTCCGAAGTGCTCGCCCTGTTCCAGAGGCGCGACGAGCGCCGCCGCCTGCAGGCGGCGCGGGAATGGAAGAAGGTGAACTTCCGCGAAGTGACCGGCAGCACTTGGCTGGTCATCGGCTTCGGCGCCATCGGCCAGGCGGTGGCGGTGCGGGCGAAGGCCTTCGGCGCCGAAGTGCTCGCCATCCGCAACGACCCGTCCAAGGGCGGTCCGGCGGACGAGGTGGCGGCGCCGGACGCGCTCCCCCGTCTCCTCCCCCGCGCCGACGTGGTGGTGATCGCCACACCCCTGACCGACGCCACCCGCGACATGGTCGACGCCGAATTCCTGGTCATGGTGAAGGACGGCTCAGTGCTGGTGAATGTGGGCCGTGGATCGATCGTCGACGAGGACGCGCTCCTGGCCGCGCTCGGCGCCGGCAGGCTCGGCCATGCCATCCTCGACGTCTTCCGGACCGAGCCGCTGCCGGCCGAAAGCCCGTTCTGGAGCCACCCGAAAGTCTCAATGACTTCACATACTTCCGCGCTCGGAAGCGGTTTCCTCGGGCGTTCCGATGCGCTATTCCTCGACAATCTCCGGCGCTTCCGCGCCGGCGAGACGCTCCGCAATCAAGTCACGTTGTAGCCCCGCCATGTCGAATATTCCCGAAGGTTTCCGGCCCCTGCCGGTAGCCGCCGAAGACTTCCTGCGCATAAACGGCCCCCTTTATGTGAAGCCGGACGGCGAATACCTGCTGATGGGCTTCCGGGTCGAGGAGCGGCACTGCAATCCCGCCAATACATGCCACGGTGGCATGCTGATGACTTTCTGCGACATGCAGCTCGCCATCGGCGCCAACTATTCAGGCGACCTGCAGCGCTTCCTGCCCACCATCTCGCTCTCGGCCGATTTCCTCGCCCCCGCCCCCCTCGGCACCTGGGTCCAGGGCCGGACCGAGATCGCGCGGCAGGCCCGCAGCATGGTTTTCGCCCACTGCATCGTCACCGCGGACGGCGTTCCTGTGGTCCGGGCCAATGGAATCTTTCAGATTCGCGGGGAATCCGATCCGAATTTCGCCATCCGCGCAAAACTCGCAGGCTGACGCTGCTTTGCAGCATGGCCGCGTCCGTGTAGAAGCCCCGCCATGACGCCGCTTTCGCACATCCGCAACTTCTCCATCATTGCCCATATCGATCACGGCAAGTCGACCCTTGCCGACCGCCTGATCGAACGCTGCGGCGGCCTCGACAAGCGCGAGATGCAGTCGCAGGTGCTCGACAGCATGGATATCGAGCGCGAGCGCGGCATCACCATCAAGGCGCAGACGGTGCGCCTGAACTACACGGCGAAGGACGGCGAAACCTACGTCCTCAACATGATCGACACCCCCGGGCACGTCGATTTCGCCTACGAAGTCAGCCGTTCCCTCGCCGCCTGCGAAGGATCGCTGCTGGTCGTCGATGCCAGCCAGGGGGTGGAGGCGCAGACCCTCGCCAATGTCTATCAGGCGATCGACAACGGGCATGACATTGTACCCGTCCTCAATAAGGTCGACCTGCCGGCGGCGGAACCCGATCGGGTGAAGGAACAGATCGAGGAAGTGATCGGTATTGACGCTTCCGACGCCCTCCTGATCTCCGCCAAGACCGGCCTTGGCATTGATGAAGTGCTGGAAGCGCTAGTTACGCGCCTGCCGGCCCCCAAAGGCGATGCCCAGGCGCCGCTGAAGACGCTGCTGATCGACAGCTGGTATGACGCCTATCTCGGCGTCGTCGTGCTTTTCCGCGTGGTCGAAGGTACCATGAAGAAGGGCCAGCGTGTCCGCTTCATGTCGACCAAGGCGCCCTACATAGTCGAGCGGCTTGGCGTGTTCACGCCCAAGGGCGTACTGGTCGACGAACTCGGGCCCGGCGAAATCGGCTTCTTCACCGGTTCGATCAAGGAAGTGGCCGATACCAAGGTCGGCGACACGATCACCGATGACCGCCGACCTTCGGAAACCGCGCTCCCCGGCTTCAAACCCTCAATTCCAGTGGTTTTCTGCGGCCTGTTCCCCACCGATGCGGCAAATTTCGGCGAGCTGCGCGAAAGCCTCGGCAAGCTCCGACTGAACGATGCCAGCTTCCAGTTCGAGGCGGAAACATCGGCGGCCCTCGGTTTCGGCTTCCGTTGCGGTTTCCTCGGCCTGCTACATCTGGAAATCATTCAGGAACGGCTGGAACGCGAGTTCAATCTCGATCTGATTACCACTGCGCCCTCGGTCATCTACAAGGTCTACATGACCAATGGCGAGATGCAGGAACTGCACAATCCCGCCGACATGCCGGACGCGGGGCGGATCGAGAAGATCGAGGAGCCCTGGATCAAGGCCACCATCATGGTGCCCGACGAGCATCTGGGCGCGATCCTGAAGCTTTGCGAGGAGAAGCGCGGCGAGCAGATCGACCTCACCTATGCAGGAAACCGGGCGATGGTGGTCTATCACCTGCCGCTCAGCGAGGTCGTATTCGACTTCTACGACCGGCTGAAATCGGTCAGCCGCGGCTACGCCTCCTTCGATTACCAAATCGAATCCTATCGCGAAGGCGATCTCGTCAAGATGTCGATCCTGGTCAACGGCGACCCGGTCGATGCGCTTTCCATCATGGTGCACAAGAGCCGGGCCGAAACCCGCGGCCGCCAATTATGCGAGCGGTTGAAGGAGTTGATCCCGCGGCAGATGTTCAAGATCGCCATCCAGGCGGCGATCGGCGCCCGGGTTATCGCCCGCGAGACCATCAGCGCACTCCGCAAGGACGTCCTCGCCAAGTGCTATGGTGGCGACGTGAGCCGGAAGCGCAAGCTGCTCGATAAGCAGAAGGCCGGAAAGAAGCGCATGCGCCAGGTCGGCAACGTCGAAATTCCACAGGAGGCCTTCCTCGCCGCTCTCAAGATCGGCGACGAATAGCGGGCCCTGCCAACCGAGCCGGCGTGGCTGCCATCGAGGCGAAACGATGAGGAGCGGATACCGATGGCATCGATGGGGCAGCCCGAGGTACCGGCCGGAGCCTTTGATCTTGTAGACACCGCCGTCGATGCCTGCGCCCTCTCAACCGCGGAAGGGCTGCTGCTACGCGTCAATCAGCAGTTCCAGACGCTGTTCGGCGAACCCGCGACCGATCTGCACCTGACCTCCCTGTTTCCGGCGACTGGCGCGTCGCTCACCCATATCCGCCACGATCCCTCTCTACGCTGTGACTTCGAAACCGAAGTTGCCGACCGCGGGGGGGCGCTCGTGCCGGTGCATATTCGGGGAGATCTGATTCGGCTGGGTGGGACAGTGTTCGCGGTTACCTGGATCCGCGATCTGACCGACAGTCGGAACAAGGAGGCGGCACTGGTGGAAGCCAGGAAATCTGCCGACCAGGCCGTACAGGACCTCACCATCACCTGGTTCGAGGACATCACCGTCCGCAAGGAGACGGAAGCCCAGTTGCGCGTTGCGAAGGAGGTTTCCGAACGGACGCTGCAGGACCTGCGGGAAGCCCAGGAACACTTGGTCGAGGCGGAAAAGATGGCGTCCCTCGGAGGCTTGGTTGCGGGCGTGGCGCACGAAATCAACACACCGGTCGGTACGGCTCTGACAGCCAGTAGTCATCTTTCGGATCGGACGTCCGAGCTGGTGAACCTGTTCGAGGCCGGGGCCCTGAAGCGAGCGGATCTCACAGCTTATCTCCAGACGGCGACGGAGACGACCGGGCTACTGCTCTCAAACCTCCGGCGCGCAGCGAAGCTCGTGGAAAGCTTCAA
>JALHMN010000020.1:0-36923 GCA_022844005.1 bacterium | reverse complement strand
CAAGTGGCGACGGATCGCACAAACGAAGAGGCACGGCGGTTCGACATCGGAGCCTATGTAGAAGAAGTGTTGGTCAGCCTCGGGCCGCGCATCCGGCAGAGCACCCACCAGGTGGTTCTGCGCTGCGCTCCGGGGATCGAGATCGAAAGTTATCCTGGTCCCCTGGCCCAGGTATTGACCAATCTAGTGATGAATTCGATCATTCACGCATTCGAACCAGGCCAGACAGGGATCCTGACGATCAGTACCGAGTTGGAGCCGGACGGAATGGTCCGGATCGCGTATAAGGATGATGGTCGTGGCATTCCGCCCGAACATCAGGAAAACGTCTTCGATCCATTCTTTACTACGAGGCGCGGGGCCGGCGGCACGGGACTCGGCCTCCACGTTGTCTTCCAAATCGTGACGAAGACACTGGGAGGACGCATCAAGCTGATCAGTGAGCCGGGAAAGGGATGCAAGTTCGTCATCCGCATCCCCTGCCTGGGGACCGCCCTTCTGTGATCCTGCGGGGCGGCCAATCGCCACGGCCGAGAGAATGATCGGGAACAGTTAAACAATAACTCGCTACAAGAAGGGCGTTCCGGCAGGAGTTTCGGTGTCCGGTACGAAGAGGCGCGGGGATGCAGGACGACACTCTAGTGTTTGCGGATGACGCCCAGGGCGCACCTCCCGAACCGGCGCCGCCATCGAACAGCTGGAAGATTCTGATCGTCGACGACGATCCGGGCGTGCACACGGTCACCAGGATGGTGCTCCGCGACGTGACCTTCCTCGGCCGCCCGCTCAGTTTCCTTGGCGCGCATTCCGGCGGGGAGGCGCTTCCTCTGCTGCAGACCAATGATGACATCGCCGTTGCGCTGATCGACGTGGTGATGGAGACCGACGACGCCGGGCTACGTTTGGTGGAACAGATTCGTGGCAAGCTCGAGAACAACCGCGTCCGCATCATCCTGCGCACCGGCCAAGCCGGATTGGCCCCCGAACGCGACGTCATCCTTCGCTACGACATCAACGACTACAAGGAGAAGACCGAGCTCACGGCGCAGAAGCTCTTTACCTCCATCATCGCGGCGCTGCGCTCCTATCGGGACATTCTCACCATCGAGCAGCAGGCTCGTCAGCACAGCCAGGCCCGGAGCGAGGAAACACGCATCCTGGAGATCGCCAACGCTGTCTCCTCCGAACTGCAGCTCGACGACCTGCTGCTCAAGATCATCGGGGCGACGACACAACTGCTTGGCGCCGAACGCAGTTCGCTCTTCCTCTACGATCCCAAGACCGACGAACTGGTCAGCCGCGTCGCCGAGGGGCTCGCCGTCAAGGAGATCCGGTTCCCCTCCACCGCCGGCCTCGCGGGAGCCTGTTTCACTTCGGGCGATAAGCTCGATATTCCAGATGCTTATGCGGATTCCCGTTTCAACCCGGAGTTCGACCGCCAGACGGGTTTCAAGACCCGCAATATCCTGTGCATGCCGATCCGGACCAAGCAGGGCCGTCGCATGGGTGTGGTGCAGGTCCTGAACAAGGTCGGCGGCCCGTTCGGCGATATCGATGCCGAACGGCTGCGCGCCTTCGGCGCCCAGTTCGCCATCGCGCTGGAGAATGCCCAGCTGTTCGAAGACGTGCTAAATGCCCGTAACTACAATGAAAGCATCCTGAAGAGCCTGTCCAACGGCGTCATCACCCTCGATACCGAGTTCCGGGTGATCAAGGCCAATTCGGCGGCCCAGCGCATCCTGCAATGGGGTGAGAACGCGCCGGTCGGCACCTCGCTGACCACCGTGTTCACCGGTCCGAACAAATGGATCATCGACAGCCTGGAGCGTGTGCGCAAATCCGGGGAAGTGGACATCACGGTGGATGGCGAAGTGGGCTTGGCCAATGGCAGTGGGGCCCATGTAAACGTCACGACCGTCCCGCTGATCGACATCAAGGAACAGTCGATCGGGTTCATGCTGGTCCTGGAAGACATAACCAACGAGAAGCGCGTCAAGACGACGATGTCGCGCTATATGTCACGGCAGCTCGTCGAGCAGGTCATGAGCGCGGGTGACAACGTGCTGGGTGGCGCGACCCAGGAAGTTTCCGTCCTGTTTTCCGATATCCGCAAATTCACGACATTGTCCGAGAAACTCGGCGCCCGCGGGATCGTCTCGCTTCTCAATGCCTATTTCTCGGATATGGTAGAGATCATATTCCGCAATGAAGGCATCCTCGACAAGTACATCGGGGATGCGATCATGGCTGTATTCGGCACGCCGTTCGTCGGCACCAACGACGCCGACAATGCAATCGCCACAGCAAACGAGATGATGACGGCGCTTCGGATATTCAACAAGCGCATCATCGAAACCGGTTCCGAGGCTCTGGATATTGGCGTCGGTGTCGCCACCGGCGAAGTGGTGGTCGGCAATATCGGATCGTCTCGCCGAATGGACTACACCGTCATCGGCGACAGCGTGAATCTGGCCTCACGGCTGGAGGGCGCGAACAAGCTCTACGGCACCACCGTTCTGGTCAGCGGGACGGCGGTGGCGGCCGCGAAACGCCCGCACCGCTTCCGGTCGCTGGACCTGATCAGGGTCAAGGGCAAGGAGCAGGCGGTCGAGATCTTCGAATGCCTGGACCACTATGCCGAGATCGATTTTCCCAATATGGCCAAGACCATAGCGGCATTCGAACGGGGCTTGTCGGCCTATCGCGGGCGCGACTGGAAGACGGCCATCTCCGCCTTCGGGAGCGCATTGGAGCAGAATGCCGCCGACGGGCCCTCGCAGCTCTACATGGCGCGCAGCCGCCACTATCTGGCGCATCCGCCGGGCGAGGACTGGGGCGGTGTGTGGACCATGGAAACCAAGTAGCCGGTCCACAACTCCACCAGCATTCAGCGAGCCTTCACCATGACCACGCCCCCCGAACTCAAGCCGCGAGCCAGGCGTGGCACCCCGTCCGCTCCATCACTGCCCGGCAGAGCGGGTCGCCCACGAATTTGACATAACGTCCCCGGATCGCCGCCAGCGAGCGGGCATGGTATTTCTGCGGCGCCTGGGCGAAGGCCTCGCCCCGCAGGCTGACCTTGAAACGCTCCGCCCCGCTCTTCACGGCGTCGGCGTTGGCCGCGCTCCAGGGCAGGAAGACGCCCGCGACCTCGCCCGCCAGGATCGGCTCCAGCGTCGGTGCCAGCGCCGACCAGGGTTCGAAGGTGCCGCCCTGCGCCGGTTCCAGCATGCGGCGGCACCAGGCTTCAACCGTCGGCGCTTCGGCGCGGAGGATGGCACCGGCGGTGGGATCGGTGGCGCATTCGTAGAGCTGGGCGTAGAGGCCGAAATCGCCGAGGGCGGGTCGCCCACCGAAAAGGAATGAACGGCCGGCGAGATGCTTCTCCAGAAGCCCGATCAGGCGGCGGAAGGAGCCTTCGATCACCGGCGCGGTTTCCGGCGAGGAGCCGACGAAGGACAGGCGCGGCACCATGCGCTCGCGGATCGACTGCACCGCCTTCTCCAGCGCCGGTCCCTCGGCGAGGGCGAAGCGGCTGGTGGCGATCCGGGTGGCCGCCGAGATCTGATCGGCGGGGGCGAGCCAGCGATAGTGGAACATCGGCTTGTTGACCCATTCGTCGCCGTATTCCTCGAGCAGCGCCGAGGCGAAGGCCGTCACCGGTTCGGAAGGGTCGAGCGCCGGTTCGGGGAAGCGCGCCTCCAGCGCCTCGATGATCGGGGTGGAATCCTGCAGGCCCGCCCCTTCCGGCGTCACCACCAGCGGGATCAGCGGCAGCTTGGCGTAGCGCTGGAACTCGTCCTCGTTGCCGGGCGCGCGCAGGATCCATTCGTGCGGAATGCCCTTGTAGCGGCAATACGAACGAACCTTCACCGAATAGGGCGACAGTTCCGACCCGAAAATGCGGTAGCTGCTCATCACTGTTCCTCCGAACCGCGGGCTCGCTGAATGGCCCGTTCCGGCCGATAGCCTAACGTGGAACCTTCTCCCGTCCCAAGCGTTCTGCGCCGAAGCCATCTAAGTCACTTGACGTGCTTTCCTAAGAGATCAGCTGTTATTTCAATACGCTTTGCGGTGTTGGGGGGGAAATATGACATAAGTGAGTTCATCTTTTACGTCCGAATATTTTCTTCCGGCTGATAGGATGAATGATAAAGGGGATAACCAATGAACCACCCGAAGACGGGCCGCGTGGCCGATCTGGTAGCGCGCGCGCAGCAGGACATTCTGGATGATTGGATCAGGCAACAGCTGGGCCAGACCGGTCGCGGCGCAGGGCGGATCAGCGAGGCGGCGCTGCGCCAGCAGTCGACCCGGTTCTTGGAAGCCTTCGCCAGAGCGATCAACGGCGGCCTGATTTATGACGCGAAGGCCCCCCGATGGGACGATCTGCGCGAAGTGCTGAAGGAACTCTCGCTCAGCCGCGCCGCGCAGAATTTTTCCACCTCGGAGACGGCCACTTTTATCTTCTCTCTGAAGCAGCCGTTGTTCGAGCGCCTGCGCAAGGAAGCCGGCGGCGCCGATGTCGACGCCGACATCTGGTCGATCAGCACGCTGCTCGACACCCTCGGCCTGTACACCTCGGAGGCGTATCAGAAGGCCCGTGAAGAGGTGATCAACCGGCAGCAGGAGGAAATGCTGGAGCTGTCCACCCCCGTGGTCCAGCTTTGGGATGGCATCGTCGCGCTGCCCCTGATCGGCACCCTGGACAGCGCCCGCACCCAGGTGGTGATGGAAAGCCTGCTGAACGAGGTGATGGCCAGACGGGCCAAGTTTGCCATCATCGACATTACCGGCGTGCCCACGGTCGATACGCTGGTGGCGCAGCATCTGCTCAAGACGGTGGCGGCGGCACGGCTGATGGGCGTCGAATGCCTGATCAGCGGCATTCGCCCACAGTTCGCCCAGACCATCGTGCATCTGGGGATCGACCTGACCCAGGTCGTTACCAAGGCGAGCCTTGCCGATGCCTTCTCGCTCGCCTTGAAGAAACTGCAGATGGCCGTCGTCAGGCTCGAAGGCCGACCCGGCCGGAGCTGAGACATGGCCGATCGTATCCCGATCCTGCGCATGGGGGATTGCCTGCTGGTGAGCGTCCAGGTGGAGATGCACGACCAGCTTGCGCTGACGTTGCAGAACGACCTGACGGAGAAGATCGTCGCCGCCAGGGCAAAGGGCGTGCTGATCGACATCTCCGTCCTGGAAATGGTCGATTCCTTCATCGGCCGGATGTTGGGCAACATCGCCTCGATGTCGAAGGTGCTGGATGCCGAAACGGTGGTCGTCGGCATGCAGCCGGCCGTGGCCATCACCCTGGTCGAACTGGGGATGGAACTGCCGGGCATCCGAACCGCGCTCGACGTCGAAAGCGGAATGGAACTCATTCGCGAACTGATCGACGGGCAGGACCCGGATGCCGACGATCAAGACTGACGCGCTGCCCATCCGCAGCGACGAGGACGTGGTCCGGGTGCGCCAGAAAGTTCGCCAGTGGGCGACCGAGCTGTCCTTCAGCCTGGTGGAGCAGACGAAAGTCGTCACCGCGGCCAGCGAGCTGGCACGGAATACCCTGGTCCATGGCGGGGGCGGCGAGGTGACGCTCGAGACACTGGCCGAAGGAACCAAGCGCAAAGGGTTGCGGTTGACGTTCCAAGACCGGGGCCCCGGCATTCCAAACATCGAGCGGGCGATGACCGAGGGGTACACCACCGGCGACGGTCTCGGCCTCGGCCTGAGCGGGGCGCGGCGCCTGTCCAGCGAGTTCGACATTCATTCGGAGGTGGGCGTGGGGACCAGCGTCACCATCACTCGATGGAAGTGAGCGCCCCTGCGCAAAGCTTCGATATCCGAGATGCCAGCGCGGTGTCCCAGGTGCGCCGTGCGGTCGCGGCGGCGGCATCCGCCTTGGGCTTTTCGGCAGAGGACACGGCCCGGGGCGCCCTGGTGGCGACGGAAATGTCGACCAACCTGCTGAAACACGCCGATGGCGGAGAACTGATCCTGACACATGCCCTGTCGGGCGGCCGGCATGGTCTGGACCTGCTGGCCCTGGACACCGGCCCCGGCATCGCGGAAATCGAGCGGTGCCTACGGGACGGTTATTCGACGGCGGGCAGTCCCGGAACCGGCCTCGGCGCCATCCAAAGGCAATCGCAATCCTTCGACCTGTACAGCCAGGTGGACAAAGGTACCGTCGTCCACGCTCGGCTGTTCGCCTCCGTCAGCCGCGTGCAGCCGCCTGCCGCCTTCGATATCTGCGGCTTCACCGTGGCGGTACGCGGCGAGAGTGTTTCCGGCGATTGCTGGACCATGCGGGAAAGAACGGATGGGGTGCTGATCCTGGGCGCCGACGGTCTGGGCCATGGCCCCGGCGCGGCGGAGGCCTCGCAGATGGCCGCAAGGATCCTCTGGGAACAGAGCGGCGAGGATCCCGGCCCGTTGATGGAAATGGTCCATCGCGGCTTGCGGCCCAGCCGCGGCGCCGCCGTCGCGATCGCCGATATCGACCTGTCCCTCGGTCGCGTGGCCTTCGCCGGCATCGGCAACGTGGCGGGAAGCCTATTCGTCGGCGGCGCCGTCCGCAGGTTGATGTCCCATAACGGCACGGTCGGCCATGTCGCCAGGCACTTCCGTGCATTGGACTATCCCTTCGCGGATGAGGGCGTCTTCGTGCTCCATTCCGATGGCCTCGCGAGCAGTTGGCAGCTCGACCGATATCCGGGCCTGCTGCTGCGCAACAGTGGCGTCATCGCGGGCGTGCTCTATCGCGACTTCAAGCGAGGCCGGGACGATACCCTGGTCGTCGTGGCGAAATGGGGGACGAGGTGAGCCGCCCGCTTCTGACGATGCACGCGGAGCGCGACCGGGATGTCGTGCAGGCCCGACAGCGGGCACGCCGGATCGCCGCCCTGGTCGGATTCGACACACAGGACCAGACCCGCATTACCACCGCCGTTTCGGAACTGGCCCGCCTGGCCACTGTTTTCGGCAAGGGCGGCATCATCGACTTCGAGCTGGAAGATGGCGGCGACTGCCAACAGCTCGGCGTACGGGTAGCTCTCCAGCCGCCGGCGGCGGCGGTCAGCGATCCCACCGATACCAGCCGCTGGGGCGCGGACGCCGATGTGAGCATCGTTGCCGCACGGCGAATGATGGATGGCTTTCAGATCGAGGCCGGGGCGGACGGGTCGGCCATCGTCATCCTATCGAAGATCCTGCCGTGCAAGGTCGAGCGCGTGACGGCGGGCCGGCTGGCCGCAATCGCACGCGCGCTGGCCAGCGACGCGACGGCCGATCCCTACCAGGAGATCCAGGAGCAGAACCGGGAGCTGCTGGCCAGCATGGAGGAGCTGCGCCAGAGGCAGGAGGAACTGACGCGGCTGAACGACGAGCTGGCCGATACCAACCGCGGCGTGGTGGCGCTCTATGCCGAGTTGGACGAACGGGCCGAACAGCTGCGCCGCGCCGACGAAACGAAGTCGCGCTTTCTCTCGAACGTCAGCCACGAGTTTCGTACCCCGGTCAATTCGATCCGTGCCCTGGGGCGGCTGCTACTGGACCGCACCGATGGCGAACTGACATCCGAGCAGGAGCGTCAGGTTTCCTACATCGTGCAGGCGGCCGGGCAGCTCGGACAGTTCGTCGACGACCTCCTCGATGTCGCCAAGGTCGAGGCGGGCAAGGTCGAGCTGCGGCCCGAGCTGTTCAGCATCGCCGACCTGTTCGGGGCGTTGCGCGGCATGATGAAGCCGCTGCTGGTCAGCGAGAGCGTCTCGCTGGTGTTCGGTGAGACCGACACCCTGCCGCCGATGCTGACGGATCGCGGCAAGCTGTCCCAGATCCTGCGCAACCTGGTTTCCAACGCCTTGAAGTTCACCGAGCGTGGCAGCGTCACTGTCGCCGCCGCCGCCAGCGACGACAGTGACATCGTCTTCTCCGTCAGCGACACCGGCATCGGCATCGCGCCCGAGGATCACGAGCGGATATTCGACGAATTCGTGCAGGTGGCAGGTGCATTGCAGGCGCGCTTCAAAGGAACCGGCCTCGGTCTCCCCTTGTCCCGCCGCCTGGTGGAACTGCTGGACGGCACCCTGACAGTGGAAAGCGCGCGCGGGCGCGGCTCGACTTTCAGGGTCATCCTGCCCCGGATCAATGCGCCGGGCGGTCGCGAGACACGCCGCGAGCCGGCATTGAGCGGGCCGCTGCAACAGCGCGGCAAGCGCATACTGATCATCGATGACGATGAAATCGAGCGCTATGCGCTCCGCCAGATGCTGGGCATGCCCGCGGAGCAGTTGACGGAAGCGACTGCCGGACGCGAGGGGCTGCTCGCGGCACGACAGTCGTTGCCGGACCTTATCTTCCTCGACCTCGCCATGCCGGGACTGGAAGGCTTCGACGTCCTGGCTGCGTTGCGCGCCGATCCGGGCACCCGCGATATTCCGGTGATCATCTTCACCTCGCGGGAGCTTGATGCGGATGATCGGCGGCGGCTGATCACGGCCGATGCCATTGTCTTCAAGAACACCCTTTCTCGCGAAATCATCTTGCAAGCCATGGCCCAGGCCTTGAAGCGAGCGGAGGCCTGAGATGCCCCTGAACCGAACCGTCCTGGTGGTCAACGATCACGACGCTGGCCGATACTCGACCGTGCGGATCCTTCGTCGCGCCGGGATGGAGGTTGCCGAAGCCGCGACCGGCGCCGAGGCGCTGCGGATGATCGAGGCACAGCCCCCGGCCCTGGTCGTTCTCGACGTCAACCTGCCGGACATGAGCGGCGTGGATATCTGCCGACAACTGAAGGCGGGCGGAGCGAGGCAGCCGATCATGGTGCTGCAGGTGTCGGCCACGAATGTCGCGACGAAGGACCGGGTTGCGTCACTGGATGCCGGGGCGGACAGCTATCTGGTCGACCCGATGGAGCCGGAGGAACTGGTCGCCGTTGCCCGCGCGCTGCTACGCCTGCGCGAGGCGGAGGCGACAGCCAGGGCGCATGTCGCCGAGCGGGACATGCTGCTGCGGGAAGTCAATCACCGGGTCAAGAACGGCCTGCAACTGGTCAGCAGCATCCTGTCGTTGCAGCGCCGCCGCCTGTCCGATCCGCAGATCCTCACCGCCTTCGACCAGGCGATCACCCGGGTCCGGGCGATTGCCGCCATCCACGAGCGCCTGTATCGCAGCGAACATCCGATGACGGTGGACATGAAGTCATACCTGACGGATCTGGGCGCCGACATGGCCGTGGCCGGGCGGGAGACGGCGGCCGAAGCGGTGATCGAGGTCCGCTCGGAGCCGATCGAACTGTCTGCGGACGACGCGGTGCCGATCGGCGTCATCGTGAACGAATTGGTCACGAACGCGTTGAAGCATGCACATCCGATCGCAGCGCCGACCCGTATCACGGTGACGTTCAGCCCGAAGTCAGATGGTTCGCATGAACTAAGCGTTGCGGACAATGGCGTGAGCACGCCTTCGGCCGCCGAAAATGCAGATGGACTGGGTACCATGCTGATCAAGGCCATGGTCGGTCAGATCGACGGCGAATACCAGACGGCGCGGGAGGCGTCCGGTTACAGAGCAACCGTGACCTTACGCCGGCGGCTGGACATGCGATGATCCTCCGCGTCCTGATCGTCGAGGACGAGGCAATCCTGGCACTGGACTTGGAAGGCCTGGTGGAGGATGCCGGGCACACCGTCGTAGCGATCGCGGCAAGTGCCGACCAGGCTGTGCGCGCGGCAGAGAAGACCCGTCCTGACCTGGCCTTCATGGATATCCGGCTGGCGCAGGGATCGAGCGGGATCGAAGCCGCACAGATCCTGCGCGAACGATGGGACGTTCCCTGCATCTTCATCAGCGCCAATCTCGACCCCGCTACCCGCGCCGCCGTCGCGGCCCTCGAGCCGCTCGGCTTCATCAACAAGCCGTTCCACCCGCGCCGGGTGCAGGAGGCACTCGCCGCCGCGGCGAGCCGGCTGTCGAAAGCGTAACCCCCCTTTGCCTGCGACGTGGGCGTAGTCGGGCGGAGGCTGTTTCCCGATCGACAGCGCCGCTCTGAGCAGCGTGGCAGACAGTGGGCGACGGCGCCGCGAGCAGCGTCAATCACCTCATGCGAAGCGAGCAGGGCCACCATCGAGATCCGTTGAACCACCCACGAGCTGGATCACTTGGCCGGCCGATGGGCGAAGCGTTTTGCCTCGTCGGTGGCGAAGGAGGCGCGGAAGGCGGCGATGCCGGCCTGGATCGCCTGGTCGGGGGTGAGGCTTTCCCACTGGCGCATGAGGCTCTTCTGCAGGCGGATCGCGTTCGGCCCGGCAGCCAGGATCGAATCCAGCCAGCGTTCGACGGCGGCATCCAGCTCGTCCAGGGGCACCACCTTTTCGACGAGGCCGATGCGCTCGGCCGCGGCGGCGTCGACGTTCTCGCCGGTCAGCAGCATTTCCGAGGCGCGGCCCCAGCCGATCAGGCGCGGCAGCAACGCCGCCTCGATCACCGAGGGGACGCCGATCTTCACTTCGGGCATGCCGAGGACGGCGTTGTCCGAAGCGACCCGCAGGTCGCAGCCGGCCGCCAATTCCAGCCCCGCCCCCAGGCAATAGCCGTTGATGCGGGCGATCACCGGGACCGGAATGGCGCGATAGGCGGCGATCATCCGGTGCAGCGAGGTGATGAAGGCCTCGCCCGAGTCTTGGTCTAGGCCGGCGATGACGCGAAAATCGGCGCCGCCGGCGAAAGCCTTGTCGCCGGTGCCGGTGAGGACCACGGCGCGCAAGCCGCTCAGCCCCTGCAGGTCCGCCGCCACCCGGGCCAGGGTGGCGATGGTATCGGGATCGAGCGAGTTCAGCTTTCGCGGCCGGTTGATGCTGACCCGGGCAACCTGCCCGGCAGGGCGGTTCTCGAGCGTCATCAGGACGTTGGCTTCTTCGCTCACGGTCGTTCCTCGCTTGGCTGACTTGGGCGGAGTGATTAGGGCATCCGGGATGGACGGCATAGACCGCAGGGACGCCGCGGAGAAAGTTTAAACCATCCCTTGACCATTCGTTCACATAGTTATATATTCTGGTCCATCATATATCGATGGAGACGAAAATGTCCAGGCAAGCCAACTACTTCTACGAACATCCCCCCTATCCTCATGCCGAACTGCGGAGCGGATCGTTCTTCTCCGGCCTGACGGTGTGGGCAACCGGCCTGATCGGCCTCGCCGCCCTGTGCATGGCATGAAGGTTCGCCGATACGGGACCGAACCCCTTCCGCCGCGCGCCTGATCGAGCGCTGGCCGCATCGTACGCGATGCGCCCAGCCCTCGATCGCGCCGCCCGAGGCCCGGGTCACATAGCTAGTGGAGGCGCAGTTCCACCGGGAAATGGCGCATTTCCGCCGGCTGAATGATGCCGCAACTGGCCACCCGGACCGAATGCAGCTTGCCGTCGAGGCGCTTGTCCCAGAAATCGAGGAATTTACGCAAGACGGGAAACTCGGGGCGGATGTCGAGTTCCTGCCAGACGAAGGTCTGCAACACACCCGGATGATCGGGCATATGGTAGAGAATCTCGGCCGTGGTCAGCCGATAACCCGAGAGCTGACGCGCAAAATCAAGCATCCACGCACTCCCTGATACCCGCGGCCAGCACGCCGCGACCCTTCAATATTTCGCACCCCTTCCTTAAAAATCAACAGTATCAACGTGTTAGCAGTCTTCTTCGACGAGTGCTGCCAAACCCCTTGAACGCCGGACCGGACGCGCCTACATCCGGCCCAGCCTCGGGGAGGCGGCGCGCACCCATGCGGACGGTGGCGCCCCCGCGCCCCCGGGGTTTCAGGACTGCGAAGGCCCAAGGGAGAAATCGAGATGGCATTCAAACCGCTTCATGACCGTGTGGTCGTCCGCCGCGTCGAGGAAGAGCAGAAGACCAAGGGCGGGATCATCATTCCCGACACCGCCAAGGAAAAGCCGATGGAAGGCGAGATCATCGCCGTCGGCCCCGGCGGCCGCGACGAAGCCGGCAAGCGCATCCCCCTCGACGTCAAGGTCGGCGACCGGGTGCTGTTCGGCAAGTGGTCGGGCACCGAAGTGAAGATCGACGGGACGGACCTCCTGATCATGAAGGAGTCCGACATCATGGGCATCGTCGAGACGACGGCCGCCGCCCGCAAGGCCGCCTGATCGTCAGCAATTCGGAGGAGAAGAAATATGGCTGCCAAGGAAGTCAAGTTCGGCCCTGACGCCCGCACCCGCATGCTGCGCGGCGTCGACATTCTGGCCGATGCGGTGAAGGTGACGCTGGGTCCGAAGGGCCGCAACGTCGTACTCGACAAGTCGTTCGGCGCGCCGCGGATCACCAAGGACGGCGTCACCGTCGCCAAGGAGATCGAACTCGCCGACAAGTTCGAGAACATGGGCGCGCAGATGGTGCGCGAAGTGGCCTCGAAGACCAACGACAACGCCGGCGACGGCACCACCACCGCCACCGTTCTGGCCCAGGCGATCGTGCGCGAGGGCGCCAAGGCGGTCGCCGCCGGCATGAACCCGATGGACCTGAAGCGCGGCGTCGACAAGGCGGTCGACGCGGTGGTCGCGGACCTGAAGAAGCGCTCCAAGAAGGTTTCCTCGAACGAGGAAGTCGCCCAGGTCGGCACCATCTCGGCCAATGGCGAGCGCGCCATCGGCGACATGATCGCCAAGGCGATGCAGAAGGTCGGCAACGAGGGTGTCATCACCGTCGAGGAGGCGAAGAGCCTCGATACCGAGCTCGACATCGTCGAGGGCATGCAGTTCGACCGCGGCTACGTCTCGCCGTATTTCGTCACCAACGTCGACAAGATGCGCACCGAGCTCGAGGATCCCTACATCCTGATCTTCGAGAAGAAGCTGTCCGGCCTGCAGCCGATGCTGCCGCTGCTGGAAGCGGTGGTGCAGACCGGCAAGCCGCTCCTCATCATTGCGGAAGACATCGAAGGCGAGGCACTGGCCACGCTGGTGGTCAACAAGCTGCGCGGCGGCCTGAAGATCGCCGCCGTGAAGGCGCCGGGTTTCGGTGATCGCCGCAAGGCCATGCTGGAGGACATCGCCGTCCTCACCAACGGCCAGGTCATCTCCGAAGACTTGGGCATCAAGCTCGAGAACGTGACGCTTGCCATGCTCGGCCGGGCCAAGAAGGTCTCGATCGACAAGGAAAACACCACGATCGTCGACGGCGTCGGCAAGAAGAAGGACATCGAGGCCCGCGTCGGCCAGATCCGGGCGCAGATCGAGGAGACGACCTCCGACTACGACCGCGAGAAGCTGCAGGAGCGGCTGGCGAAGCTGGCCGGCGGCGTCGCGGTGATCAAGGTCGGCGGCGCCACCGAGGTCGAGGTGAAGGAGCGCAAGGATCGCGTCGACGACGCGCTGCATGCGACCCGCGCCGCGGTCGAGGAAGGCATCGTCCCCGGCGGCGGCACCGCCCTCCTCTACGCCACCAAGGCGCTGGCCAACCTGAAGGGCGACAATTCCGACCAGGACGTCGGTATCAACATCGTCCGCAAGGCGCTGCAGGCCCCGGTTCGGCAGATCGCCGAGAACGCCGGCGTCGACGGCTCGGTCGTGGTCGGCAAGCTGCTGGAATCGAAGAGCCTGACCTGGGGCTTCGACGCGCAGCTGGGCGAGTACACCGACCTGGTGAAGGGCGGCGTCATCGACCCGACCAAGGTCGTGCGCTGCGCGCTGCAGGACGCTTCCTCGGTCGCCGGCCTCCTGATCACCACCGAGGCGATGGTGGCCGAGAAGCCGGAGAAGAAGGCGGCCGGCGGCATGCCCCCCGGCGGCGGCATGGGCGGCATGGGCGGCATGGGCGACATGGACTTCTGATCGTCCCCAAGCCCTTCGATTGCTTGCTAGGTTGGGCCGTCCGCGACATCCCTCGCGGGCGGCCTTTCCTTTTTGTCCCGCGCCCCATCTTCCCCTGACGAGGCGCGCACAGGATCGCACGGATGAACGCTGAAGCCCCTTCGGTCGCCGCGGTGAAGGACTGGCTGGTGCAGGCGGGGCTGGACGGCCTGGCGGCGCAGGATCTGGTGGCGGGCCTGGGCCGGCGTCTGAACGAGGCGGGCCTCGGGGTCGGCCGCATCTACCTGGCCATGACCACGCTGCATCCGATGCTTCGGGCCACCGGTTATACCTACGAGCGCGGCAGCGACGTCATCGCGCCCACCGCCTTCGTCCATTCCGACCTGGTGAGCGAGGCCTGGCAGCGAAGCCCCTTCGCCTACATGATAGAGAACGAGGTCACGCGCATGCGCCGCCGCCTGGCCGGGCCGGAGGCGGAACTCGACTATCCGGTGCTGAAGGAATTCGCCGAACAGGGCCTGACCGACTGGCTGGCGGCGATGCTGGGCTTCCGCCTGTCGGCGCAGCAGCAGCCGGGTGAGCTCCTCGGCCTCGTCATCTCCGTCGCCTGCGACCGTCCCGGCGGCTGGTCGGACGAGGAATGCGCCGCGCTGGAGAGCGTGCTGCCGCAACTGGGTCTCGCCATCCAGGGACGCATCTTCGCCGATCTGGCCGGCAACCTCCTCGGCATCTATCTCGGCGCCGATGCCGCGCAGCGGGTATTGAACGGCGCCACGCGCCGGGGCGACGTGCGCAAGCTCTCCGCCGCCCTCCTCTATGCCGACCTGCGCGGCTTCACGGCCTTGTCGGGCACGATCGCACCGGAAGCCCTGATCGATGTGCTGGACCGGCATCTGGACTGCATCGTCGGGCCGATCGAACGACACGGCGGGCAGGTCCTGAAGTTCATGGGTGACGGGCTGCTCGCCATCTTCCCGGTCGATCCCGCGGGCGAGGGCGAGGCCTGCCGGCAGGCGATGCAGGCGGCGGAGGAGGCGCAGGCGCTGATCGGCGAGCCGGCATTGCCGCTCTGCATCGCGCTGCATCTGGGCGAAGTGCTCTATGGCAATGTCGGCAGCGACACGCGGCTCGACTTCACCGTGATCGGGCCGGCGGTGAACGAGGCGGCCCGCATGGAGGCCCTGTGCAAGGCCGAAGCCCTGCCCATCCTCGTCTCCGGCGCCCTGGCGCGTGCGCTCGGCCCCGCCGCCCTCCGGCTGCGGTCGATCGGGATGCGCAGCCTGCCGGGAATCGGCGGGCAGCGCGAACTGTTCAGCGTGCTGCCGGCAGGCGCATGAGCCGGCCCGCGCGCCCACGCTTGGCCCGATACATGCCGGCATCAGCCGCGGCGAGCAGCAGGTCTGCATCGCAATCGGGACCATAGATCGTCGAGCCGACGCTGGCCGAAGCGATGAAGGAGTGGCGGCCGATCTCGACGGGCACGGCACTCAGGGCCTCGCGCAGGCGGCCGACCAGATCCTCGGCATGCGCAGGGCTGGACCGGCAGAACAGTACGGCGAACTCGTCGCCATGCAGCCGGCCGGCCGCATCGGTAAGCCTGATCCTCTCGCGCAGCACGCACCCGACGGCCACCAGCGCGGCATCGCCAGCGGCATGGCCGAAGCGGTCGTTCACCCGCTTCAGGCCGTCGAGATCGATGAAGGCGAGCGTTCCCTGGTCACCATGACGGCGCGAATCGGTGATGGCGCTCTCCAGCGCCATGCGGAACCCCCGGGTATTCAAGAGACCGGTCATCTCGTCGGTGATCGAGAGAGCCTCGAGCTGGCTGATCCGCTGGCTCTGTTCCTCGACGAGGCGCTGGGCCTCGGAGGCGTAGGCGATCAGCTGCGCGATCAGCTTCGCCGAAGACGCGTCCGGCGGGCTGCTCACGAACCGCCGCTTCAACTTCGAGGCGACGGATACCAGGAATGCCTCCGCTTCGTTGCGCGGCGGGTCTACCCAAGTCGCCGTGTAAACCATTTGTATTCCCCACTAAATGCTCCCACCGGCCTTTAAGCAACTTTCACGCCAAGATGTACGCAATTGATTTTGATCAATAAAATTGAAATCGCGCCCGGCACTTCCTGCCGGGGCGCGGCAGGAACCTCCACCCTCCCCGGTCTCGCCGCGCTCCTGTAGCATGCGGGCCGGCGCCTCATTCGCCAGTCTGGAGCCTTCATGCGTTGTCTCACCCGTTCGCTGCTTGTCCTGGGATTGCTGCTGGGAGGCGTCACACCGCACGCCGTCGCCGCCGGCGCGGCGGTGACGCTCGCCGGCCACCGAGCGATCTATGAGATCGGCATCGGCAGGGCCGATCACGGAGGCTCGGTGGTTGCGATCCGCGGACGGCTTGCGGTCGAGGTACTGGACGCCTGCGACGGGCATACGACGACCCAGCGGTTCTGGACCGAACTGCTGAACGCCGAGGGCGAGACGGTAGTGAGCGACTTCACCCTCAGTTCCTGGGAAGCGAAGGACGGCAGCACGTTCCGCTTCGAGATGCGCAACATCCTGAACGGCGAGCCGAGCGACGAATTCGCCGGCAGCGCGAGTGTGAAGGACGGCGAAGGCGGCACCGCCAGGATGCTGAAGCCGGCGGAAGCGACACTCGATCTGCCCAAGGGCACCGTGTTCCCCAACCAGCATGTGGTGCAGGTCATTCGCCAGGCGATCGCCGGAGCGAGATTCGCCAGCATCCGTATCTTCGACGGATCGGGCGAGGACGGCAGTTTCGAGACGGGGGTCACCATCGGGCGGGAGATGAAGGCGGAAGCCGGCGACGATCCGGTGCTCGCGCCGCTCAAGGACCTGCGCTCCTGGCCGGTGCGTATGGCCTTCTTCCCCCTGAAGACCAAGGCCGAGGAACCGCAATACGAGATCGGCTTCCGCCTGTTCGAGAACGGCGTCAGCGGGGATATCGTTCTCGACTACGGGGAGTATTCGATGAAGGGGACGTTGCGCCAACTGGAGATGCTGCCCGGGGGCTGCTGAGGGGCAGCCCGCGACCCTTGCCGATCGCCCCCTCGCCGAATTTGGAGCGGACGGCATCCATGGCCCGCTCGACCGCCGCGGCCTGAGCGGGCCGCGGGTCGAGCAGGTCGGGCGGGTCGGCATCGGCCGGATCGGCGAAATGCGACAGGCCGACACCGATCAGGCGAAAGGCATACGGCCCCACCTCGCGCCGCAGGAGTTCGCAGGCCGAGCGGAAGATCGTCTCGGCCAGCTGGGTCGGGTTCTCCAACGCCTCGGCCCGGGTGCGGGTACGAAAATCGGCTGTCTTCAGCTTCAGGGTCAGCGTGCGGCCCGCCGTCGCCTTCGCCTTCATGCGCCGGGCCACCTTCTCGCAGAGCGGCCAGAGCTCGCGCTCCAGCTCCTGCAGCCCGCGCAGATCGGTGTTGAAGGTGGTTTCGGCGGAGATGCTCTTCATCTCCCCTTCAGGATCAACGGGTCGGTCGTCCTCACCTCGGGAGAAGCGCGCCAGCCGATTGCCCATGGCACCGAAGCGGCGGATGAGATCGGCATCGGCGAAAGCCTGCAGGTGGCCGATCCGGGTGATGCCGGCCTCGGCCAACTTCGCCTGCATCGCCTTGCCGACGCCGTTGATGGAAGCAACAGGACGCGGCGCCAGAAAGGCCTCGATGCCGTCGCGGCCGATGACGGCGAAACCGCGCGGCTTGTCGAGCTCGGAGGCGAGCTTGGCCAGGAACTTGTTGTAGGAAAGGCCGATCGACACGGTGATGCCGACTTCCGCCTCGATGCGGGCGGCAAGCCTGGCCAGCGTTTCCGCCGGGCTCGCCTGCATGAGCCGCTCGGTACCGCCGAGGTCGAGATAGGCCTCGTCCAGCGACAGCGGTTCGACCAGCGGGGTCACCGACTGCATCAGGGCCCGCACCTCGCGGGCAACGGCGGCGTATTTCGCCATCGCGGGCCGGATGACCACCGCTTCCGGGCAGGCCTTCAGCGCCTTGAACATCGGCATTGCCGAGCGCACGCCGTACAGGCGGGCGAGATAGCAGCAGGTGGAGACCACACCGCGCCGGCCGCCGCCCACGATCACCGGCTTGTCCCGGAGGCTGGGGTCGTCGCGCTTTTCGACCGAGGCGTAGAAGGCATCGCAGTCGATGTGGGCGATCGACAGACGGTCCAGTTCGGGATGATCGAGGATCCTGGGGGAGTTGCAGACTGCGCAGCGCTGCGCGCGCGGGCCGCTGCGCGCCAGGCAGTCGCGGCAGAAGCCGCTCACCCCTGGCCCTCCGCCGGCCAGAGCCAGGCCGCGCCGCGCACGCCGGAGGAATCACCGTGCTGCGGCGGCAGCAGCACCGTCGCGACGTGATCCGAGAAAACGTATTCGCCCCACAATGCCGGCACGGCGGCGTAGAGGCGGTCGAGATTGGAGATGCCGCCACCGAGCACGATCACGTCCGGGTCGAGAAAATTGATGACCTGGGCCAGCGATTTGGCCAGCCGGCGCTCGTAACGGCGCAAAGTCGCCTCGGCCACCGCGTCACCAGCCGCCGCGGCGCTCAGCATCGCCGCTGGCGCCAGGCCGGCGGGATGATCGGCGGCGAGTGCCGGGCCACTGAGGAACGTCTCGATGCAGCCCTGCTTGCCGCAATAGCACGCCCGCCCGGGCCGCTCGGTGTCGTCGGGCCAGGGCAGCGGATTGTGTCCCCACTCTCCCGCGATCGCATTGGGGCCGGTCAGCACCCTCCCGCCGACGACGATGCCGCCGCCGCAGCCGGTACCCAGGATCACGCCAAAGACCACCCCCGCCCCTGCCGCGGCACCGTCGACCGCCTCGGAGAGTGCGAAGCAGTTGGCGTCGTTGGCGAGACGGACCGGACGGCCGAGCGCCGCCGCCAGGTCGGCATCGAGCCGGTGGCCGATCAGGCAGGTGCTGTTGGCGTTCTTGATCAGGCCGCTCGACGGCGACAGGGCGCCGGGTGTCCCGACGCCGATGCTGCAGCGGCGGCCGGCCCGCGCTTCCAGTCCCAAGGCGAGATCGCGAATCGCATCCACTGTGGCGGCGTAGTCGCCGCCCGGCGCGGCCACCCGACGGCGCGCGATCTCCTGCCCATCCGCCGCCAGGAGTATCCCTTCGATCTTGGTGCCGCCGAGGTCGATCCCGATGCGCATGTCCGCCCGAAAATCAGGTGAATTCGATTTCATCTACCCGCAAGGCGCCTGCCAGCCCGCCCCTCCTACATCTACACCAGCGCCGCGGGAGAAGCCGCGGCATGAGAATTGGAGATTGGAGCGATGACGGACACCTCTTCGCCGACGAGCCGCGGCAGGCGCCTGAAGAACCTGCTGGCCGCCGCGCTCGTCACCACCACATTGGCGGGCGGCCTCGCTTGGTACAACGCCCCCGCGGGCACAGGCCCGCTGATCACGGCGGCCGAGGCGGCCATGCCCGCGCCGGCCGGCCAGCTGCCCGGCAGCTTCGCCGATCTCGCCGAACGGGTGAAGCCCTCGGTGGTGCAGATCACCACGACCCAGGTGGAGCGGGCGCGCGGCGCCCAGCAGATACCGCCGGAGCTGCGCGGCACGCCCTTCGAAGAATTCTTCCGCCACTTCGGCGGACCGAACGGGCCGCAGGCCCGGCGCGGCCACGCGCTCGGTTCGGGCTTCATCGTCGATCCCGCGGGCTACATCGTCACCAACAACCACGTGGTCGGGAACGCGACCGAGATCGTGGTCAACCTCTCCTCTGGCGAGAAGTATCCCGCCAAGCTGGTCGGCCGTGACGAGAAGACAGACCTCGCGCTCCTCAAGATCGAACCGAAGAGCCCGCTTCAGGCGGTCAGCTTCGGCGGCGACGAACAGATCCGCGTGGGCGACTGGGTGATGGCCGTCGGCAATCCTTTCGGCTTGGGCGGCACGGTGACCGTGGGCGTCCTGTCGGCACGCGGGCGTGACCTCGGATCGGGACCCTATGACGATTTCCTGCAGATCGATGCGCCGATCAACTCCGGCAACTCCGGCGGCCCGACCTTCGACACGCAGGGCCGGGTGATCGGGGTCAACACCGCCATCGTCTCGCCCAATGGCGGCAGCGTCGGTATCGGCTTCGCGGTCCCGGCCGCGGTGGTGAAACCGGTCATCGAGCAGCTGCGCGAGCACGGCAAGGTGGAGCGCGCCTGGCTCGGCGTGCAGATGCAGCCGGTGACCGAAGAGCTGCGCAAGGCGCTGGAAACCGGAGAAGCCAAAGGCGCACTCGTCACCGCGGTGCAGCCGGGCTCACCGGCCGAGAAGGCGGGCCTGCGCCCGGGCGACGTGGTCACCAGGCTCGACTCGCTTCCGATCGGCGATCCGCGCGATCTGGCCCGCGCGGTGGCGAGCGGCCAAGCCGGCAAGGCCGCCCAGATCGAAATCGTCCGCGAGGGCAAGGCGCAATCGCTCGAGGTGCGCCTGGGCACCAACACCAAGGAGCAGGCGGCCAGCTCTTCGGATGAACGGGAAAGTGCCGAAGCGTCGGTCGGACTGGCCCTGGCGCCCCTCGACCCGCAGGCGCGCGCGCAGCTCGGGATCGACGGCGACGTGAAGGGCGCCATCGTCGCCCAGGTCGCCCCCGACGGCGCCGCGGCCGACACGGGCATCCGCCCCGGCGACGTGATCACCGAGGTGGGCGGCACCAAGGTCGCCTCGCCCACCGAAGTGCTTGCCGCGATCCGGCGCGAGACGGCGCTGGAGAAGGAGGCGACCGCGCTCCTGGTCCTGCGTCAGGGCGTGCCGCACTACGTGGCCCTGTCGCTCGGCCGTGCCTGATGATCGCGGCGGCGGGTGGGCTGCCCCACCCGCCGCCGTTCCTCTATTATCGGTCACCATGCGCGTCCTGATCATCGAAGACGACCGCGAGGTCGGCCTATTCGTCGCCAAGGGGTTGAGCGAGGCCGGCCATGTGGTCGACCGGGCGGACAACGGGCGGGACGGCCTGTTCCTCGCTGCAAGCGAGCCCTTCGACGTCCTCGTCGTGGACCGGATGCTGCCGGGCGGAATCGACGGGCTCGGCATCGTCCGGGCGCTCAGGGAAACCGGCAACCAGGTGCCGGTGCTGTTCCTGTCGGCCCTGAACGACATCGACGAACGGGTGCGCGGCCTGAAGGCGGGCGGCGACGACTATCTCGCCAAGCCCTTCGCCTTCGCCGAACTGCTGGCCCGGGTCGAGGCCCTGTCGCGCCGAGCCCGGCAGACCGGCCCGGATACGGTGCTTCGGGTGGGCGATCTAGAACTCGACCTCCTGGCCCAGAAGGCGGAGCGCGCGGGCAAGCCGATCGACCTCAAGGGGCGGGAATTCAAGATCCTGGAATACCTGATGCGCCATGCCGGACAGGTGGTGACGCGGACGATGCTGCTGGAAGGCGTGTGGAACTATCATTTCGACCCGCAGACCAACGTCATCGACGTACATATGAGCCGGCTGCGGAGCAAGATCGACAAGGGTTTCGAGAAGCCGTTGATCTTCACCGTGCGGAATGCGGGCTACATGATCCGTGCCTGACCTGAGGCTGCCGGCACTCCTGGGCTCCACCGGTTTCCGCCTGGCCGCCGTATACGCGGCACTGTTCGCGGCATCGGCCCTGATCGTCGTCGGCTTCATTCGCATCGCCACCAATGAAAGCCTGACCCGGGAGCTGGACGCATCGATCCGCGCCGATGTCGACAGCCTATCGGAGCGCTATCGCGCGGAGGGCATGCCCGGGCTGATCCTGCTGATCCGGAACCGCACGCAGGGCGAGGAGCGCACCGGCGCCGTCTATGCGCTGGCCGACCCCTTCGGCAAGATGCTGGCCGGCAACCTGCGGGAATGGCCGGCGCACGGTCTTGCGGTGGACGGTGCCATAGAACTGCCTGTCGAGCGGGCCGGCCGCCGATCCGTCGCGCGGGTCCAGCTGTACAGCCTGCCTGGCGGTTTCCGCCTGCTGGCCGGGCGCGACGCCGAGGAACGTATCGAACTGCGCCGTTCGATCAACGAGATCCTGCTGGCGGGCGTCGCCCTGACCACCGTCCTCGCCATCGCCGGGGGCTATTTGTTCCGCCGCATGGTGCTGAAGCGGGTCGAGGCGATACGCCGGACGGCGACTTCGATCGTCGCCGGCCATCTGGCGATCAGGCTGCCGGCGGGCCGCACCGACGACGAATTCGATCTTCTCGCCCGCACCCTCAACGAAATGCTGGACAAGATCGAACAGCTGATGGACGGCGTACGGGACGTTGCCAATGCGATCGCGCACGACCTGCGGACCCCCCTCACCCGGGTCCGCGCCCGCATCGAGGAACTGTCGGCGGGGCGGCTGCAAGGCGACGAAGAGTCCGCCGCGCTGGAAGGTGTCCAGGCAGAGATCGACGAACTGCTGCGCACCTTCAGCGCCCTGTTGCGCATCGCCGAAGTCGATGCCGGCGCAAAGCGGGGCACTTTCGCCGAGATCCGCGTGGTCCCCCTGCTGGAGGATGCCGCCGAACTGTACCGGGCCGTCGCCGAGGACCAGGGCGTGGCACTGATCCTCAAGAACGACAAGGACGACCTGACGGTCATGGGGGATGGCCAGCTGATGGCGCAGGCCATCGGCAACCTGATCGACAATGCCATCAAGTACGGCCGGGACGGACGCGAAGTGGTGATTTCAGCCTCGAAGCAGCTTGGCGTGGTCCGGCTGAGCGTCGCCGATCACGGGCCGGGCATCCCGGAGAGCGAGCGCTCTCGCGTCACCGAGCGCTTCTATCGCGGCGAGCAGAGCCGCAGCCGGCCGGGCAGCGGCCTCGGACTCAGCCTGGCAGCGGCGGTTGCCCGGCTGCATTCGGGACACCTGGAGTTGGCCGACAACGAACCCGGCCTCCTGGCGTCCATCGTGTTGCCCGGAAACGCGCCAGCGTGACGAAGATCATGCGGTTTGCGGCAAATTGGCGCTAAAGTCGCGCTCACAAGCAGCCTCCCAGAGGGATTGTCATGCGATCCGCCTTGCTCGTCCTCGCCATCATCGGACTTCCTCTCACCGCCCTGGCGCAAGGGGCGCAGATCGGATGGCTCAAGACCGTCTCGGGCACCGTGACCGTGCAACGGGCTGGCACCGCCACGCCAGCCGCCATCGGCATGCCGCTGCAGAAGGGCGACATCATCGAAACCGGAGACGACGGCTCCGCCGGGGTCACGCTGGCAGACAACTCCACCTTTTCCGCCGGCCCGCGCTCCAAGGTCTCGGTCGACGAGTTCGACTACGACTCCTCGACGCTCAAGGGCAACTCGCTCACCAATCTGCAGCGTGGCACGCTCTCGGCCAGCAGCGGGGACATCGCCCGCGGCACTCCCGGCGCGATGCGGGTCAGGACGCCTTCAGCCGTTCTCGCGGTTCGCGGAACCACGTTCCTGGTGAGGGTGGAGGAGTGACGGCGGTGCGCGGGCGACTGGGTATCGCCACCGGCCTGCTCCTGCTTCTCGCAGCCTGCGCCGAACCCAAATACCGCAAGGAACTCGTGGTGCTGCAGCCTGATCCGGACGGCAAGATCGGTTCGGTCGTCGTCGTCGACGGCAGCAATCAGTTCGTGCTCGACCAGTCCACGACGGCGGCGCATCGCAACCCCGGCGGGAAGACGGAGGCGGTGGCGGTAGCGAGCGAGGACGTTCGGACCATTTTCGCCAGCGCGCTGTCGGCAAAGCCGCTGCCGCCGCAGAACTTCCGGCTCAACTTCGTTTTCAACTCCGACACGCTCACGGAGGAGTCGAAGATCGCCTTCGAGGGTGTGTTCGAGGACATCAAGAGGCGCCCACATTACGACGTCGAGGTGGTCGGCCATACCGACACGATGGGCACGGCCGCCTACAACGCCGGACTGTCGCTGCAGCGGGCCGAACGGATCAAGATCGATCTCATGGGGCGCGGCCTTCTGGGTGCGCGCATCATCGCGACCGGACGCGGCGAGGCCGACCCGTCGGTCCCTACGGCAGATGAGGTCGACGAGCCGCGCAATCGCCGCGTCGAGATCACGGTTCGCTGACGTAGCGGCGAAGGACGAGAACGGTCACGTCGTCCGCGGGCTCGGCGCCCCGGGCGAAGGTAGCCACGTCCTCGACAATGGCGGCAACCATGCGGGCGGCGGAAGCCGATGCACTGTTGCCGAGCACCCGGTGCAACCGCTCCATTCCGTAGAGCGACTGGTCCAGAGCCGTCGCCTCGGTGACGCCGTCGGTGAAGAGCACAAGGGCTTGGCCGGGCGCCAGCGTCGCCGACAGGGCCGGATAATCCAGATCGTCGATGACGCAGAGCGGTGGTCCGCCATCCCCTTCCAGGGTTTCCAGCGTCGCATCGGCGCCAATGCGGATGGGGGCGTCATGCCCGGCATTGGTGAAGGTCAGTTCGCCCGTATGCGGGTCGAGCAGCCCGGCGATGAGGGTGACGAACATCATCGCCGGATTCTCGGCTGAGAGTTCGCGGTTGGTCGCCGTCACGATCCGGGCGATATCGGTCTCGAGCCGGGCATTGGCGCGCGCCAGCGACTGGGACAGAGCCATGAACAGGGCAGCCGCGACTCCCTTCCCCGACACATCGCCGATGGCGAAATAGACCCGCCCGTCGTCCAGCAGGCGAACATCGTAGAAGTCGCCGCCGACCGCCTTGGCCGGTTCAATTCCCGCCGCGATCTCGAATCCCGCAACCCGGGGAAAAATCTGCGGCAGCATGCCCATCTGAATCTGTCGCGCCGCGGTCATCTCGCCCTCGACACGCGCGGCGAGTTCACGTTCGCGCGCCAGCGCGCTGGCAATGCGCTTGCGTTCCTGATCGGTCGTACGCAACTGGGCGACGAGCATCTGTCCCACAAGGATCGCCGTGCTACCGATCGGGCCGGTGACGTCCAGCAGTTCCCGCTGAAGGACGAAGAAGGCGAAACTGCCGCCGACGAGGAGAAGTACGCCGCCGGCAACGAGCGCGCCCGCCAGCATCGGCCGCGGATAGGGCACCAGGAAGAGGGCCAGCAGCCCGACGACCAGAATGACCGCCGCCTCGATCAGATCGGCGTTGTTCCGGCGTGACAGAAAGGCGGCATTGGCAATGTTCTCGATCGCCTGGGCCTGGATCTCCACCCCCGGCATTCGCGGGTCGAGCGGTGTCGCGTGGAAATCGCCGAGGCCATAAGCCGTGCTGCCCAGAAGCACGATCTTTCCCCGCAGCATCGCCGCGTCGACCCGTCCTTCGATCAGGTCGGCCGCCGACGTGAAACGCTCCGGCCGATGCGGGGTGAAATGCAGCCACAGGCGCCCGTCACCGGCGGTGGGGACGGCGACATCGGCCGCGATCACGCCCGCCACGACGCCACCTTTCGAGACGACGGAGAAGTTTCGCGCCCCGATCGCGAGGCGCAGTGTGTCGAAGCCCAGCGATGGCATAAGCGTGTCGGCGACCTTGGCGACGATCGGCACCCGCCGGACGATGTTGTCCTGTTCGGGCGTCGCGTTTGCGAGCCCCTCTCCCGCTGCCGCCAGGGTCAGCAGCGGCAGGCTGCGGACCGCGTCCTTGAACGCGGGGAGCGTCTCCAGCGTGCCGCCGCCGACACTGCGGAACATGGTGCGCGGCGCACGGAAGGCGCCCGGATCCAACCGGAAATCGAGGCCGAGCGCAGCGACGCTGACCGGGCCCTTGGCCAGCGCCTCCGCCAGCCGCTCGTCCGTCGACGGCAGTTCGGACAGGGCATCCCGCAAGGCCCGGGGAAGCCCTTCCGTCTGCCCGGAATAGAGCGGCGGCGACAGGCGGTCGGGCTGATCGAAGACCATATCGATGCCGAGCCCGGCGATCCCTCCGGCATGGAGTTGCTCTATCAGCCGGGCCAGACGCCAGCGCGGCCAGGGCCACTGCCCGTGGGCCCGCAGGCTCTCCTCGTCCACATCGACGATCCAGACCGTAACGCCGTCATCGCTGCGGGGCGCCAGCCGATGAAAGCTATCGAACTGGGCGAGGCGAAGGCGTTCGACCATGGCGGGATCGACCAGCCGAAGGACAATGAGCAGGAAGAGCAGGCAAAGGCCGAGCGGTGCCCCGTACCACGGCTGACGCCACGTCAGTCGCGGCGCGGCGGTTGCGGTCATCCCGCCGCGCTAGAGTTCGATCTCGAGGCCGTCATAGGCCGAGAGTACGTCGAGAGGGGCCCGGCCGTCGCGGGCGAGTTCCTCGAACCTCCTCGTGTCCTGCAGCACCTCGGCGATGCTGCGATCGTCCGAATTGGGATCGTGGTGGAACAGGCAGAGGCGCTTCGCAGCGGCGTGATGGCAGAGTTCGACGGCGATGATGTTGCTGGAATGACCCCAGTCCTCACGAATGGAGACCGCGTCGGCCAGCGAGTACATCGCATCGAAGATCACGAGGTCGGCATTGCGGAAGAAATCGACGAAGGGGTAGGTGTCGCCGGTCTCCTCGAACTTGTGCTCGGAATCGGTCGAATAGATCAGCGACCGTCCGCCATGCTCGATCCGATAGCCGTAGGAATCACCGGTGTGGTGCTGGCGCATGAGGCGCACCTTGGCGCCGGCGATGTCATAGGTCTTGGCGGGATCCAGCGTCACGAACTCGATACTGGCGCCGAGCTGGCTGTAGTCGACCGGAAAGCTCGGCTCGGCGTGCTGACGGCGGAAGGCGTTGTCCAGCGTCGAATGCCCGCCGTAGATCCTGATCGTGTGGCCGGGCACATAGGCCGGCACGAAGAACGGGAAGCCCATGATGTGATCCCAATGCGGATGCGACATCAGGATGTTGAACACCTTCTTCTTGCCCGGATAGGCGCCGGACATGAACCGATTGCCGAATTCGCGCACACCCGAGCCCAGATCGAGGATCAGGTGTTCGTCGCTGCCGATATCGGCCTCCACGCAGGAGGTGTTGCCGCCGAAGGTGCTGCGCTCGGCGAAGGTCAGTTCCGACGCGATGAAGCGATCGATCTCGGCATCGTCGGTGAAACTCCGGCCGGATGCCTTGCGCAGCGCCGCGCGCAGCTTGCCTTGCAAGGCCGCCCCGCCCAGCGGTGCCGGCAGCGATCCACGCGTACCCCAGAATCGGATGAGCATCGGCTGCCCCGTCAGACCCCGACACCAGCCGGATCCAGCGCCGTAAGGGCGCCTCGCAGGTCGGGATAAACCGGCACGACCTGATTGAATCGGCTGATGCGGAAGATTTCCGCCACGGTTTCGTTGAGGGCGCAGACGGCAAGCTTCCCGCCCTTCGCCTTCGCCTCCTTCGCTCCCAGCATCAATGCCCGAAGCCCCGAACTCGATATGTAGGTGACGCCCGAGAAATCGATCACCACCACCGCGCCGCTTGTACCCAGCAAAGGCAGCAGCCGCTCCTGCAAGGGCGGGGTCGTCTCCACATCGACGCGGCCTGTCGGACTGAGGACCGACGCGTTGCCGACTTTCTGTTCGCTCGTAGCCACCATGCCCCCCATCGCTAGGCCGCGCCCGGTTCCCTCCGGGCCGGACTATGCCTTACAAATGCGCGCAGCATCAGCTTGTTGCGGTCGCCGTCGCGGATGTAACGCGCTTCATCCACCAATTCTCGCATCAAAAGTAAACCAAGTCCGCCTACTTCCCGATCTTCCGCTCCGCCATCGGGCGGCGCCGTCACCTCGGCCAGGGGATCGAAGGGATGCCCGTGGTCGAGTATCTCGACCTGGACGGCGTCACCCGCGACCGACAAGGCCAACGTCAGCACGCGCCCCGCATCGCCTCGGTAGGCGTGCCGGACGACATTGGTGACCGCTTCATCCACGGCGACACCGAGGGCCGCGGTCTTGGCTTCGTCAAGCCCGCTGCCCAGCGCGAAGCGGCGTACGGCCTCGACCGCCTGGCCGACCGTGGAGGGCGAACTCGCCAAGGTGAGGATCACCGGCGGCAGCCTCCCGAAAGCGGCTCGGGCTTGATCCAGAACAAGGCGTCGTGGCGGCCTTCCCGCACACTGCGCCGCATCGGATAGAAGAGAGCCAAGGTCATGCGCGATATCTGGTCAATTGTCCGTCCACACGTGGATTCCTGTCTCGCCGAAGCCGGTGCCGAAGGTCATCCCGCCGACACCGTGGGGCGGGCCTTCCTCAGTATGGCGATCGACATATATCGACGCGAGCGCAGCTTGGCCGACATACGCCGCGAATTGGAGTTCGCCATGGAGAATCTGGATCCCGACGAGGACTATAACTTCATGCGTCCCTGATCTCAGGCAGTGATCGGCGGCACACCGGCGCCGATATCGAAGAAGCTCACGCTCTTTCCCGAGGGCAGATGGTCGGCGATCTCCGCCGGCACTTCCCCCACCGGCCGAAAGAGTTCGGTGAACAGAGCGAGAACGAGTTTCGGCTGCCCCGGCAGGTTCGGCTCCACCGGCACCGAAACCACCTCGACGGGGGCGTCGAAGCCGGAAGGATAAGCCAGTGGATAGATCATCACGGCACCGCAGGGCTGGGCAACCTCCGCCAGTAGCAGCCTCGCCCGCTCCGCCCGCTCCTCCGGGCGCGCCAGATCGATGAAATTTCTGCCGGTGAGTTCCGCGCCGACCCGGGCGCGGACCATGGTGCCGGCCAGCCGGAACACGATCTCGGTGGGAGACCGGACCTCGAGCAGCAGCAGACGCGGCAACAGCTGCTTGATGTCGGCGAGGACGAAGTCGCCCCGGTGCGGGAGCAGCCGCTCCCCGCGCCACTTGTGCCAAGCGCGGAGGAAGGTTCGGCTGTCCTCCGATCGAATGGCGGCCGGGGGCATCTGGAAGTCGGGGTAAGGCAATCGGCGCCCCCCTCGTGTCAGCGGCTGTTCCATCACGATCCGCAATCAACAGTAACCAATACCGATACGAAGCGGACAATCATACCTGGAGTGCTCTCGCGCATCCCGCCGCTCGGCGGGTTATGGGACTTCTCGGCCATCCTTGTCGAACAGGACAGAACAGCAGAAGAGCATATCGACCGTCTTGCCGTCCCTGGCCATCGGGAGAACGATGTTCTCGACGATCTGATGATCCTTGTCGTGAATGAACGTGACGTTACCGCGCCGCCAGGTCGGCCGCGCCGTGTCGACGACAAAAATGTAGCGGGCGATACGCGCGGGCGTCGTCTTCAGAACGGGATGAACGTCGTCAAGCCACTCGCCGGTCGGATCGCGGCCCAGGGTCTGCACCTCACGCGTGCCCGCCAGACGATAGCGGAACCGCAGAGGGTCACGGCTGACATCGAGCATCCACACATACGGCATCAGCTTTGGTATGTGCAAAGGGTCGAAATGCTGCCTACCGGGCAGGAGGTCAGGCGGCGAAATTGACCGCCAATAGTCGAAGACGGCGGCAATCCTGGGATGCCAGTCCCCGGCCGCCTGCGCAACAGCTACCCATTCCGACATCTGGCCGACACTCTGAGGACAAAGCAGCAGTTACGGCGTGTGACGCGAGGCTACTTACGGACGACAGCAAGCGATATATTAGTCAGCTCACCTTGACGATCAGTTTCCCGAAGTTTCGGCCTTCGAGCAAGCCCATGAAGGCCCCCGGAGCCTGTTCCAGGCCATCGACGATGCTGTCGCGGCTCTTCAGCCGGCCGTCGCGGAGCAGCGCCCCCACCTCGCGCACGAACTCGTCCATCGTTGCGGCATGATTGGAAACGATGAAGCCCTCGATCCGAAGGCTCTTCTGGATGATCGAGAACATCTTGTCGGGGCCGGGCTTCGGTTTTTCGTCCTGATACTCGGAGATCGCCCCGCACATGACGATACGCCCGAAGGTGGCCATCCGCGCAAAGACCGCGTGGAAGATCTCGCCACCCACATTCTCGAAGTCGACGTTGATGCCGTCCGGGCAGAGACGATCGAGAACCGCCCCGTAGTCCGTCTCCTTCCGGTGGTTGAAGCAGGCGTCATAGCCCAGTTCCTCCACCGCGTAGGCGCATTTTGCATCGTCGCCGGCGCAGCCGACCACATGGGCGCCCTTCAGCTTGGCCAACTGGCCCGCCACCTGGCCGACCGCGCCGGTCGCCGCCGAAACGAAGACGGTTTCGCCCGGCTTCGGCTGCCCCATGCGAATCATGCCGTGATAGGCGGTGTAGCCCGGCATGCCGAGGATGCCGAGATGGGCCGGCAAGGGCGCGGCGTTCGGATCGATCTTGCGCATCCCCTTGCCGTCATGGACGGTGTGGGTGGCCCAGTCGACGGCGCCGATGACGGTATCGCCGACGGCGAATTTCGGATTGCGCGATTCGACGATGCGGGAGATGCCGCCGCCGGTCAGCGGCTTGTCGAGCTCGAATGGCGGGACGTAGGAGTTCAGTTCCGTCATCCGCGGTCGCATATAGGGATCGAGCGACAGATAGAGGGTCTCGACCAGGATCTGCCCCTCGGCCAGCGCCGGCAGATTCGCCTTTTCGGTGCGGAAACAGTCGCCGGTCACGGCGCCCTGCGGCCGCTTGGCCAGAATGATGCGCGTTGCCTGGGTCATTCGCCCCTCCTCCCTTGAGTTTTGCCGCCGACGGGTCCGATCCGAGTCGGACGCGGCACCCCGTCAATTCGATGGACGAAGGCACCTTCTCTACACCGATCAATCCGCTAAGTGGCTGATTTAAATGGCGACCCCAAGGGGATTCGAACCCCTGTCCTCACCGTGAAAGGGTGATGTCCTAGGCCTCTAGACGATGGGGTCGTGTAGAGGACGGCAGGGTGTATCGGGGGCGAGGCGTTAAATCAAGCACGAGGTTTAGGGTCAGGTCACGGGCGCGACATCGTCGATGCTGAACTGCACCCGCCGTTCACCCCGCCATTCGTCGGCGGAAAGCTCTCCCGCGACGTGCATCGGCGCGCCGTTGCCCTTCAAAAGTGCCTCGCCCAAGGGGGTGTTCACGGCCCGGAATGCGATCGCCTTAAGCCGGGCGCCGTCGGCAGCGATGAATTCGGCGCGGACATGCTTTTCACCCACCACGTCGCGCCAGACCACCCGGGCGTCGGACAGCACCAGGCGAGGCTTCGGATTACCCGGACCGTAGGGGCCGGCACGTTCCATCAGTTCCACCAGTTCCAGTGTCGCCCCGCGGACGGCGACGGCGGCATCGATGCCGAGCGCCTCGCGATCCGCCTGGCCGGCGACAGCCGGACCCAGGCGATTGTTCATGAATGCCCGGAAGCCTCCTACCCGGTCCGCCTCGATGCTGAGGCCCGCCGCCATGGCGTGGCCGCCGCCTGCCAGCAACAGCCCCGACTGATGCGCGGCGACAACCGCGGCGCCGAGATCCACGCCGGAAATCGAGCGTCCCGATCCCTTGCCCGACCGCCCATCCAGGCCGATGACGATTACCGGGCGCCTGAGCTTGTCCTTCAGGCGGCCGGCGACGATGCCGATCACGCCTGGATGCCAGGCTTGGCCGGCGATCACCACGACAGCGTCGTCGACGCCGGCGACGGCGCCCAGCGCCTGTTCCTCCACCGCCGCCTCGATCGCCTGGCGTTCGCGGTTGAGGTTGCAGAGTAGTTCGGCGATCGCCGCCGCCTCCGCCGGGTCGTCGGTGGAAAGCAGGCGGGCGCCTAGATCGGATTTGCCCACGCGCCCGCCGGCATTGACCCGGGGGCCGAGGATGAAGCCGAGGTGATAGGCCATGGGCCGCGCGGTCATTCCCGCCGCATCGGCGAGCGCCGACAAGCCGACATTGCCGCGGCGGCCGAGCACGCGGAGCCCCTGCCCCACCAGCGCGCGGTTGACGCCGGTCATCGGCACCACGTCGCAGACGGTGCCGAGGGCGACGAGATCGAGCAGGTCGAGCAGTGCCGGTTCGGGGCGATCGGCGAAGGCGCCGGTCTGGCGCAGCGCGCGGGTGGTGGCGACCACCAGCAGGAAGGCGCAGCCGACGGCGGCCAGCATGCCGAACTCGCCCGTCTCATCCAGCCGGTTGGGATTGACCACGGCGAGCGCCGCCGGCAGGGCCGGTTCCGCCAGATGATGGTCGACCACCAGCACGTCGAGCCCGAGACCGCGGGCGATCTCGAGCGGGGCGAAGGCGAGCGTGCCGCAATCGACGGTGATGACCACGCGGGCTCCCCGGGCGCGCAGCGATTCCATCGCCGGCCCGTTGGGGCCATAGCCTTCGCGCTGGCGGTCGGGAATGTGGATCAGGGGCTCACGCCCCATCGACCGCAGGAAACGCGTCAGGACCGCGGTGGAAGTGGCGCCGTCGACGTCATAGTCGCCGAGGATGCCGATCCCCTCGCCCGCCAGGATCGCCTGGGCGAGGCGCCCGGCCGCCGTTTCCATGTCGCGCAGACGCGAGGGGTCGGGCAGCCAATCGCGGAGGCGCGGCTCCAGATAGCGCTCAGCCAGCTCCGTATCGACGCCGCGGGCGGCCAGGATGCGGGCCACCGCCTCCGGCAGGCCGAGGCGCTGGGCAATGGCGGCAGCCTGGCGCGGATCGCCCTGGCGAGCGACCCATCGCCGGCCGCTGACCGAGCGTTCGATGCCGAGAAAAGCGGGGGCGACCGTGGTCACCCCCGGTGGAAGGCGCCGATGCGCCGCACCGTGCCGGTCGAGGCACGCATGGCGATCGATTCCGTCGTCATGCCGCCTGGCACGCGATGCACGCCTTTCAGCATCGAGCCGTCGGTGACGCCGGTTGCCACGAAGATCACCTCGCCCGAGGCGAGATCCGTGGTCGAATACTTCCGGTTCAGGTCCTTGATCCCGGCCTTGGCCGCGCGACCGCGTTCGTCGTCGTTCCTGAACAGCAGCCTGCCCTGGATCTGCCCCCCGATGCAGCGCAAGGCCGCCGCCGCCAGCACCCCTTCAGGCGCCCCGCCGGAACCCATATACATGTCGATCCCGGTGTGCGGCTCGGAGGTGGCAATGACCCCCGCCACGTCGCCGTCGGTGATCAGCTGGATGCGGGCGCCGGTCGCGCGTACCGCGTTGATCAGGTCGGCGTGTCGCGGCCGGTCGAGGATGCAGACGACCAGATCGCCCACATCCACGCCCTTGGCAGCGGCCACGGCTTTCACGTTCTCGGCCGGTGTCCGGTCGAGATCGACGATACCCTCCGGCAATCCGCCACCGACCGCGATCTTGTCCATGTAGACGTCGGGAGCATGCAGGAAGCCACCGGCATTGGCGAAAGCCAGGACCGCGAGCGCGCTCGGCCCGCCCTTGGCCGTGAGCGTCGTGCCTTCCAGCGGATCGAGCGCGATATCGATCGCCGGACCCGTGCCGGCACCCACCTTTTCGCCGATGAAGAGCATCGGGGCCTCGTCACGTTCGCCCTCGCCGATCACCACGGTGCCGACGACGTCGAGCTTGTTCAGCGCCGTGCGCATCGCGTCGACGGCGGCCTGGTCGGCCGCCTTCTCGTCGCCGCGACCCATCAGCTTGGATGCGGCAAGCGCCGCCGCCTCGGTCACGCGCACGGCCTCGAGCGTCAATTGGCGCTGAATTCCGGTCTCCTTAGCCATGGAGCGGTTTCCTTCCTCGTTTGTCAGAGCTGTTCGATTCGGATCATGCAGGGTGCCGCGATCGACGCCGGCAGACCGGCGATCGCGGAAAGTGCGCGCTGCATCGCCGCTTCCTCGGTCTCATGCGTTACGAGCACCACGGGCACAGCCTCGCCGGACAAGGCGCGCGCGCGCTGCAACATGGATTCGATCGAGATGTTCTCATCGCGCAGGATTGCGGCGACATCGGCGATGACGCCCGGACGGTCGAGGACATTGAGACGCACGTAGTACGGGCCGACATGCCGCCGCATCGGCGAGGCGGGAATGTCGGCCAGGCGCGCGATGCCGACGCCGAACAGCGGCGGGACACGACCGCGGGCGACGTCGATGAGATCGGCGACCACGGCGGAAGCGGTAGGACCGGCGCCGGCACCGCGGCCGACATACATCGTGCGGTCGACGAAGTCGCCCTCCGCCACCACGGCGTTGAAGACACCGTCGACATGGGCAATGGCCGAATCGGCCGCCACCATGCAGGGATGGACGCGCTGTTCGATGCCCGTGGCCGTGCGGCGGGCGATCGCCAGCAGCTTGATCCGATAACCGAGGTCGCGGGCATATTCGATATCGACCGCTTCGACGGCGCGAATTCCCTCGATATGGACGGCGCTGAAATCCATCGGGCGGTTGAAGGCGATGCCGGCCAGCACGGCGAGCTTGTGCGCCGCATCGATGCCGTCGACATCGAAGCTCGGATCGGCTTCCGCATAGCCCAGCGCCTGTGCCTCGGAGAGCACATCGGCAAAGCCGCGGCCCGAGGTCTGCATCTGGGTCAGGATGTAATTGCAGGTGCCGTTCAGGATGCCGAAGACGCGGCTGATCCGGTTGGCGGCGAGTCCTTCGCGCAGTGCCTTGACGATCGGGATCCCGCCCGCCACCGCGGCTTCACAGGCAATCGGCACGCCCTTCGCCTCCGCCAGGCGAGCGAGGGCCGTGCCGTGCAGGGCGAGCATGGCCTTGTTGGCGGTGACCAGCGGCTTGCCGGCGACGATGGCCGCCTCCGTCAGCGTCTTCGCGACACCTTCGGCGCCACCGATCACTTCCACCACGACATCGACATCCGAAGCGGCGGCGAGCGAAACCGCATCGTCCACCCAGCGGGCGCCGTCGAGCGGCAGGTCGCGCTTGCGGGCCTTGTCACGGGCGGAAGCGGCGGCGAGGACAATGGAACGTCCGGCCCTTTCGGCGATCAGGTCCGCATGCTCCGCCAGCAGGCGGACGACACCGCCGCCCACCGTCCCGAGACCGGCGAGCCCAACGCGAAGCGGCGCGCTCACGACGCGAGCCGCCGGGTCGACGAGGTATCCGCCGGATCGGCGGTGGTGAGGAAGCGCTTGATGTTGCGGCAGGCCTGGCGGATGCGGTGCTCATTCTCGACCAGCGCAATGCGGACATGGCCGTCGCCGTATTCGCCGAACCCCAGCCCCGGCGCCACCGCCACCCCGGCCTCGGCCAGCAGGCGCTTGGAGAATTCGAGCGAGCCGAGGTTGTTGAAGCGTTCCGGAATGGGTGCCCAGACGAACATGCTGGCATCCGGGCTCGGCACCTCCCAGCCGGCCTGCGAGAGGCCGCGGATCAGCACGTCGCGGCGCGCCTTGTAGGTGGCGCGAATCTCGGCGACGCAATCCTGGGGGCCGTTCAGGGCGGCGGCGGCTGCGACCTGGATCGGTGTGAAGGCGCCATAGTCGAGATAGGATTTGATGCGCCCCAGGGCGCGGATCAGCGTCCGGTTGCCGGCGGCGAAGCCGACGCGCCAGCCCGGCATCGCATAGGTCTTGCTCATCGAGGTGAACTCGATTGCGACGTCCTTGGCACCGGGGATCTGCAGGATCGAGGGCGGCGGCGTGTCGCCGAAATAGATCTCCGCATAGGCGAGGTCGGAGATGACGTACATGTTGCGGGCGCGGGCGAATTCGACGATCTGACCGTAGAAGTCGAGATCGACGGTCATCGCGGTCGGGTTGGCCGGGAAGCTGACAATGAGCGCGACCGGCGCGGGGACGGAATGCTTCGCCGCCCGTTCCAGCCCGGCCATGAAATCGATCCCCTCGCCGATCGGCACATGGCGGAGCGTGGCGCCGGCGATGATGAAGCCGAAGGGGTGAATCGGGTAGCTCGGGTTCGGCACCAGGAAGGTATCGCCCGGCGAGGTTATCGCCTGGGCGAGGTTGGCGAGGCCTTCCTTGGAGCCGAGGGTGACGATCGCCTCCGCCTCCGGGTCGATGTCGACTCCAAACCGGCGGCCGTAATAGGCGGAGAGCGCCTTCCGTAGTCCCGGGATGCCGCGCGACATGGAATAGCGGTGCGCCTTCGGGTCGCGGGCGGTCTCCACCAGCTTTTCGACGATGTGTTTCGGCGTCGGCATGTCGGGATTGCCCATGCCGAAATCGATGATGTCCTCCTTGGCCGCGCGGGCGGCGGCCTTCATCCGGTTCACTTCCTCGAAGACGTAAGGCGGCAGTCGACGGATGCGGTGAAACTCTTCCATGGCCGAATTCCAAGAGGGACAGGTGCGGCCGAGTCGAACGACCGCCGGATAAGCTATCGGATATCAGTTCTCGAGGTAGAGGTCGACGCGGTTTGCCGGTTCTCCCGCCCTGTCGGTACGAGCCTCGACGAAGACGAAGTTCGCCCTGGCCCCCTCGCGCGTCAAGGCATTGGCGACGGCTGTGGCCCGTTCCTGTGCCAGACGAAAGGCATTGAGCTTGCTTTGCGCGCTGTTGCCAGCCGGAGAGAAGCCGATCACGCGGATCGTGCCGCCCCGCGTGTTGTGTTCAGCCAACACCGTGCTCACGGTCTCGAGGTCCCGGCGCCCCAGCCCGACGCTGCCCGCCCCAAAGGAGATCTGTCCCGCGAGGCGCGATCCGGCATTGGCAAAGGTGCCCGGAGCATTCGGCCCCGGCAGGCCGCGCGCGGCGATGGGCGCCAGCGGCACTGCCGCCGTCGGCGTTGCCGGCAGCGCCACAGGCGGCAGCGGAGGCTGCTGGTAGGTCTGCATCACGTTGCTGGGGACGGTCGTTGCCGGCGTCGCGATCGCAGCCGGCCGGGCCGGCTGAAAACCGGTGTTGGCCGGTGCCGTGGTCACGGTGGCGGCCGATGCCATCAGGGCCGAGCGGTAGGATTGGTCCAGCGCCGAACTGTCGCGAATCGGGGCAACGATCCCCGGCATCGGCACGGGCGGCATGGTCGGCGCAGGCGCCGATACGGCGGATTGCTGCAGCGGCTGCGGGCTCGGCATCTGGGTCAGCGGCTGCGGCATTGGAATTGGCGCGGGAGCCGGCACCGCCTGGGGCTGAGGTGGCGCAACCGGGACGGCCGCCACCTGGCGAGCGGCCGGCGCGGGAGCGGGCGCAGGCGGAGGCGCTGCCGGTTGGGCCGCAGGCGCTTGCTCGGAGAAGGCCGGCGCGGCCGGCCGGCCGCGAAGATCCTCGTCGGTATAGCGCGCGGCTTCGCGATCGGCGGCCAATCCACTGGCCACCTGCGCACGCTCCTCGCGGGTAGAGGTGGCGCGCGGACGCTCAGGCACGCTTCCGGCGCGCGGCGGCGGCTGCTGGGCGGCATTCTCAGTTCGCGCCCTGCCCT
>JALHMN010000019.1 GCA_022844005.1 bacterium | reverse complement strand
TGCGCGTCCGCTCGATCTCGCCAATCACCCGTGATGAAAGCCCAAGGTTTTCGAGGCGCTGGCGGGCACCGCCGACTGCGCCGTCGCGGCCGCCGATACTGAGGTCGGTGAGAAACTGAGCGCCCGCTGCGGCGATGTCAGGTGAATAGAGCCGGAGGAGCACCTGACCCTTTGTCACTTGGTCGCCTGTCGTCACGTTCGCCACCTCGTTGACGAAGGCGTCGCTCCGCGTTGCGACCACCGAGATGCGACGCTCGTCGAGCTGAACCGTTCCCGGCACCCGCACTAGCCGGCCGACGGTGCGCCGCTCTACCACCTCCGACCGGACGCCGGTGCGCTGCAGCCTGCCGGGGGACACCTTCACGACCGAGCCGCCGTCGTCCTCTCCCTCGTAGACGGGGATATAGTCCATCCCCATGGAATCCTTTTTCGGCTTGGGCGAGGTGTCGGGCAGGCCCATTGGGTTGCGATAATAAAGGATACGCCGCGCGCTTGCCGGGACGGTCGCCTCAGCCCTGGCCGGCGGTTTGACCTCGAAACTCACGTCCTCGCTGGCGCGAACGGCACGGAAAGCCCGGCCGTCTTCGGTTTGGCGCGGGGTTGCCGAATAGAAGGGTTTGCCGTCGGGATCCTGATAATAGATCACCATGCCGGTGCCGGCCGACTCAGCAGCCGCAAGCGTAGGCTCGACACCGAACCATGCGCGGACGCCAGGCACCGGAAGCCCCCGGACACCCGCCAAATTGCCTCCGATCCCCGCCGCCACAACGGCGGCGAAGGCGAGGCCTGTGAGGACGATCCGCTTCATGGCACTGCCCTCAGGATCAACTTGTTCTGAAGCGTGCCGCTCTCACCTTGAATCTTGGCCCCCAGCGAGAGTTGCCAGCCGCCCTCCATCGTCAGGTTAGTTTTGAAGCGGTAGATGCCGGGTTCGGTCGACGGCAGGGCCTCGATCGGAGCGGTCATGGTCGGCATGCCGTCAGGCGCCATATCGATCCGCATGGCGAAGATGACCGCGTCTGGAATTGTCCCGCCCGTCCGCTTGTCGACGAGCCGGACAGAAACCATCGCACCATCGCCTTGCTTTAGATTCGTCTGAACGAGACGAAACTCATAGTCGGCAATGTCGGCGCGCACCGTCGAGACAGCCGATACGGAGAGTGCGACCATGAGCGCCGCCATCGGGGCGCGCTTGATATGAAAGGTCGTCATGGTTCAAAAATCCCAGATGCATCGGAGCACCGTGCGCACGGCCCGGCGTTGCGTGGCCTATGGCTACGCGCTCTTAACCGCCCGAGCCTCGCTGGAGCGGCGCGAGCCGGCGTGCAAACGCCGGCGATGTACTAGGTTCGCGGAGGTCGGGCGGGAGGCTCTAGCGCGAGCGCGTCGCCCGCGACGTCGCTGCCGGGGCGGATAACTTCACTCTGCTCCCAATGAACGTAGGCCATGCCCGAAAACAGCAGCGTGATTGAATAGCACTTCGCCATACATGCTGTCGTCAACGTGCAGGCCTTTTGGCAGTCCGGAACGGCGGGTTCCTCGGGCGGGCAGCACGGCATATCGTCCGGCATCTCGAACATTGTCGATGCAGCCGCCATCATCGGCACGCTCATCATGGTGACGAACGGGCCGGCAATAAGCCCCACGATCGCAAGGATCGGAAGCACCGTTCGGAGCCACACGCCGACTTTCATGAACTGCACAATGCCATAAGAGCAACTCCATGGGAAGTTGCGCACTGGAGACGGATTGCCACAAGCTTCCAGCGTCGGAAATAGTGCCGGAGAGTCAACCTGTCCGATGTTTCAAAAGGGTTTGCACGCCGATCAGAAAGCGAGCCATGCTTGCGGCTTCTGCCGCAATTCAAACCATCCTTGCCACTGAGAAGACTTAATCACGTTCGGCAACGCGATTTTGTTGCTGATCGTCGGTGTCGTTCCGGGAGCATAGGGTCTTGATCGAGCGCGGCGTCAGGCTATTGGCCCTGCACGTTGCGCGACAACAACCGACGCGGTCTGCCTAGTTCGACGCGCGGGGCCTTACCAGCTCACCCAACTGAGCGAAGATGGCGACGACGACAGAAACTCCGGATCTCTCGCGCGTCAGCGTCTTACAAGCGCGCGCTATGGATCTTCATTCTTCTCAATGTTGGATATGGCGCGATCGAAATCGTCGGTGGGTCCCTTGCCGGCTCGCAATCGCTGACGGCCGACGCCCTCGATTTCCTTGGCGACGGGTTCATTTCATCTCTCGGCCTGATCGCCATCGGACGGGGGATTGCAGACTCGCTGGAAAGCCGCGCTGCTGCAGGGGCTGTTTCGCGAAGCACTTGGCGCGAGCGTACTTGAATACACCGCGTATCGCGTGGTCGTGCTCACGCTACCTCAGGCAGAGTTGATGAGCCGTTCGCTATGTCTTCGAAGACTTGTTCACGATCTCCCCGGCCCAAACAGATTAGGAGTGCTTTACAGCCGGATTTATTCCTCGCCTGAGAGAACAGTAGCTTTGACGCTAAGCTAGCTGGTCGCTCGCCCGATCCGATGGGGCCGTCACCACAAATAGACCGAACAACTTCGATCTCACGGAGAAGCGCGAGCATGGCAAACATCCCAAGGCCCAACAGCTTTCAGCCTGGAACAGAGTGTTAAGAAGCCCAATAGAATTAAGCTTTTGAGGTTTCGAATTCCATATCGTAGGAAGCATCAGCAGGTCAGGAAAGCCCGAAAACCCTTATGGTTCCGGGATTCTTTTCTCTGAGTGTGCTAGCAGAGGGCATGATTTAGAAACGCCGCAGTGGGACGCATGCCAGCCGAAAACTAGCTTCCCAGTAAGGCAGTTCGACGACTAAAGCCGGAACCTCGGCCCTGACGGTGACTACCTACCGATGCGCCGGGAGCCGCGGAGAGCTTTTCGGTGGAGGTTGGCGCTCCAGTTCAGAAATCAGTTCCTTCATCTCGGCAATTTCCTTCACCTGTGTCTGCAAAATGCCATCTGCCAGCTCCCGCACGCGTGGATCCCGGATATGGGCGCGCTCGCTGGTCATCACTGCAATCGAATGATGAGGAATCATGGCCTTCATGTAGGCAACGTCGTCTACCGTCTCCTGACTGCGCACCAGCCACAGGGCGCCCGAGAACGCTATGGTCGCGCAAACTACGATCACGGCATTGGCCGCCCCGCCCTTGTACATGCTCCACATGAAGCCGAGCATCAGCACGGCCATCGTCGCGCCCATCACGACAGCCATCCAGGCCCGCGTCTGACTGAAGAAGACGTGGCCGATCGCGTAGGTGTTGAGATACATCAATATGAACATCACGAGAGTTGACACGACAATCATTGCCGCTAGGCGCGCATAGGACATTTGACGACCCCTTTTCGATCCTTCTCGATCAAGGGGAACAACGCGGGCACCTAGAGGTTGCATTCGCCAACCTCGACGATAGCAAGCGAAGATGAACGCCTGCCAACGAGAGCTGGCCATCGGGGGGGGGGGCTTAGCCATTGCGCCACCGCCTCGGCGATACGGCGCGACGCGAAATATTGGCTTTCGGCATAGATATAGTGCCGCGCTCGAGCGATCAGCGTCAGGTACGCGGTCTCGATCTGGAAAATCGGCGCTTTTCCGCCGGCCGCGCTCGGCAGATCGCCACGGAGATATTGCGGAACTGCGCGTCGAGATCATCGGGCCCGCAATCGCCGCCGCCGCGCACCGGCGCCGTTCAGGTAGCCGGCTTTCCAGCGCTGCCGTCCCCGCTCGCGCTGTGGCTTCGCTACAGGACCTTCGAGAATGGCGGTCGCATCGCGCCAGCGGCATAGTTGCTCCCGTCCGGGGCGCCCCAACTAGTCTCGGCCTGATGGCGAGATCAATTCTGCAAGCAGACTTCCCCATGCTGCGACCTCGCGCGCAGGCCGGAAAAGCGGTGCGCGGCGGGCGATGGCCTTCTCCAGCAATCTGACAAAACCCGGCTCCCGCTCCAGCTTGTCCAGCAGCCGCGCAAGCGCCCCTGTATCCCCGACAGGGAAGTATCCCGGGTAGTCGCGGCCGAGCAGACCGACGTTTCCGTCCATACGCGAAGCCAAGACCGGTACGCGGGCTGCAACGGCTTCCGAGATGACATTCGCCCCGCCCTCGCTCAACGACGAGATCACCATCGCGTGGCTGCGGGCCAGGAGCGCGCGCACGGACGCGCGGGGAACGTCGTCTCGCCATCGGTACCGCTTGTTGGCCTTCATCTCGGTTCGGGCTTTCGCCGCCCATTGCTGAGAGTACGCACGGCCGACCTGCTCGACCCGGACCCGGCTTTCTGGCGGCAGCAAACGCACCGCTTTGGCTGCCCGTAATGGATCCTTCACGTTCCGCAGGTGGCCGATGACAGCGATCGTTACAGCGCGGGCACTGGGCCGCCTTTCCCGCGTCGGTGACTTGGCCGACTGGAAAATGATGCGAAGCCGGCTCCTGAATCTCTTTGGAAGGACATTCGGCACAAGATCGTTGAGGCCGATCAGCCGGTCCGCCAGCTCCATCGAGCGCAGGGTGGGACCCGGATCAGACTGCAGATACTCGTAGATATCGGTACCGCTGAGCTGCAGTACGACCGGGCACGCCGGATGGAGCGCCTTGAACCGCTGGATCGACTCGGTGGCCCGCCACGCATGGATTGCGACCATAAGATCGAAACGCTTGCCATCGTAGCGAGGCGCCATCGTAACGTAATGGCCCAGCTTTCGCAGGATGCCAGCCCATCGGGACGCCGCGACCCGATTGCCAGTGCGTGAAGTCGGCCCGGCTGGTGTGATAAGGACAATCCTCATGGACAAAGACCACGCGCTTCGCCCGACCAGCGGCGCTTCCGCCTCCGACCTGATTGCGCAACTGCGCGAGGCCCGTCATCGCACCGAGCGTTTGACGGAAGATCTATCATCGGCGGAATTGATGGGCCCCTACCGCGAAATCGTCAATCCGGTGCTTTGGGAGATTGGCCACATCGCCTGGTTCCACGAATACTGGACGCTAAGGCACGCGGAGCGCGACGCACCGCTAATCGAGCGCAGCGACTCTTTTTGGGATTCCAGCAATGTAGTGCACAAGACGCGCTGGACCCTCGACCTGCCCGACCGCGCCGGCACCCGTCGCTACATGGCTGACGTATTGGCAAGGCAGGAGGAGCTTCTAAGTCGCGGAATCGACGACGAGGCCCGCTACTTCTACGAGCTTTCGATCCGGCATGAGGACATGCACGTCGAGGCGCAGAGCTACATGCGCCAGACTTCCTCGAATGGGCCGCCCCAGGGACTCGGCGGCGCGCCCCTGCGGTCTGCTGGAGCGTTGCCGGGCGATGGCGCAGTCCCCGGCGGCTCCTGGCGCCTGGGTTCAACCGAAACCGACGGCTTCATCTTCGACAACGAAAAGTGGGCGCATCCGGTCGAGTTGGCCCCCTTTCATATTGCCCGAGCCGCCGTGACCAATAGCGAGTTTGCGACCTTTGTCGATGAGGGTGGCTACAATCGGCGTGAGTTCTGGTGCGATGCCGGCTGGACATGGCGACAGACGCGCAATGCCGAGCGCCCCGTCTACTGGCTAACCAAATGCGATGGCATCTGGACGGCGCGGCACTATCGCGAAGCTCGGCCGCTGCAGCCCGATGCACCTGTTGTATTCGTCAACTGGTTCGAGGCGAGCGCGTGGTGTCGCTGGGCCGGCAGACGACTTCCGAACGAAGCCGAGTGGGAAGCCGCTGCCGTTGGCGAAGCTGCAGGTGATCGCCTGTCCAACACCCGCAGACGCTGGCCGTGGGGCGATGATCCGCCGTCACCTGCAAAAGCCAATCTCGATTTTGCCTATGGTGGGCCGGTTGACGTTGCGGCGCTTGGCGAAGGCGACAGCTCATTCGGCTGCCGGCAGATGATCGGCAATGTCTGGGAATGGACGGCCTCAGACTTCCTGCCGTTCGACGGCTTCTCAGCCGATCCTTACGCGGATTACTCGCAGCCTTGGTTTGGCAGCCGCAAAGTGCTGCGCGGTGGCTGCTGGGCAACAAGTGCTCGAATTGCCCGACCCGCCTATCGCAATTTCTTCACACCCGATCGAAATGACGTCCTGGCCGGCTTCCGCAGTTGCGCTGTCTGAGCCACCCTGGGAATGGAGGCGGAGACATCGATTCTCGGCCCGCGTGACTCTCAATCGCGGCCAATCAGCGCCTGAAGCCTCCGTTGCAAGACCCGCCGCCTTCCACTCAGGGAAGCCTTCTTCGAGGCGGCGAACAAGGAACCCTCTCCTCCGCAGCATCGCGACTGCTTCGAAGGACAGCACACAACAGATCTTACGACAGTAGGCCACGATCTCCTGACTTTGGGAAGTTCCGCGAGGCGTCGCTTTAGTTCATCCATCAGTATCCTGAGCGCACCACACATATGCCCGAGCGACGCAACCCGATGAATCGCGCTGATCTGGCTCTACCGCCCGGCTATTCCCCTTACGGGCGCGCGTGCTCACCGTGGGACTGGCCATGGCTGCTCTTGCCGCGACCGCGTGGTCGGCAATGCGGCTCGGGGTCGAGTTTATGCCGAGCCTCGACGAGGGCACGCTGTTCTATATGCCGGTCACCCTGCCGGCCTCTCGGTGGCCAAGTCGGCCGAGCTGCTGCAGACCTTTAACAAGATCAAAAAGTCGTTCCCCGAGGTCACCTCGGTGTTTGGGCAAGGCAGGCCGCGCCGTCACCGCGACCGACCCCGCTCGACGGCACCCGATGTGCCGAGGAGAGCCGTGCCTTCACGCGCACCGATCTCCATGGCGCTGTCATGGAGGGTGCCGTCGAGCGGGTGCGGCCCAAGATGACGGCCACGGCGATCGCCGCCGGCCTACCGCCCATCCTGTGGAACGAGGGCACCGGTTCGGAGATCATGCAGCGCATCGCTGTGCCGATGCTCGCAGGATGGCGAGTTCGACGCTGCTTACCTTGCTCGTGAATCCCGCAATCTATGGATTGGTGAAGTGATGGCAACCAACCGCCACGTCCAGATCGATTCTCAATATCGATCTCCAATAAGGTCAGCTATATGCGGCGGAGCGGCAGACCCTCATCGTGCGCTATTGAGGCGGTTCTGCCGAACTCTGATGTCCTTCGGCCACTCGCTTTTGATATAAGACAGGATCGCTGCGATCTCGCGATCCGAAAGGGAATCTCGGAAGGCTGGCATATCGGTCAGATAGCCCTTCGGATAGGCTGCGGGACCACGCTGGGTGACGCTCATCAGGAAGGTGTCCGAATGATGCCAAGTATGCCCACTTGCGTCATGCGGAGGTGCAGGGAGCCGGCCATTGGGAAGGCGCCGCTGCCAGTCCGGCTGTCCCTCGAGAGCGGCTCCGTGGCAACTCGCGCAAGCCGTCGCATAGAGCCGCTTGCCGAGCGCCACCTGGTTGTTGTCGCTGGGATCGATGCGGACCGATCCCTCCCCAAGGAGCACGAAACCAATGACCGTGAGAACGATCACGAGCATCGCGCTGCCAAACCCGATCCTCCGCCAGTCGCGGCGCGGCGTGGCAAACAATCGTCTACCCATCGAACGATTCCGTGGCTTTCGCGCCTTCATCGTCCTGTCGCGGCTTGGGCTGCAGGCGGCAGTCCGCGTCCACGCACACGATGGTAAGGACCCGGCCCGAACCTAGGCAGGTCACCTCGTAGGCGCTGACCAACGGTGACAGGGCCGTCCGATTTATTATGTCGGCTACGCAAGCTTGCTTGACCAATATCGCCTGCAACTCGCGGTCGTCGGCGACTGCTGACGGCCCTCTAATGGCTGTCACGGCTAGGCAAACAGCGGCGCCGACCATCGCCCGCTTCATCGGCGCACCATCAGTGCCCTTTGCCCATCTTGGTGACGGTGATGGCGCCATTGACGCGATCGGCCTCGAATTCGATCTTGTCCCCGGCTTTCACCTTTTCGAGCATGGCGGGATCAGCGACGCGGAACACCATGGTCATGGCGTCCATATCGAGATTCTTTATGGGGCCATGCTTCAGCGTGACCTTTCCAGCTGACTTGTCCACCTTTACGACCTCAGCCTTCACCATGGTGCCGTCGGCCCATGCCGGAACCGAGAACAGGATCGCAGTCAGCACGATAGTGACGATATTCTTGAACATTTGATGCTCCTTCAGTTGTGTTGGCTTACTCAACGACAATGGTGCCGAACATGCCGGCCTGGCGGTGTCCGGGAATGAGGCAAGAGAAGTCAAAGGTTCCCGCTTGGGTAAACTGCCAGAGGATCTCCCCGGTTGCCTTGGGCTTCAGACGCTTTGCATTAGGATCGTCGTGCTCCATGTCCGGATTCTTTTCCATGTCCTTCATGTGCTTCAGGTTTTCCTCGACAGTGCCGATGACGAACTCATGGTCGAGGACGCCATTGTTGCGAAGCTGGAAGCGGACTTGCTCACCCTTCTTGAACTTGAGCTTGTCGGGCAGAAACAGCATCTTCCCATCATCCTCGCGGAAGACGATTTGAACGATGCGCGCTGGCTTCTTGGGATCACCCGGCTTGCCATATACCGCATCGTCGCCGTGCGAATGCCCTTCGCCTGGCTTGTGTCCAGGGCTAGCCGTGGCCGCGCCGGTCAGTAGCACGGCAGCAATGAATACAGCGAGGAGAGTTCGAACTTTCAAGATTGCCTTCATGATTGAACTACTAGTGGGAACCATGATCTGACGGCTTAACCGCGCGTGGTTGCGCGCCAACGGTCTTCGAAGGCGGCGTAGGCGATGGAGCGCGAGTCGCCGCGGGCCTAGGCCCTTTCCATTCCCAGGCGACCGTTCCGGGCGGGTGCTTGTACCAACCCGGATCCCTGTAATCGTTAGCGGCGAGGCCTTCGCGCACCTTCACGACTGTGAACATGCCGCCCATTTCAACTGCCCCGAATTGCGCGAAGCCAGTCATCATTGGCAGGGTGTTGTCCGGCAGCTGCATTTCCATCTCGCCCATGTCGGCCATGCCGGCACTTCCCATCGGCATGTAATCCGGCACCATGCGCCGCATCTGCTTTGCAAACTGCTTCTTGTCGACGCCAATGAAGGTACGGATGTCGTGGCCCATCGCGTTCATCGTGTGGTGAGACTTGTGGCAGTGCAAAGCCCAGTCACCCGGATAGACGGCGTCGAATTCGTAGGCCCGCATGGCGCCGACCGGTATGTCGATAGTTACCTCGGGCCAGCGCGCTTCGGGGCGTACCCAGCCGCCATCCGTGCACGTCACTTCGAAGTCATAGCCGTGCATGTGGATTGGATGATTGGTCATTGTGAGATTGCCCACCCGCACCCGAACCCTGTCGCCCTTCGCGATCACCAGCGGATCGATTCCTGGAAAGACTCGGCTGTTGAAGGTCCACATGTTGAAATTCAGCATTTCAGCGACCTTCGGCACGTAGTTGCCGGGATCGATGTCGTAGCTGCTAAGCAAGAAGACGAAGTCGCGGTCGACGCGATGCAGCTTGGGATCGCGCGGATGGACGACGAAGAACCCCATCATGCCCATTGCCATCTGCACCATTTCGTCGGCATGTGGGTGGTACATGAAGGTTCCGCTTTTCATGAGCTGGAACTCGTAGACGAATGTTTGGCCCGGTTTGATGTGCGGCTGGGTGAGACCCCCAACGCCGTCCATGCCGCACGGGAGCAGTTGTCCGTGCCAGTGGATGGTGGTGTGCTCCGGCAGGCGGTTGGTGACGAAGATCCGCACCTTGTCGCCTTCGACGGCCTCGATCGTGGGCCCAGGGCTCTGGCCATTGTAGCCCCACAGCCGCGCCGTCATGCCCGGTGCCATTTCGCGCTCGACCGGCTCTGCGACCAGATGGAACTCTTTCCAGTCACCGTTCTGACGCCAAGGCAACGTCCAGCCATTCAGCGTAACCACCGGCTGATAGTCTGGGCCGCTGGTCGGGTAGAGAGGCGGCTGCATCGTATTTGTGGTGGCAGTCGGCGCTTCGGGTATGGATTGCGCCTGGACACGCCCGCTTACGGCGGCAGCGCCGAGGAGTGCGAGCCCGGATGCTCCAACGAGATCGCGTCTGGAGATGCTCATGTGTTTCTCCCTTTTTCTAGAGTCCGAGAGGGACGGTTTCCGGAGGTGGGGTCGTGTTGATGACGCCGGACGGCGGAACGGTGCCGCCAACAATCAAAGCAGCCTGCATGTCGGCGACGGCGAGGTGGTAGTCGCGTAACGCATCGAGCGAGGCGATGTTGGCCGTGATTCGCTCACGCTCCTCGATCAGCACCTCGAAAACGTCGACGAGCATGCCGTTGTAACGGAGGAGAACCTCAGCCGAAATTTGGCGTCGAAGCGGTACGATGCGCGATTGGTAGAATCGCGCGATATCATAGGTCGCGCGATAGGTCGTGTAAGCAACTCGCGCTTCCGAGCGGGCGTTAACGGAACGCTCGATAAGTCTGTTGACGGCGCGCATATAGATTTCCCGCGCCGTGATCACACGGGTTTCACCGGTGTCAAAAATCGGAATCACGAGGCCTAGCTCTAGACCGTATCTGTTCTTTGACGTCTGTTCGCCAGCATCATTGGTTTCGACTTCGTTTCTGAAGCCGAGCCCAAGTTCCAGAAAAGACATGTAGCGGGTGGCGTCGACGAATTTTGCCGATTTCGCAAGCGTCACGATCTCGTAGCGAAGAATGATGAGATCGACGCGCCGCTTCATCGCTTCGACTTCAATATCCGCAAGAGCATCCGCGGCCGCGGGCAGGGCCGGAAGACGAGCCGGCAGCTTATAGGTGAGATCACTTCCCCAGACGCCCAGCATCCGGTTTAGAGCTTCACGTGTGCTGCTGACGCTCAGTCGCGCTTGAGCAACCTGGGCGCTCAGGTCGGCATAAAAAGCGGTGACGCGCGCCTGGTCGAGCTTGTTGGCTGCACCTGTTTCGCCAAGCTGCTGCATCATTCGGGCCGATGCGTCGGCGGTCTGTCGGGCCTGCTCCAGCAGGGCGAGGCGTTGCTGGGCAGCAATCGCCTTGATGTAAGTCCGACGTACATCAATAGTCAGGCTGAGGGTCGTCGCGACCGCGCGGTAGCGCGCTTCTTCGAATTCACGCTTCGCAATCTCAGACTTTCTCGGCAGCGTCGCAAATGCGAGCAAGTTCCCGACGAGCTGAAAGCCGAACTCAACGAAGCTGCCTGTACCGAAGGAACGGCCCACGGTAATGGCCGGATTTGGGGGCAGGCTGGTCTGGACATACTCAGCCTCCGACACTCCGAGATCGTTGTACGCCGCCTGCAGCCCGCGATTGTTGAGTAGTGCAATCTGTACGGCCGTATCTTCGGTCAGGGGCTCCGACAGCAAAGCCTGTACGCGCTCGCGTGCGCGACGCATATCTTCGGGCGACGAAAGCTTGACCGCGTCACGGCCAATTTCCTTCCTAATGCTGTCGGTCACTGGCGCCATGCCGCCATCGTCCGTGAACTTCGCACAGCCCGCGGCCAGCAAGCTTACGCATGCAATGGCGGCAGTTCTTGTGATGATCTTCATTGTGAACGACCCGCGCCGGGAGTGACGCGATCATTAAGTTCCCGCCAGGGCTTTAGCCCGACAGGCATGTGGGGGGCAGTGCCGGACATCACCGGCTGGTAGGGAGTGGCGACGGTCGGAGCATCCGAACTGGACGCATCGGTAGGCGACAACTCGGGTAAAGGCGGCGCGGCGCAGGAAGCCGCTCCCAGCGCGAGCACGGCTAGAACCAAGAATTTCATGATGACGACCCAAACGGAATTAACGTGAACGCGACGGACGGAGCATCGCCACGGGTCGCGGCGACCTCTTGGAGTTCGCGCAAGTCAGGTGTCGTGAGGTGATGAACCGATCAGAGGCTCTCTACCGGACACGCGCCTATGGCGCGAACGCGGTCAGACGAGTCTGGGTGGACGTTCCGAACGATCGCCGCAGCGGCCCTCGAGCATGTCGCTCAGCCCGGAGAGAAGGGACAATACCGCTCTGGGCCCAATCCAAGGATCGATGGCCGGGGCAGCCATTGCAGCATGACACGCCACAGTGCAGCAACTACCGGCGTGTTTCGCAGGGTTGCCAGTCGGGCAAGAGTCTTCGCCGCGCTCAACAAACGCCTCATTCCCTTCCGCTAGCTCGGCGCTACCCGCTGTGAGATCTCCATTCTGGGAAGCCGGCAGCGATGACACCGCTTCTGACGGAGACCGCGTGTCCATGCCCGCATGACCGCCGTGAGCAGATGCAACACCCGCAGTGAGCAGCCATGCCGCAAGCGCAAGCAAAACTGCTTGTGCAAGCCTTCTTAGAGAAAGCGCGGCGATCATGAGGCAATAAATGAGCAGGGACTGGTGAGTTGTCAATTAGCAGAATCGCAAGCGGTCAGCGGCGGCGACTGTCGAGGACTTCAAGAATCTCTTCGATCTTACCGATCCTGTCCTTCTCCGAGCCTGCATGGAAGGCATGGGCGACACAATGTTGCAGATGGTCAGCAAGCGTCTCCTGCTCGACCTTGTTCAGCGCGGCGCGCACGGCGCGGACCTGCGTCAGCACGTCGATGCAGTACCGCTCCTCCTCAATCATTCGGGCGATTCCACGCACCTGACCCTCGATGCGGCCGAGCCGGGCGAGTTGAGATTTCTTTAATTTAGCATCCATGCCTTGAACCATACCCCTGTAGGGTATACATGGCAAGCCATGAAACACGATTGCTGCAGCGGCGGACACGCCGCCCATCAGGGCCATGCCCATCCCCAGCCCACCGCGGTTGACACCGCGACGGACCCCGTGTGCGGCATGACGGTAAACGTCGCGACGGCAAAGCACACGACCGTGCATGAAGGCCAGACCTATTACTTCTGCAGCCCCAAGTGCCTGCAGAAGTTCGAGGCGGAGCCGGCCCGCTATCTCAAGCCAGGGGACAAGACACCCGCCATTCCCGTAGCGCCCGGCACGATTTTTACCTGCCCCATGCATCCAGAAATCCGACAGGTCGGTCCGGGGAGCTGCCCGATCTGCGGCATGGCGCTCGAACCCGCAGAGGTCTCGCTCGACGATGGCCCGAACCACGAGCTGATCGACATGTCGCGGCGCATGTGGATTGGCTTGGCTTTCAGCTTGCCCGTCGTGGCGCTCGAGATGGGCGGACACCTCACGTCGCTTCACATGCTGCTCGATCAGAGGACTTCCAACTGGATTCAGCTGGTCCTGGCCACGCCGGTCGTGTTGTGGGCCGGCTGGCCCTTCTTCGTGCGTGGCTGGCAGTCCATGGTCACACGCAACCTCAACATGTTCACGCTGATTGCCGTCGGCACTGGCGTGTCCTGGATTTACAGCGTCGTGGCCGTCCTCGCGCCTGGTCTGTTCCCGGCCGCCTTTCGGAGCAGCGATGGTTCGGTGGCAGTGTACTTCGAGGCCGCGGCCGTCATCACGGTGCTCGTCCTGCTGGGCCAAGTGCTCGAGCTCCGCGCGCGTGCGCAGACTTCCGGCGCCATCAAGGCCCTGCTTGATCTCGCCCCCAAGACCGCGCAACGGCTCAAGGAGGATGGCAGCGACGAGACTGTGTCGCTAGACGCCATCTCGGTCGGTGATCGCCTGCGCGTCAGGCCGGGCGAGAAGGTGCCCGTAGACGGCGAGGTGCTGAGCGGCCGGTCGGCGATCGACGAGTCGATGGTCACCGGCGAATCCATGCCCGTCACCAAGGAGACGGGTGCAAGTCTGATCGCCGGCACCCTCAATTCGACGGGGGCCCTGGTCATGCGCGCGGACAAGGTGGGCCGCGACACGATGCTCGCCCGAATCGTCCAGATGGTGGCCGAAGCTCAACGCAGTCGCGCGCCGATCCAGAGGCTGGCCGACCAGGTCTCTGGATACTTCGTGCCCGTCGTGATCGCCGTTTCGATTGCAGCCTTCATCGTCTGGTCCGTGTTTGGACCAGAGCCGCGGCTCGCCTACGGGCTCGTCGCCGCCGTCGCCGTTCTGATCATCGCATGTCCCTGCGCGCTGGGCCTTGCCACACCCATGTCGATCATGGTCGGCGTCGGGCGCGGTGCGCAGGCAGGCATCCTGATTAAAAACGCGGAAGCATTGGAGCGCATGGAGCGTGTGGATACGCTGGTGGTCGACAAGACCGGAACTTTAACGGAGGGCAAGCCGAAGGTGGTGGCCATCGTCCCTGGCAAGGAGTTCACGGAGATCGCGGTCCTGACGCTGGCGGCAAGTGCCGAGAGGGCCAGCGAGCATCCGCTTGCCCTGGCGATCGTCAAGGAAGCTGCCGACCGGAAGATTAAATTATCAGAGGTAAGCGAGTTCGACTCGCCGACCGGCAAGGGCGTAGTCGGCACGGTTGACGGTCGCAAACTAGTGCTTGGCAACGCAAAGTTCCTCGCGGAATTCGGCGTCAGTCCGGACAGTCTGCAGGCAGAAGCGGAGCGTCTCCGGCTCGAGGGCGCAACCGCGATCTTCCTTGCCGTGGATGGAGTCCCGGCGGCTGTCTTTGCCATTGCCGATCCAGTGAAGCCGACAACGCCCGAGGCGATCCGCGCGCTCACCGCCGAGAACATCCGGGTCGTCATGCTTACCGGAGACAACCGCACCACGGCGGAAGCCGTCGCGCGCCGGCTCGGCATTGCCGAGGTCGAAGCGGACGTGCTTCCCGAACAGAAGAGCGCGATCATCGAGAAGTTGCGGGCCGAAGGCCGCGTCGTCGCCATGGCCGGCGACGGCGTCAATGACGCGCCGGCGCTGGCTGCGGCAGATGTAGGAATTGCCATGGGAACCGGCACAGATGTTGCCATCGAGAGTGCAGGCGTGACGCTGCTCAAGGGCGACCTGATGGGCATCGTGCGGGCCAGACGCTTGTCCGAAGCGACGATGCGCAACATCCGCCAGAATCTCTTCTTCGCCTTCGTGTACAATGCCGCCGGCGTCCCGATCGCCGCGGGCGTGCTCTACCCCTCTTTCGGCATCCTCCTGTCGCCGATCATCGCAGCAGCTGCCATGGCGCTGTCCTCGTTCAGTGTCATTGCAAATGCCTTGCGGCTGAGAGCATTTCGAATCTAACGCCTTTGTTTGCGCTAGCTATAAATGAAGCCGGCCTTTCGCTGGAGGAACTCCGGTGGCGCCGCGAAATACGGTCCGCGTGGTTGCGGGTGCTGGTCTTCGCCGTGCTCGTGCTTAACCTTATGGCTAGCAACCACGGCGATAGCCTGCTCGTGCATGCTCAAGTGATCGGCGGTTACGTGATCGCGACCTTCGTTGCCTTGGTGCTTACCTGGATACGAAGGGGGCCAGCTTGGTTCACGTCGGTCTTCGTTGTCATCGATGCCCTGTTGGTAGTGGCCCTTTTTCACGAACACCTGTTTGCTCGAGGTCAGAGGTTCGATCACAGTCTGACTGCCCCTTCTCTCGCCGTCGGCTTTCTGTTGCTGACGCATGCAGCCTTGCGACTGCGACCAGCTCTTGTGGTCTTGTTTTCTACCATCGTGCTGACGGGCTCGCTATCGCTGCTCGCTGTCACGCTATTTGTGCATGCTAATTTGCATCCGATGGCCGCCAGCGAATGGTCCGTGTTTGGTGCAGAGGGCGCACTCGCGGCCACCTTCGCATTCGCCGCTTTTGTCTGTTTCCTGCTGACAAAGGAGCATAACGCGATCTAGCGCTGCTGGGCGGCGCGGCGGGCCTGCTGTCGGGTCTGACCGGCGCGGGCGGCGGTCATCGCCCCCTGCCCTGATCGTCTTAGCCTGGACGTCGCTCCGCCATTCCGCCGCGCTGTCGCTGCTGTTCATCTTGGGCAATTCGTTGACCGGCCTCGCCGGCGCCTTGGCCGCGGGGCAGACGATGGCGGCCGAATTGCCTGTCTATGCCGGCGCCGCGCTCGTCGGCGCGGCCCTGGGCACTATGATCGGACGGCGCTTTCTGTCCGAACGCACGACGCGCTTCGTGCTCAGCGGTATTCTTCTGATCGCGGGATTGCGTCTGCTGACGCGCTGCTAGCCGCCGACACCGCGATTTATCGACACGCAGGCGAGCTGAAATTTTGATGCTATAACTGGAAGCGCCATGACCATTCCTTTGAAGTTGCACGTCGGCGGCATGGATTGCGCCGCCTGCGCGACCAAGATCGAGAACGCCATGAAGCGGCTTCCCGGCGTCACCGACATTTCGGTGAGCTATGGGCAGGAACTGCTTTCAGTGACGCTCGACGAGGATCGAACCTCTCGAGCAGTCATCGAAGGCAAGATCCGAGCGCTGGGCTACACGCCGGCCGGCTCCGATGTGGCACGGACCCCGGCCAACGACGCGCAGGCTGCGACCGCCCCGTGGTGGAGGTCGCCGCGAGGCAGGCTGGTCATCGGCACCGCGGCGCTGCTCGCCGTCGCCTACATCGTCTCCCACATCGAACCGTCATGGGCGACGTGGGCCTATGTTGCCGCCACGGCCATCGGACTGGTCCCCATTGGGCGGCGTGCGATCGTTGCCGCTCTGTCCGGAACGCCCTTCAGCATCGAGATGCTGATGTCGGTCGCCGCCCTCGGCGCGGTTGCGATCGGCCAAGCGCCGGAAGCCGCCCTCGTCATCTTCCTGTTCTCGGTTGGCGAGCTGCTCGAGGGCCTCGCATCGGGCCGCGCCCGGGCCGGCATTAGGGCCTTGATGGACCTGGTGCCTCGCACGGCCCGCCGGCTGCGCGGATCCGAGGTCGAAACCGTGCCCGTCGAGGCGCTGCAGATCGGCGATGTCGTGCTGGTCCGGCCGGGCGACCGAGTGCCGTCTGACGGCGACGTGATCGACGGCACGTCCGGCGTCGATGAGGCGCCCGTGACCGGCGAATCGGTGGCCGTGCTGAAGGAGCCCGGCTCGACCGTCTATGCCGGCAGCATCGGCATCGACGGCGAGCTGCAGGTCAAAATCAGCCGCACGACCGCCGACAACACGATTGCGCGAATCATCCATGCGGTCGAAGAGGCGCAAGCGACCAAGGCGCCGGTGGCCCGCTTCATCGAGACGTTCAGCCAGTGGTACACGCCGGCGGCGATGGCCATCTCGTTGCTGGTGATCGTCGGGCCGCCGCTGTTGTTCGGCGCCGACTGGTTCACCTGGATCTATCGCGGCCTGGCCGTTCTCCTCATTGCCTGTCCCTGCGCGCTTGTGATCTCGACGCCGGCCGCGGTCGCGTCGGGCCTGGCCAACGGCGCCCGGCGCGGCCTCCTCATGAAGGGAGGCGCCGCGCTGGAGACGTTGAGCAAGGTGAAGACCGTCGCGTTCGACAAGACAGGCACGCTGACGCGCGGCAAGCCGCAGATCACCGACATCGTGTGTCTTGCAGGTGACGAGAACGACATGCTGGCCATGGCGGCCGCCGTCGAGCGTGGCTCCAGTCATCCGCTGGGTCTCGCCATCGTCGCCGAAGCGGAGCGGCGCGGGCTCGACATTCCCCGCGCCTTCGGCGGCAGCAGCGTCACCCCCGGCAAGGCGGTGACGGCGCGCCTCAAGGCGGGTTTCGTATCGGTCGGATCCCCACGCCATGCCGCGGGAAAGTCGGCGCTCACGCCGGATCAAGCGGACAGGGTCGCGGCGCTGGAGCAGGCCGGCAAGACCGTGGTCGTCGTCCTGCAGGGCGCCCAGGCGCTGGGAATGATCGCGCTGCGCGACGAGCCGCGTCCGGATGCGCGCGCCGGCCTGGAGAAGCTCCGGTCTCTCGGCGTGCGCAGCGTCATGCTGACCGGCGACAATGCACGCACGGCTACGTCGATCGGCAGCCTGCTCGGCCTAGACGTGCGGGCCGAGCTCCTGCCCGACGCCAAGCTCGCCGCGATTGCGGCCTACCGCGCCAAAGGACCGATTGCGATGATCGGCGACGGCATCAACGACGCCCCGGCACTCGCTGCCGCATCGGTGGGCATCGCAATGGGCGGCGGCACCGACGTTGCGCTGGAGACCGCCGACGTCGCTCTGATGAAGGAGCGAATCGAAGGCGTCGCTGCGCTGATCTCGCTGTCGCGGGCGACCATGAGCAACATCTGGCAGAACATCGCTCTCGCGCTCGGCCTGAAAGCCATTTTCCTGGTGACGACTCTCGTCGGGAGCACGCCGCTCTGGATGGCGATCCTCGCCGACACCGGCGCAACGGTGCTCGTCACCGCCAACGCCCTGCGGCTATTACGCTACGGTAATCGACGCTCTGACTGAAATAGGCGTCGAATGCCCGCCACAGCGTCAGGGTCTTGGGGCTCAACGACACGCGGCACATGACATGCAATCAAGACGTCGCAAATCGTCGTAGACAAGCCCCCAGCCGCGCGAATCTCCTTCCACCTCAATCAGCTCGAACAGAGCGGCCTGAACGAAAGCCGGTGCGAGGCGCATAGATCATCTACAGCGCGATCTTCTCCGCACTGTCCGATCTCGTTGCGTTTCTGATACACGGCTGTTGCGAAGGACATTGTGTGGCATGCGATAGAGCCATTGCGCTGTTTGCGAAATGCACTCGAAGGCCGACGAAGTCGTCGCCGGTCGCGACAACGATAGCAAAGCAGCAGTTGCGACGGAGAGCAGCTTAGTGCCGCCGGCGGGAGCGTTGCTCTCACCTACAAAGAACCCGAAACCGTTGCTTGCTACTTTGCCCCCGAGCAGCTCGGGAATCGCCGCCGGCATCAGCCTCGGATCGGCCGTCACCATCGGTTGCTTCGGCAAGCTTGGTGTCGACCCGCGGCGCGGTGGCCGGGCGATGGTCGGCTGCAACTTCCACCAAGTCCTCAAGGGCTGGTCTATCTCGAACTAGTCACCTCGCCGTTGATCTTAATCTTGGGATTGCTCGGTGGCGTCCGTCCTCGGGCGCATCCGCTAGAACACGAGGCCGCGCCAGCCATGGAATCCGACATAAAGGCCGACACCTATGATCAGTAAGCTTGAGAAATAGGGCGCGCGCCGAGCAAAAGTCGAGAACCAAGCGAAGCGTTGGGTCGCGTGACGTACGCTCAGCGCCGCAGCGGCTCCAACGGTGACGAGAGTCAGGGCCAGGCCAATCGAGAAGCACAGGACCAGCGTCGCTCCCAGAGCGACTTCCTTGAGTTGAAGACAGAGCAGCAAAACCGTAATCGCAGCTGGACATGGAATGAGTCCGCCCGTCAGGCCGAACAGAACGATCTGCCACTTCGTGACGTTGCGATCGGCAAAGCGGTGGCGAATATTGTTGGCGTGGGCAAGCTCATGGGCATCCTGATAGCCGCCTGTCGCAACATTCAGCCCACGCAGCTCCTCATGCATGTGATCGGCGCCATCACCCTCGACGAACGCAACATCGTACTCGTGCGAATGGTCGCCGTGTGTTAACCGCACCCGAGCCATGAATGCGTGTGGCTCGGGAATCTCCTCGACCGATTCTAGGAAGCCGTTGCGCGCAACGAAGCTGAAGATCTGCCGGTCACAGTCAGGACGCTCGGTCTCGACCGTCACGTCCATAGCAGCGCAGCCGTGACCGCTCTCGCTCCGGAGGCGCCAACGGGGCGGCACACCGGTCTCGAATATCTCCAGCGCCAGCACGCCATGGCCGGTGTCGATGCGCCGGACTTCTTCATTGTGAGCCGGGCCATGCACATGGCCAAGAGGATGTGCATGGGCACCATGACCATGATGACTGCTCGCGGCCACTGCACGCTTCTGGTCCTGCCATGTCCGCCACAGCATCCAGAGCGCAATGCCGATGATGGTCGCAGCCGAGGCGAGCTGGAAATAAGGTTCAATCGTCTCGGCCTCCAGGCCGCGCCAGTAATACAGTCCGCCGAGCGCGATGCCCCAGACGATGAGGGTGTGCGAGACCGTCGCCGACAGGCCGAGCAAGATCGCCTGCCCCACCGTGCCGCGAATCGCCACGATGAAGGCGGCCATCATCGTCTTGGAATGGCCGGGCTCAAGCCCATGCAACGCGCCCAGCACGATCGCGCTGGGCACGAACAGCCAGGCGTTTCCGGCGCCTTGCTGGAGGAGGTCGGCAAACGAGGGCATGGGACCTAGAGGTAGCGGGTGATTTTCTTGAACTCGTCGATCGAGCGGCGCTCGGCCTTGGGCAGCGGCCCGACCGTCTCCTCGAGGCAGTGATCGAGGTGATCGCGGATCAACGTTTTTTTGGCTTCGCTGATCGCCTTCTCCACCGCGTGGAGCTGCTGGGCGATTTCGAGGCACGAGCGACCGCCCTCGATCATCTCGACGACGCTACGCAGATGCCCATCGGCGCGCTTCAGGCGCTTCACGATGTCGGGGTGGGTTTTGTGTTGTCCGCTCATGGTCATCAGACCTATCCCCCTGGACCGGATATGGCAAACCCCATGATCGTAGCCAGACTGACGTATGCCCGCCTCCCGCCGGCTTTGAGCGCCGACATTTTGGCAGTCGCTTTGGTGGCCGTGCCTGCCTGGGGCCACGCCGTCGCCCAGGGCGACAAAGGCTACATCCAGGAATTGCGGGATTCACCTGCTGCCGTTCATCTGTCTCGGCGCCAAGCACATGGTGACGGGAAACGACCATATCCTGTCCTCCGGGTATGACGCGTCCCGTAGCCCCTACAGGATCAAGATGGATTGCTGCGTGCAATCCCCTTAATGTCCTCGGGATCGGGATCACGACCGCATGCGCGCGCCGGCCTTAAGAGGCTTCGATGCCCCGCTACCTGTTGGCGATCGCCGCGCGTTCCGTTTCCCGGCCAGCCGGGCCTCGTCGCTGTCGGACCGCGTCGTGCCGCAACAGCCCGTCGACGGTTCGGCAACGTCCTTGAAGATGACGCAGTCGACGCCTGCACCGCCGGCGCACACGTCGCTGCACGCAGCAACGAACCGATCGAGGCTGCGCTCGAGTGCCTTCAGGTTAGCGAGACGGGTCCGTACCTCGTTCAGGTGGACGCGCGCGATGTCGCGAACCTCTGTGCAATCCTTGTCGCGGCTGATCGAGAGTCCGGCCAGCACGCGCACCTGCTCGATGGAGAATCCGAAATCGCGGCTGCGCTTGATGAAGGTGATGCGCGCAACGTCGTCGCGGTCGTGGGCGCGCTGGCCGCTCCTCGTCCGGCCGGCCTGCGGGAGCAAGCCGATCTCCTCGTAGTAGCGGATCGTGGGCGCCGTCACGCCAGCCGCATTGGCCAGACCACCGATGGTTAACATGGAAAGTCTCCGCTTGCCCTTCAAGCTACTTGAAGGATTAGGGTCTGGCCAACGTGATCGAAGGGCTGTTCAGAATGTACGCCAATCAACAGAAAACGCCGGCCAGCGCCTGTTGTTCGGGCTGCGGCCCGGAGGCCCAGCGTGTTGCTGGAGCCGCGCTGCCAACGTCTGCACCCTCGACGGCAGGTCGCTGGATCGGCGGGTCGCCGCCATTCGCGACCTCGCCCGAGGGCATTGCTGCGCAGCCGCCGTGACGGCCGGCGCCTCCACCTTAACTACAGGCTGACCGCCTTCGCCGAGATCCAGGAGCTGGTGGCCCAGGAAACGCAGTGCTGTTCCTTCGCAGCCTTCGACCTTCATCTGGAAAACGGCACCGTCGCCCTGGCCCTCACCGTGCTCCGTCGGCCTCGGCGCAGGCGGCAGCCAGCGACCTGTTCGATCACTTCATCAATGCGAAGGTGGCGGCGTGATCCGGTCCAGACTGTTCAAGGGCGCCGCCGCGACGGGCGGCGTTGCGCTCGCCGCCTGCGCGGCCTGCTGTGCGCCTCTCATCGTGGCGCCCATCGTCGCATTATTCGCAGCGGGCGGTGCCGGATTCGCCGTGGCCGGTCTCCTCGGCCTGGCGCTCATTCTTGCGGCAGCGGCGGTCGGCTACATCTGGCCCCGGCGGCGCCGTCGGCAGGCGCGCAACGCCAGTTGCGGATGCGGTCCCGCAGCGCCCCCTATTCAACACCTGTCGGACGATTACTATTCATCCGCCGATCCTAAACGCGGCATCACCCGGATGTAAACGAGCGAGGCGACCAGCTCGATGAGCGTTTGAGCGACGATCACCGCTGGCACGAGCGGGATTGCGCCCGCCACCGCCAGCGCCAGCGGCGGTGGCGGGCGCATCCAGCCGGGCAAGGCCCGCGACGATCCAGCCGACCAGAGGCGCGACAATCGCAAACACTGCGTACAAGGGCGCGACGCCGAGCACCGCTGTCAGCGCCGGACCGAGTTGCGGTACGACGGCAGCAATCACGATGAACAGCACGGCGGCGGTCGCCGGCACCGGCAGCAGGCCGAGCGCCTCGTACGCGCGGGCGCCAACGGAACTGCGAGCGGCCCAGAACTGGCACACCACCGCCGCCCCCAAGGGAGCCGCGATCAGCCAGAGAAATGCATGCAGGAAAGTTCCGACTTGAACAAATCGGGCCGTGTCAACGTCCAGTAGCAACGCGATCCAGATCGGCAGCAGCACCATCTGCATGATCAGGGGTACCGGCGATGACGCGAGCAGCAAGCGAGCGTCGGCGTGGCCGAGATGGGAGAAAGTAACGACGTAGTCGATGCAGGGGCACAGCAGCACGAACAGCACGCCCAGCCGAATGAGAGGATCAGCCGGGGCGAACTGAATCAGTACAGCAGCCAACAGTGGCACCGCGATAAAGTTCACGGCGAGCAAGGCAGCAAAGAAGCGCCCATTGCGAAAAGCGCTTCTTAGCGACGCGATCGGCACTTGCAGGAAGGTGACGAAGAGCATTAGCGCAAGCGCTGGATTGATCGCCCCTTCAAGTCGCTCAGTGCCAGAGATCAGGACGCCCGCGAGCGTGCCGAGCAACACGGCTCAAAAATAGATTGCGACCTGGCGTGTTTCGAGAAGGTCGCGCAGTTCGCCTCGTGCCATGCCGAGTGCTTCCCCGCCGGAGCTTCGCGATTGCGGCGTATTGGCGCCTCAACACAAGTCAGCTTGTGCAGCCACGAAGCGGAGCCGATTGCTGGCCCGCGCGTGGCGATCCGGTCATGGTTCATCCATTGGCCCTGTTTGCGCTGCCCCGGAGAGAACAGATACATTTCAAATCATGTTGAACTATTGAGCGACAAATGGAAGAAAATCAAGCTCTGGACGCGTTCGCGGCCATCTCAAACCAGACCCGTCTAAGAATCGTTCGGATGCTCGTGGTCACCGGCGCGGACGGTCGTTCTGCAGGGGCGATTGCAGAAGCTTTGGACGGCGCCTCGGCTTCGCGCATCTCCTTCCACCTCCATCAGCTCACAAAGGCCGGCTTGATCGAAAGCCGGCGCGAGGGGCGATCGATCATCTACAGAGCGATCTTCTCTGCGCTGTCCGACCTCGTCGCGTTTCTGATGCACGACTGCTGCGAAGAACATTGCGCGGTGTGTGACAGGGCCATCGCGCTGTTCGCGAAATGCACTGGCCGACCGACGAAGTCGTTGCCGATCGCCATGGCAGTAACAAAGCGGCCGTTGCGACGGAAAGCAGCTTAGTGCCGCCGGCGAGAGCGATGCCCTCGCCTTCAGTGTCCGAGGGACATCCTGAAGGTCCATCTTCTGTTAGCCTCTAGGCTCGTCAAAAGAGTGCCGAGAAGTCTGATGTCACCTAGTGGAACGAATCTAACACTTGGTACCCTCTTCTGACGGCGGCGATGATCTTTTTGGGATCGGCGGTCCAGACGAAGGGCTTTGGGTCGTTGTTGGTTTCGGCGACGAAGCGATTGATGGCGGCCTGAAGGTCGGTGAGGGATCGGAAGACGCCGCGTTTGAGCCGACGTCGTGAGAGCTTTGCGAAGAAGCCTTCGACGGCATTGAGCCAGGACGCCGATGTTGGCGTGAAGTGGAAGGTTCACCGCGGATGGCGGGCGAGCCATTGCTGCACTTTCGGATGCTTGTGGGTGGCATAGTTGTCGACGATGGCATGGATCGTCTTTCGCCTCGGGACCTGCGCCTCGACGGTATTGAGGAAGCGAATGAACTCCTGGTGGCGATGACGCTGCATGTTGCGGCCAATGACGGTGCCGTCGAGGACATTGAGGGCGGCGAACAGTGTCGTCGTGCCGTGGCGCTTGTAGTCGTGGGTCATCGTTCCGGCGCGTCCCGGCTTCATGGGCAGGCCCGGCTGGGTACGGTCGAGCGCCTGGATCTGGCTCTTCTCGTCGACCGAGAGGACGACAGCGTGGGCGGGTGGATCGACGTAGAGGCCGACAATGTCGCGCAGCTTGGCGACGAACCGCGGGTCGGTGGACAGCTTGAACTGCTTGATGCGGTGCGGCTGAAGGCCGTGTTCGCGCCAGATACGGTGGACGGAACTGGCGCTGATATCGACGGCCTTCGCCATCATGGCCGCAGTCCATTGGGTCGCCTCGGCAGGAGGCTCGGTTTGGCTGAGCGCGACGACGCGCTCGGCGACGTTGGTCCCAAGCGCAGGGATGCGCGACGGCCGCGTCTTGTCGCGCAGCAAGCCCTCGTAGCCTTCCTGCATGAAGCGTTCCTGCCAGCGCCAGACGCAGGTCTTGGACTTGCCGGTCCGGCGCATGATCTCGTTGGTACCGATCCCGGCAGCGCTCAGCAGCACGATCTCGGCCCGCCACACTTGCTTGTGGGCGGCGTTGCGGTCCCTCGCCAGCGCCGCGAGGCGGCGCCGGACGGCCGGCTTGAGCGTAATGGATATTCCTGGTCGCATGCGACAGACTCGCATGCCCGACCCGCAGAGGGAATCCTCAGCGGGACTCAAATGTTAGACGAGATCCACTAGCCTATGCATCGCCTTCCGAAGCTCGTGACGTCGCGCTCACCGACAAAAAGTACCGAGAAGAAACGGACAGGGAATAGCTGATCGGGAGGCACTGATCGAGGTCAGGCTTCCCACAAAACAGGGCGCAGCCGGCTGCGGCCGAGAAATTGGGTGAACGCAAATTCGAGGCGCACGGCACCCGATGGGTACTGAAACGCTTCGACGTAGTGCAAATGGGTGGCCTCGCCCGGTTCCCCTGGAAGATTGTCCGCAGATGGTGACGAGTCTATCTGATGTATGGACCACACCGACCGAATGGCCCTCGATTCCGGTTGCGAGGGACGGCCACGTCATCGCCGAACAAGTTATTCCGCGTGGACGCGGATGGGATCCTGAAAAGTCCCCTTGAAGGGCTTTCCTCCAAGCATACCCTTCATCGTGCCGTTGGCTTCTTGGGCCGAAAGCTCCGCAGTTCCGGATCGGCCGTCACTGCAGACCACGACCGCCGAGCCGGTCTGATCCTCGTCGAGATTCCATCGACCTTCGCAGCTCGCGCCCTTGTCGCTGCGCAACAGCACCACGCCTCCAATGCCATCGGATCGCCGGCTAAAGGTGCCAGTGAACGTCTCGCCGTCAGAGGTTTCGCCCGATGCGGGCACTGTGCCAGAGCATCCCGTCAGCGCAAGTAGCGCGAATGCATAGGTGAGTCGTCTCATAGGATACTCCTGAACCTTAGGTATTGGGTTAGTCGCCGGGCTATGCCCCTGTTGCTTCCGCTTTCGAAGCTTTGAAGCTGTCGTACGCTTACACCCACATTCTTGCTGAACTTCATCAATCGGATTCCAAGGGCGCAGCGCCGTCGGCGGAGTTGCTTCCCCACATGCACATCCAAAGGATCTTTGGGTTGAGACTGTATGCACCCTCCTCCATCTGCTTGGAGAGAGCCGACCGCTCTTTGGTCACGGGGCGTCACTCCGATATGCCAGTATTCTCAGCGCATTTATGACGACAAGCAGCGTGGATCCTTCGTGGACCGCGACAGCCGGTCCTATTCCCAGGCCGAAGATTGTCGCCGGTACCAGCAGTGCCACCACACCGAGACTGACGAACAGGTTTTGCAGGATGATGGAGCGCGTATATCGGCTGAGACCAACGACAAAGGGAAGATGCTCAAGCCTGTCTGCCATCAAGGCAACATCCGCAGTTTCCAGCGCCACATCGGAACCTGCAGCGCCCATGGCGATGCCAACCGTAGAGGCCGCCATGGCCGGAGCATCATTGACACCGTCTCCGACCATCGCGATCAGCCGCGACTCCTCCTTAAGAACACCAATGATCTTGACCTTGTCCTCGGGCATAAGATCACCGCGGGCGTCATCGAGGCCAACTTCGCTAGCGATCGCATCTGCTACTTTCTGATGATCACCCGAAAGCATCACCATGCGGCGAATACCCAGTTCACGCAGCCGAACGATCACCTGCCGTGCGGCCGATCGCGGCGAGTCCATCAGCCCGATGACGCCGAGATCCCTCTCCCCCTTCTTGATCACCATCGTTGTCCGCCCAGAATTGCGGAGTGATTCGATCGCGGACCTGGCGGCAGGACTGATAGCTGGTACACCATCCGCGCCGAACATCTCCGCTTTCCCGATCCACACGACATCGCCACCGATCTTAGCCTGGACGCCGCGGCCGGTGAGGCTCCGCACGTCGCTCGCGGGCTCCAGCGTTCGATTCCCAAGGCGCTGACGTCCGTCCTGCACAATCGCGAGCGCCAGAGGATGGTCGCTGGCGGATTCCACGGCCACCGCGACTGCCAGCAACTCCTCGGCCGTTACCTCTTCCACTGGCTCAACGTCGGTGATGCGAGGGGTTCCCTCGGTCAGGGTACCCGTCTTGTCGAATGCGATGGCGCGGACGGCGCCCAATGCTTCGAGTGGCGCGCCGCCCTTGATGAGAACGCCGCCCCGAGCCGCTCGTGCAACGCCCGAGAGCACGGCACTTGGCGTTGCGATAGCCAGCGCACAAGGGCTGGCGGCAACAAGAACCGCCATTGACCTGTAGAAACTCGCGGCAAACGGTTCGTCGACGACCAGCCCCGCCCCTAACAGCAAGACGGCCAGGATCAAGACGGCTGGAACGAAGAACCGCTGAAACCTGTCGGTGAAGCGTTGCGTAGGCGACTTGCGAGACTCCGCCTCGCTGACCATCTTGACGACCTTCGCCAGAACGGTCTCACTTGCCTTGCGCGTCACCTGGACTTCGAGCGCCCCCGAGCCATTAATGGTCCCTGCGAAGACACGCGACGAAGAGGCAATGATCTCCGGTCTAGTCCGTGCGATGTCGAGGTCTGGAACGGGCTGTTTGTCGACCGGAATGCTTTCGCCCGTTACAGGCGCCTGGTTTACGCTCGACTGTCCCTGGATCACGAAGCCATCCGCAGGTAGTCGTTCGTTCGGCCGCACGACGACGACTTCCCCAACGGTCAATTGATCAACCGGAATCTCATGCGTCTGTCCGTCACGCTTCACGGTCGCAGTCTGGGGCGCAAGCTCGGCAAGGGCTTCTATGGCCTGCGTAGCCCGGCCCATGGCAAAGTGCTCAAGCGCATGTCCAAGGCTGAATAAGAACAGAAGCAATGCGCCTTCGGCCCAGGCGCCAATGGCCGCCGCGCCCGCCGCCGCCACCAGCATAAGCGTGTCGATCTCGAACCTGCCGCGGCGTATGTTTTCAAAGGCTTCGCGTAAAGTGTAGGAGCCGCCCGCCAGATAAGCCCCGCAATAGAGTGCCAGCGATACCCAATCGGGTGCCCATTCCCCTTGTTCGATCGCGAAGCCTAAGCCCACCAGCAGTCCGCTCCCGAGCGATAGGATCAACTCGGCATACCGACCAAGGAAGCCCGCATGTGAATGTGTATGCCTACTTCCCTTCTCCCCGTGCGGCTCTCCCTTCGCATGAGAGTGCGAATGTGGTTTCGGCGTTTCGTTCGTTGGGGATCGGGTCGGCATGAGATGTCTTCCTAAAACCTGATAGTGCCTGTCGTGCCGCTCGGTGAGGTCAGTTCTAGTGACAAGACGGAATATGGCCGCAGCGCTGATGTGCTGCTCCCTCCCAACCTGCCCGCGGTGGTGGGCCGAAGCACGATCTGCTCGCGGCTCGCCCCCGAAACGACAGTCACGATGGCCTTGTAGTTGCTCGTATCGATCGGTGCGTTCTGACGGCACAGGCAAAGCGTTACTTCGCGTTCGCTTACCAGCAGTTCTACCTCCACATCGGCAATTTCCTGCATCTTGCCGTCATGAGGGCCGGTGACAATGTCTCTGCCGTCCTGGGCCTGCGACAAGTTCGAAAGCAGAAACAACGCGGCAATCAATACAAACGCTTTCATCGGCAGACTCCTTGCTGAATCAATTCCCCCGTCACTCTCCCCACTTCGTTCGGAACATAAGCGATGCGCATTCGCCTACTGCGCCCTTCGATTTCAACTCCGTTCTCGTACTTCCAGTCGGTTAGCTCTCTTCCATCGCCTGCTTCGACGACCTCCCATGACGCAACGATCGACGCGTCCAGGGGTTTGCACAATCTTTCCAGGCGCTGCGCGACGTTGACCGCGTCGCCCACGAGGGTGAACTCGTCATGCGAGCCACTGCGGAGGACGCCGCCTATCGCAGTACCAAAATGCAGACCGATACCAGCGCGAGGATTCACGTCGCCCCGGCGCCGCCGCATCTCGGACCAGTCATGCAGCCTACGACTCAGATGGACGGCGCATTCCAAGGCGCGTGCAGCATCGTCCGCCGTTGATTTCGGCTGGCCAAAGGCCGCCATCACTCCATCGCCTATGAACTTGTCGATCATGCCTCCGTGCGCGAATACTTCGCGCGTTACCAGTTCCCGGAATTCAGCTAGGAGCCTGGCCAGCATTTCCAAGGGGATCGTCTCGCTCAGACTCGTGAACCCGCGCAGGTCGACGAACATCACAGCCACTTCGCGTCGACCGAGGTCAAGTGAGGTTCCTGTCGCTTGCAGCTCCGTCAAGACAGTCGGCGAGAAGAAGCGACTGAGATTGGCGCGCCGTCGTTCCGCCAGGACCGCAGTGCTCAGGAGGACATTGTGATCGTGGGTGAGCAAACCGCAAACCAGCGCGGCAAAGCCGAACGCTGCGGCGAGTGCCGCTTCCGTGAGAAACGCTGACCAATCGAGCGCGTGGGCCGCGCCCTTTCCCAAGTAGGCTTCCACCGCGACAGTCAGCAATGCCAGCCAACCCAAAATTACCAAACCTGAGAACAGGAAAACAAGCACCGGCCGTAGACGGAGGGCAACATGGGTCAGCAGAACGAAGCCGATTGCGAGCGACGGTGCCGTGAGCGTGTGATCGAGATCCTTGCCGGGCGCAAAGAGATGCTCGTGAAAGAGAATGACAACGAGCATTGCATCCATAACCACATAGAACCAAGAGAGCCACGTCGTCCCTCTTCGGAGTTCTGCGAGAATCAAAGCTATGATCGTCAGGACGCCGTAGACAACGACGACGTTCGCATGGACGATTCCGCTGTCCTGCTTGCCAGCGAGCCCGAGATTCACAACCAATATCGCGAGGGCCACGAGGCGCAGCCAAGCCGATCTGCGCTCGCGATGCCAGCGGCGCTCACCGGCGTTCAGCGACAATTTCTCTGCCACGACACTAAGCATTATTTGCGAGTACATTTCCTGTCGACCGCCCTGGAGATGGGGCAGCTGTTCCATTCGGAACGATAGGTGGGGACGCGGCAGCCCCGCGGGACTGCCGCTCCTTGACTCCCTTAGAACTTGGCCTGACCAGACTTTCCGGCGGCGTTCTTCAGCACTAGGGTTACCTGTGCGCCCGACGGAATGGTCGCCTTCGCCTCACCCTTCAGCGAACTATCGCCGGAGACGGCGAGTTGCACGGTTTCGCGAGAAGATCCGGCAACGATCAGCACAGAGCCGCTAAAGCCTTTAGCGGACGTCGGCTTGTTGCTTTCGTCGAGCAGGTTGATGGTCACGGCGTTGCCGACCATCACAAGCTCGGCATGCACCCCGGCCACATCGTGGACGGGCCCGCCGTTCGGTCCCTTGGTAGCGGCGTGGTTATGCTGCGCCACCGCCATGCCAGCCCACAGTGTCAGCATCGCTGCGATCATGATCTTCTTCATGCCATCTCCTCTTCCTGAACAGGTTTGTCTCGATGAAACAGGGCGTACAGAGCCGGTAGAACGACCAGCGTCAGGATCGTCGACGAGATGATCCCGCCAATGACGACGGTGGCCAGTGGCCGCTGCACTTCGGCGCCTGCGCCTGTTGCGATCGCCATGGGCACGAAGCCTAGCGACGCGACTAGCGCGGTCATGAGCACAGGACGGAGCCTCTTCATGGCCCCCTCGCGCACGGCGTCCGCGACCGTGCGCCCCTGGTTTCTCAGTCCCTGGATAAAGGTGATGATGACCAGGCCATTCAACACGGCAACGCCAGACAAAGCGATGAAGCCGATGCCTGCACTGATCGAGAGCGGAATGTCCCTGAGCACGAGAGCAGCCACACCGCCGGTCAGAGCCAGCGGTACGCCGCTGAAGACCAGGAGTGCATCGCCAACCGACCCCAGGCTCATACACAGGAGGACGAAGATCAGCAACAGCGCGACGGGCACGACGATGGCGAGGCGCTTTGTAGCGCCGACAAGCTGCTCGAACTGGCCACCCCAACCGATCCAGTAGCCCGCCGGCAGCTTGACCTGTTCAGTGACGCGACTCTGCACTTCGCTCACGAAGGAACTGAGATCGCGGTCGCGCACGTTCGCCGAAACGACGATGCGACGCTTGCCGTTCTCGCGGCTGATCTGATTGGGACCTGGTGCGATTTCGATCGAGGCCACGGCGGAGAGCGGCACATACGGGGCCGCCACGCCAAGGCCAGTCTGCACGATCGCGCGACCATCCTTGGCTCCGTTCTCCTTTCCCGCCACTTGCGCAGGAATGGGAATCGGAAGCGACGACAGGGCATCGACATCAACGCGCATGCGCTCAGGTAGCCGGATCACGATATCGAAACGGCGGTCGCCCTCGAAGATCAGCCCCGCCTCTCGGCCTCCGACGGCGATCTCCACCACCTCCTGGAGTTCCGCCAGCGTAATGCCATAACGCGCGAGAGCCGCACGGTTAGGTTTCACAGTGAGCATCGGCAAGCCGCTCACCTGTTCGGTCTTCGCGTCGGCAGCGCCGGGTACGGCCTGCACGACGGACTGGACCTTGTTGGCAATTGACAGAAGCGTATCGAGGTCATCGCCGAAGATCTTGATGCCGAGATCGCTTCGGACACCAGAAATCAGCTCATTGAAGCGCATCTGGATGGGCTGCGTGAACTCGTAATTGTTGCCCGGAATCTGCTCGACCCGCTTTTCGATGGCCGTCACCAGGTCGGCCTTGGAGCGGTTGGGATCTGGCCATTCGGATCGCGGCTTCAGGAAGATGAAGTTGTCGGCGACATTCGGCGGCATCGGGTCGGTTGCGACCTCGGCCGTGCCGATCTTGGCCGCGACCTCCTTGACTTCCGGAAATTCCAGGATCGCCTTCTCGAGCGCTTCTTGCATCTGAACCGACTGGGTCAGGCTGGTGCCGGGTATGCGCATCGCATGCATGGCGATGTCGCCCTCGTCGAGTGAGGGAATGAACTCCCCACCCATGCGCGAAGCCGCGACGCCTGCCACGCCTACCAGCACGAAGGCCATCGCAACGACGACGTAGCGCAGCCGGATGGCGCCTTCGAGCGCCGGTGCGTAAAGGCGCAGTGCGCCGCGCATGAAGAAGTTCTCCTTTTCGGAGACCTTCCCGGTGACCAGAAGCGCCACTGCTGCAGGCACCAGTGTCATCGAGGCGATGGCGGCGCCCAAAAGAGCCATGAGCACCGTGAGGGCCATGGGTGTGAACATCTTCCCTTCCACGCCGGTCAGCGTAAGGATGGGCAGATAGACAACGCCGATGATCACAGTGCCAAACAGGCTCGGCTTGATGACCTCGCTGGCACCCGCAAGAATGGTCTCGAAGCGCTCGTTCCGTGTAAGCAGCCGGCCGCGCTTGTGCTGCTCCTCGGCCAGCAGGCGCAGGCAGTTCTCGACCACGATCACCGCGCCGTCGACGATGATGCCGAAGTCGATGGCGCCGAGACTCATCAGATTGGCGCTGATATGGTTCTCCACCATGCCGGTGATGGTGAAGAGCATCGACAGCGGAATGACGCAGGCCGTGACGAAGGCTGCGCGGAAGTTGCCGAGAATCAGGAACAGCACGACCACGACCAACAGAGCGCCTTCGAGCAGATTCTTCTCGACTGTCCAGACTGTTGCCTCGACAAGCTTGGTCCGGTCGTAGATCACCCTCGCCACAACTCCGTCAGGCAACGAGCGAGCAATCTCGTCCAGCTTGGCGCCAACGCGCTGAGCGGCCGTCCGGCTGTTCTCGCCGATCAGCAGCATCGTCGTGCCGATGACGGTTTCCTTGCCGTCGAGCGTCGCGGCGCCCGTCCGCAGGTCGGTTCCTTCCTTGACCTCCGCCACGTCGGAAATTCGGATGGGAATTCCGCCGCGTGTGCCGATGACGATGTCGCGGATCTCCGGCAGCGTGTTCACCTGTCCCGGCGTGCGGACCAGATACTGCTCGCCGTTGCGCTCGATATAGCCTGCGCCGACATTCGCATTGTGTGTCGCCAGCGCCTGCATGACGTCGCGGAACGTGAGGCGAAAGGCCATCAGCTTCGCGGGATCGGGCAGCACGTGGAACTGCTTCTCGTAGCCGCCGATCGTGTTGACCTCGACAATGCCCGGCACCGTGCGGAGCTGCGGCTTGATGATCCAATCCTGGATCGTCCGCAGGTCTGTGGCCGAATAGGGTTCGCCGTCCGGCCGCTTCGCCCCAGGCTTGTCTTCAACCGCATACATGTAGATCTCGCCGAGCCCAGTTGAGACTGGTCCCATCGCTGTTTCTGTGCCGGGCGGAAGCTGCTCCTTGGCCTGCTGGATGCGTTCGTTCACGAGCTGGCGGGCGAAGTAGATGTCGGTCCCGTCCTTGAAAACGACGGTGACCTGACTGAGGCCATAACGCGATAGAGAGCGTGTGTATTCGAGCTTCGGTAGGCCGCCCATCGCGGTTTCCAGTGGGAAGGTGATGCGCTGCTCGACCTCCAGCGGGGAGTAGCCCGGCGCAACAGTGTTGACCTGCACCTGCACGTTGGTGATGTCGGGCACCGCATCGATCGGTAGGCGCGTGAAATTCCACGCACCCAGCGCACCGACCGCGATGCTCATCATGATGACGAACCATCGGTTCTGGATGGAGAATGCCAGGATCTTGTCGATCATGTTGGGTCTCCCGCCTCAATGTTCGTGAGCGGCGCCGGCCTTGCCGATCTCCGCCTTGATCACGAAGCTATTCTTGGCTGCATAAACGTCACCGGCGACGAGGCCGAATATAACTTCTGCCCAATCGGCATCCCGATTACCTAGTTCGACCTCTCTCGCCTCGAACGTTTCGCCGTTGCGAACGAAGACGACGTTTTTGCCTTCGAGCGTTTGAAGAGCGTTTGTACTGACGGCGACATCGACTGGGCGCGCCGACAGGACGACCTTTCCGTCGACGAACAAGCCCGGACGCAGGCGTCCACTGTTGGGAACGATTGCCCGCGCTATGGCCGATTGCGTATCGCTAGCGCCGATTGGCGAAAGGTAGTCGATCTTGGCTTCGATGGGTGCACCGCCGTCGCCAACGTCGATGGAAACAGCGTCCCCGATCCGGACTTTCGAGAAGTCCTTCCGGAACACCGCGAAATCGACCCACATCGAGGAGAGGTCGGCGATAGTAAAGATCGGCCGCGCTTCCGATGCGAACTCACCCAGCGTGCCGTCGCGGTCGATCACGGTGCCGTCGATCGGTGCTTTGAGTTCATAAACGGTCAGGCTCTGGTTGCTCTCGACGCTCGCGAGCACATCGTCTTTCTTAGCCTTGTCGCCCAGCCGCTTGCGCATGCTGCGGATGACGCCGGGGAAGCGTGGGGTCACCTTGACCAGGGTCTCTTGGTTGGGCTGCACCGTGCCATTCAGCTGCAGAGTATCGCGCAGTTCCCGGGGACTTGCTGTCAGCAGCTCGATACCTGCGGCCGTCACCTGCGCATCGGTGAGCTTCACACCCTCATCGTGGCTGTCCCCTTCCTTCTCGCCGTGTCCGCCTTTGGCGCCGGCGGCGGCTCTGGACTGGTTGGCAAATCGCGTATCGAAGACGTAATAGCCGGCGGCGGCCAAAATGCCGGCGCATATGACTGCCACCGTCAAATAGCCTAGCGCCTTCTTTGCAAAATTCATCATCGTGCCCTCGTAACGTTCACGGGGCTCGCGGTGAGTCCCTCGATTGTGGCAACGGCCGAATGGAAGCTCGTCAGCGCCTCGTGCTCCTTCAGCTCCGCGTCGGCGACAGTCTGATAAGCGTCCAGGATTTCCAGCACGGTGAAGCGTCCCTGGCCGTACCCCGTTTCGATGGTCGCGTAAGTCTGGCGTGCCGCGGGCAAGATCGTCTTGCGAATGAGATCAAGCTGGATGAGCTGGTTGGTTGCGGTGTCGTGTGCTTTCGCCACGACTGTAATCAGGGCGAGCCGGTTGGAGGCTCGCTCCGCATGGGCTTTGCGAGAGTTTTCTTGCGCTTCTTGGATTCCGCCCCGGTTTCTATCCAACACTGGAAACGGCATCGAAACGCCCAGTCGGACGGCACTCTGCTGGGTGTCGGAGTAGTAGCGCCAGCCTACGCTGGCCGTAACGTCGGGAATGGGCTTTAGGCGTGCGACCAAGAGTTCGCCGTCACGTTGGGCCCGTATGGCCGTCCAGCGCATGAGCTGCGGATTGTCGTCGATCGCCTTGATCAAGACTTCGAGCGGTGCAGGACGGACAAGACGATTAAAGTCGCCGGAAACAGACGTAAAGGCTGGGAGATCACGCCCCATTAATCCAGTGAGCTCCCTCCGAGCTACCGCAAAAGCCAGGCGCGCGCGTTCGCGTTCCAGTCTCGTCACGCCGACCGCGGTCTGGGTTCGCGTGACTTCGGACGGCGACGAAGCACCCGCATCGACGCGGCGCTGCATCAGCGGCACAAGCCGTTCAAGGGTGGCCGCCTGACGCTCCAAAATCTGGATACGCCGCTGCACCGAAAGTGCCTCGACGAAGGCGAGCGTCGTTTCCGAAAGGAGTTCCAGCCGGGTCGCATCCTTCTCCCACTTCATCGCATCTGCATCGCCCAGTGCTGCGGATACACGCGCGTCGCGCTTGCCGCCCAACTCAATGAGCTGGCTAAGCATCAGCGTCGTCTCGGCACCGCCGACATTCTCGGAATTGCCCGGCGCGAAATTGTCGATTTCGAAGCCTATCGTCGGATTGGGCATTGCGCCGGCCTGACGGCGGCGGCCATCGGCCATACCGATGTTGCGGTCAGCGATGTCGATGCGCGGGCTGGCGTTCACCGCCTGCTGTAGAGCCTGACGAAGGGTAAGTATCCCTTTGGGCGCGTGCTGCTGACCGCTGGTTGACGCGCGTTGCGCTGCCGTTGGCGCAGTTTGCGACCAGGCTCCGTTTGCATGCGTGACAACGAGAAGCGCTGCGCACAGCGCGCCCATTACGCGAATTGACATGATTTGATCCCAGAAAAGCGTTCATCGGCACGACCGCGCCGAAAACGTTGGCGCGATGTTCGAAACACGACGAAATCAGGTCTTGGGGGGTGGGCCTGCTAGGCGTGAAAAGGCAGCGGCCACCTCTATAAGGCGTCCTTCAGGCACTTCCGAAGAAGTGTCGGCAAAGAAGAGCACGGATGCTGCGGTGAAATAGGGCGAGACAGAGCAGCTATGACAGACTTCCGCAGCCTGGCCGCCCTCGCTTTCGAGGTCGTTCGATGCGCTGGAAACCGCAGCCTGCCCTGCATCGATATCTGCGCCGTTCGCGCGAAAATCGCCGAAAACATGCACGATGCTGGCGATTGCCAAGGACAGTACGCAGAACATTCGGACGAAGCGTACGCTCCGTCGAAATGCCAGTGCCAGCGGATGTCCTATACTAATCACCACGTTCGCTTATCTATCACCGCGTAGGGGTTATACAATCACCTGAGCACTGATGCGGCGTTGCGACCCAGGGAGCGAACTTCACACGGCAGTGCTCTTCGCTACGTTTCAGGCCGACTTCGAACGGATCGGTGATCTTTGCGCTTGAACCTCTAGTCATTGGAGGGTGCAAGCTGGGGTTGGTTGTCGTGGCGCCGGACGATCGAAAGCAACGTGCCGTTAGCAGCGAACAGCGCCACCAGGTTTTGTGATTCTGTGCGATGGGGATGATCTTTCAGGTACCACCATTCAGCCCAAGTAATGCCGCGCAAGGTGCCCCTCGTCTTGAAGGGTTTGCCCAGTAGTCGAACCGCATCCGCAAACGTCGATGAGCCAGGCACTAGTCGGTCCGCTAGCGACGGCTCATATTTCGTTCCGATCTCCCGCGAACAACCGCCTACGATTAAAAGAAGAACGCACAAACCGAGCGCAAGGGAGATCTTGACGAGCGTTCCCGTCTGAAGGGCGCGGCGCCGGACGGTGGCCAGTCGCCTACCATAAGCAAGCTCTGGAGCCATATTAAAGCCTTCGCTGCCCTTCTGCTTCGCGAAGGAGCTGGTCTTCTATCTGAAATGTGGTGTGCCTTATGTTGAAGGTCGTTTTCATGCTTTCGTTCGCAGCGACTAGGATCGCCCTCGCTTGGGCAATGTCGGACACGACTAAATGACTGCTAATTGCGTCGATACCGGATGTGATCGTCCAGACGTGCAAGTCATGCACAGCGATCACGCCAGGAATCTCCTTTAGTTTGCGCTCGAGTAGCAGCATGTCGACTTCGGGAGGCGTGCCCTCCATAAGGATGTGGATCGCCTGCTTCAGCAGCATCCAGGTGCGCGGAATAATGAACAGACCAATGCCGGCGCCGATGATGGGGTCGGCCAGCTTCCAGCCTGTCAGCATGACGACAATTGCGGCGATTATGACCCCGAGCGAGCCGAGCATGTCGCTCAACACCTCGAAGTACGCCCCTTTTACATTGAGGCTTGTCGACGATCCTGCCGACAGCAACTTCATGCTGATTAAATTGACGACAAGTCCTGCTGCGGCGACCGCCAGCATGGGCCCACCCAGAATGTCCGGCGGGTTCAGGAAGCGCTGATAGGCTTCGTAGCAAATGTAAATTGTGAGCAGAAGCAAGACCACAGCATTGGTCAGCGCAGAGAGCACTTCCATTCGGACATAGCCATATGTCTTCTGCGGTGTAGCCGGACGCTCAGCAAAGCGAATGGCGATAAGCGCCAGAGCCAAGCCGCCGGCGTCTGTCATCATATGTGCCGCATCCGCGAGCAACGCGAGGCTGCCGGTCCACAGCCCTCCTATCACCTCGATAGCCATGAAACTGACTGTAAGGGTCAGCGCGCCGACCAGACGGCCCTTGTGTTGAGCAGCAGCGGTGCCGGCGGCCGGCGCCGATTCAGGTGAATGACCCGCGCCCATGCTCCATCCTATTCAATAGTAGATCGGCTGCGTTGCTTCGCGCTGGCCCGATGCTCCCAGCGGCAACACAATCGTACCGGCGACCAAAGGAATGGTCGCCCCCACGGCCCTAACCGCGGCCACGCACGACGTTTGCCGTGACAGACCCGTGGCCCCCATTGTCGTCGCCTTGGGAGGCACGCTCCTGCGACACCGATTTTCATAACTGATCCGAACAACTTAAACATCAGCGTGCCGCCCCCAGGAGACTAGGCGCAGTGGGCGATATAGTTGGGGATCAAGCCTTAGGTGGGGGCGCGATGAGACGCTGCGAGTATACCGATACGCGCATCAGACGCCCAGCGGGCACCTCTGATGCTGTTACTGCGGCAACATAGGCCCCTGCCAAAACCTCAACGAAGGAAACTACCGAGCAACTGTGGCAAACCTCCGCAAGCCTTGGCGAGTCAGGACCTTGATCTTCTTGCGGATTTAAAACGACGGTCTGGCTGGGTGGCTGGTTCGCCGCTTGAAAGTCGGCGACCACATGCGAGATGCTGGCAAGCGCCAGCGAGACAACACAAAACATCTGCACGAGGTTTTTGCCTCGCTTGATTGTCAGAATCACTCGATGGAACACTGCGTGCATTAAGTTGGTCTTATCGCCCGACACAGTCAGGTTATACAATCACCGCCGAGGAGGCATCCCGCCTCAAATCCCGTCTGTCGGTCATGTAAACACTATCCGACCTGGCCCAGCGGCAAAAACGGAGCAGGCCGCAGACAGATTCCATTCTCAGCACGCTTCTAGATGCGGTGGCTTGCAAGTCGAGGGCACGGACACCAACCTGCCCTCCCTGATCCAAAACAAATCAATCCGGTCCGGAAAGTCTTTCCTTGCACGCACCGCCATGCCACCAACAATCTTCCTATGGTCCCAAGAAACGAATATCACGGTACCGGGCGGTAGCTTCCTGCAATCTATGCTGGCGAGCTGCGGATCGGTCATTCCTTCATCGGTCATGCCGAGATTCTCAACTGACTGGCAAACGATCTCCGGCACCGAAGTTTTCTTGAGACCGTGGGGTGGAACCGTTTGGGCAGCTAGTTGGCTAGGTAGAAATACAGCCACAGTTAGCAGAAGCGAACTAAGAGTATTGTTCATGCGATTGATGCTCCTACATGTGCAGAATACTCATTTCGGATAGTAGTCAATGATAACGACCAGCGCGCAGGGCAGTAGTCACGCCCTAAGAATGGCCGCGCCCCAACCCGATGCAAAAGGGAGCTTGGCGATACGTTCAGAGGCAGAGTTTTCAGCCCATTTATGCTCGATAGTCAGGTGTCGCCGGCGCTGGGAAGCGTTCCACCAACGCTGGAGACCGCTGAGATTGCAAAAATGTATGCTGGTGGAAATCTCCGAGCGAGGCTTCGCCCATTATGAAAGCCCGACGAGGGAGCCCACACTTCCCTGCAGTATCGATCCTCAACAAGCGCATGGTCGGAATATGAACCTCGATCTAAGTTCGTTGCGCAGCGTGATCGCTGCCGCCGAGCATGGGAGTTTCCGGCAAGCAGCGACAGCCCTAAACCTCAAGCAATCGGCATTAAGTCGCCGTATTAGACATCTTGAGGAGCAAATCGGTGTCTCTCTATTCGAACGCTCAAGTGGTGGAGTACGTCTTACGCCGGCTGGCGAGAGCATGGCGCACGCTTCGCGCCGTTTGTTTGCCGAAATTGATGACATGGTTGCAGCGTCGCGCTTGGTGGATCGCGGAGAAGCCGGTGTAGTAAAAATTGGATTTGGGCTGGGGGTATCGACTAGCAAGTTGCGCACTGTACTTGCCGAATACATCAAGACGTTTCCGGGTATCCGCTTAAATGTCACTGAGCAATCGCGGTCTCGGTTGATAACTGTTCTTGGATCGGGAGAGCTGGATGTGGCCATTGTCGCAGGACAAGCGCGGCAGCATAATGGACCGTCCATGTCGCTCTGGTCAGAGCGCATTGTCGCTGCGGTATCGATAAGGCATCCGCTTTCAACCAGCGACGCGATCGACTGGAGCGAATTGAAGGATGAGACCTTCCTTCTCAGCCAGCGTGATCCCGGATCGGATCTACGCAACATAATCCTGAAGAAGCTCTCGTCGCCTGGCGATGGTCCCAATATCGAGACGTGGGACGTCAGCAACGAAAACGTCCTGGGAATGGTTGAAGCTGGACTTCATGTCAGCGTTCACTGCGAATCATGGACCAGTCTTGCTTATACCGGCGTCCGCTTTCGCGAGCTTCGCGATGCATCAGGCCCCAGCCATATCACCTTCACGGCATGCTGGGAGGAGCACAACCGAAACCCGGCTCTTGCCCGATTCCTGGAAACGCTCCGACAAACACACCATCCAACCACCCTCACCTAGCGTCCACTTTCTGCGCGGAGGCTTTTGCCGAACGCCGCGCTTTGGCAAACGCTCGATCCGCAGACATGAACCGAGCCAACATCGGCCCCACGAGCTTGGCCGGATCGATCGTCTGCCCCGTTTCACGGCCGAGCGCCTCCGCGTAGACGACGAGATCCCGGTGGATGGTCGCCGGCAAGTCCACCGTCAGCTTCACCGGCTTCTCGTCCAGGATGGCACCAAGTTTGAGCTTGGACATCGGGTTTCTCCTATCCTCGGTAAGGCTGCAGCACGAGATCGCGGGTTACGATGACCCGCACCGGATGGCCCGGCCGGATGGTCAGAGTGGGCTGGATGTTGAGGTTGCGCCGCACCACTTGCTGTCCAGCCTGATTCAGCGTGTCGCCCGCACCACGGCGCAGGGCACGGACGATATCGCTATCGTTCTGGTCCGACCCGAGTTCGGTGCCGACCGCGAGGATGGTCGAGAGAAGTGCGGCCTTGAACAGCGAGCCCCAATGATGATCGACACCGTCTTCCAAACCGGCCTGACCGCTGGCATCCGCCCCGGGCAGTCGTTCGAGCACGATCGAATAGCCGTTCGGCAGAAGCAGCCGCGTCCAGACCAGAAGAAGACGTGACTGCCCGAAGCTAACCTGGCTGTCGTAGACGCCAATCAGCCGTGCCCCCTGAGGAATCAACAACGCGCCACCCGTCGGCGTGTCATAGACGTTCTCCGTCACCTGCGCGCTGACCTGTCCCGGCAGGTCGGATCGAAGGCCGGTGATAAGGGCCGCAGGAATGACTGCGCCGGCCTGCAGCACAAACGGTGAAGCAGGCTGCGCCAGACGATCGGGACTCGTCGTCTTCCGATCGACAGGCGCATTCATGAAGGCGACTTTGCGGTCCTGTCCGTTCTGGATCGAGGCTTCATCTGTCGCAGCCGCCGCTGCCGACATTGATGGCTGAGACGGGGGAATACTTGCGGCGCCAGGCTGTGTCTGACGATTGCCGGGAGCGAACAGGCGGCTGACGCGGGCGGCTTCCGTCTCCTGAGCCCGGCGCTGCTGCTCGGCGTCGGGCGACGATGGGGCGGCTTGACCCTGGGCTGCCGCGATCGGCCGACCGAGGTCGCCCGGCAGCGGCGGCCCGAGCGGCGGGACATCTCGGGGAACCCCGGTGTAATCCCGGGGCAACGCCGCCAGACCGTCGGCCACGCGCGGCCGGTCGGTCGTGTAGAGTTCTTGCGGCGTGACGCCACGCAGCCGATCGCTCTGCAAAGCCCACAGCACGGCACCGCAGACGATGATCAGGGCCAGCGCCGTCCCGCCGATCAGCACAGTGCGCGACAGACGGGTGACGCGAGGCCCCTCCGATCGCAGCCTGAAAGGCTGAGCGGTCGTCGATTGTGTGGAATCCGACTGAGATTGATCGGTCATCGCGGTGGCCTTCCGTCCGTACGGACGATCCGAACGATCTGCTGGCGCTCACCCCCCAACCGCAATTCGGCGGCGGCAAACAGCCGGTCGACGATCAGGACGTTGGCGTATGCACGGGAGTTGACGAGCTCCGGCTTGCCGTCCGCGCCGACGACGAAGAGGGGCGGCATCTCCCCCTGCACAATGCCGGGCGAGAACTCGACATAGACCTTGCGCCCATCGTCGTAGGCATTGACCGGCCGCCAGGGTGGTTTGTCGCCCTCGATCGAATAGCGGTACCGGCGCTGGGCAATCTCGGGAAGAACGGGCACCGGGGGCAGAGCGCGAAGGCTCTTGCCTCGGCTCTCCGGATAGAACCACGCGACCGAGGGCATATAGGGTCGCTCGTGAGCTCGCAGCTCGATGAGGTACGTACGACGGTCGGTGTTGACCACGAGGTTGGTCTCGATGGCAGGCCGGGTCGGCTTGACCAGAATATGGACACGACGCGTATCACCATTGCCGCTCTCGGTGTCGCCAATGATCCAGCGTACCGTGTCGCCCGCCGCCACCGGGCCCGAGCCGGTCAGTTGCTCCCCGGGCTCCAGGGCGATGTCGGTGACCTGTCCCGGCGCGACGTAGATCTGATAGAGGGCCCCCGGGCTGTAGGGAAACACCTGCACGGCGTTGAAGTAGCCCTCGCGGCGAGGCTCAATGCGGGCGGCGCCATTGGCGGCCTCCACGCGCCCCACCGGATCCTTCGCATCCGCCGGTCCTCCCCGCGCCGGCGTCCAGGCCGGTGGAACATGCAGAGGCCGCGGCGGCGGATCCTCGACAGGCGCGGCGGCCACCGGAAGCGGCGGCACGCTCGCGTCGTAACTGATCTGCGGCGGCTTGGTGGATGCGCATCCGGTGACCGCCAGCAGGGAGACGAAGAGGGCTGGCCGCATGCTGCGGTACTTCATTGTGCGAGCTCCTTCGACCAGCTGATGGCGTTGACGAATACGCCGAGGGGATTCTTGCGCAGGCGATCGGCGTCGCGTGGCGGTTCGATCACGATGGTGAGGATGGCGGTCCAGCGCTCGGTGGCGGCGAGCTGGCCGCTTTCGTAGCGGCGCTCGGTCCAGGCCACCCGGAAACTCTCCGGCGATGCCCGTATGACGCTCGAGACCTCGACGGAGACCTGCATCTTGCCGAGCCTGGCGAAGGGATCGGCGCGGCGCGCATAGTCGTTGAGGGCCGCGGCGCCGCGATCCGTCGTGAACTCGTATGCCCGTAGCCAGCCCTGGCGCAGCACGACCGCGTCGGACGGCAGGCCGCGCACGTCCTCGATGAAGCGCGCAAGATGAAAGGCGATCTGCGGATCGGTCGGCCGATAGGAGGCATCGGCCGGCGCGATTGCCTGCGCCTGGCCCAGTCTGTCGACCTGGACGACCCAGGGCGTGATCGTACCCCTCGCCGCTTGCCAGACGAGCCCACCGGCGAGACCGGCGGCCAAGACCAGGCAGCCGAACGCCATCAGGCGCCAGTTCCTGGCCTGCACGCGCGCGGAGCCGATCCGGTCGTCCCACACCTGCGCGGCCTTCTGGTAGGGCGTCTCCGGCACGGGTGTGTAGCCGTAACGGACGGACGAACGCTTGAACATCAGTGGTTCCCTTCAGAAAGGTCGATGGAGGAGCCGCCACCACCGTGATCGCCGGACCGGATAGCGTGCGTGGCGGCGGAAGCCCCGTGACTGGCGGCCTGGCTCCGCCTCATGCGCCGCGCCCAGGCGGGTGGCGCGTCCGGCGGAGAAGCTGCAGGGCCGGCCTCGGCACCGCCGGCGGCTGCGCGCCCGCCGGCTGCGAAGCTGCTCGAAACGCTTTCGGCCGCCCGGCGGAGCGGGCTGGCCGCGGCG
>JALHMN010000018.1 GCA_022844005.1 bacterium | reverse complement strand
ATGGTATCGATCCCACCGGTCCCGGTGTCGCGGAAGGTGTCGGTCCCCTCCCCGGCACCGCTCAGAAGATAGGTGTCGCCGCCCTCGCCACCATCCAGGCTGTCGTTGCCGGTGCCGCCCCGGATCACATCCGCTCCGCCCGAACCGAGCACGGTATCATTGCCAGCGCCGGCATCGATCAGCGCGATGTCGACCAGCGTCACGCCGGTGAAGTCGAACATTTCGGCAGCCGTGCCACCGAGAATGCTGACATTGGCGAGTCCATCGCCGGAGATCACTTCGATCCCGCTCGACGCCAGGCTGAACCCGCCGGCCGGCCGGATCACCGTGCCCGCCGCCAGCGCGAGGATGGTATCGATCCCACCGGTCCCGGTGTCGCGGAAGGTGTCGGTCCCCTCCCCGGCACCGCTCAGAAGATAGGTGTCGCCGCCCTCGCCACCATCCAGGCTGTCGTTGCCGGTGCCGCCGATGAGGAGATCGCTGCCAGCGCCCCCGAGCAGCGTGTCGTTGCCGCCATTGCCCGAGAGCGTGTCGCTTCCCGCCGCGCCGTCGAGGAGGTCGGCACCACCACCGCCGATCAGATTGTCGTCGAGGCTGCTCACGGTGACGGTGACCATCGCGACCGAGGTCAGGCCGGCGGCGTCCCGCAGCGTGTAGGTAAAGGTATCCGTCGTGGTCGAACCCGAGGTGAGGGCTGCAAAGCCGTTGCCGGGGTCGTAGACGAGGGTATCGCCGAGGATGCTGACCGATCCCATCGTCCCGGCCGTGTCGACCGACAGGATGGAGAGCATGTCGCCGGCGTCGACGTCACTGTCGTTCCCCAGCACCGAAATGACGATCGGCCCGCCGTCCTCCACCGCGTTCGCCGTGTCGTCAACGGCGACGGGCGCGTCGTTCGTGCCGGCGACCGTCACCGTTACCGTGGCAGAGGACATCTCGCCCACCGCGTCCCGGATCGTATAGGTGAAACTGTCGGTCGCCGTCATCCCGGCGGCGAGGGACTGAAAACCAAAGCCCGGGTCGTAGGTGACACCGGAGGCGGAGAAGGTCACCGAGCCGAGAGTTCCCGCCGTACCGACGGAAAGGATGCTCAGACTGTCGCCCTCGTCGGGATCGATGTCGTTCGCAAGGACCGCGATCACGACAGGACCGCCGTCCTCGGTGGCAAGAGCCGTATCGGCCACGGCCAGCGGCGCATCGTTGATGCCGGTCACCGTGACGGTGACGATCGCCGTCGAGGTGAGACCGCCAGTGTCCGCAATCGTATAGGTGAAATTGTCGATCGCCGTCGCACCGGCGGCGAGTTCCTGGAAGGCACTTCCCGGATCATAGGTTATCAAGGCGCCGGTGAAGCCGACGGTCCCGAGAGTCCCGCCCGTATCGACGGAGATGACGGCGAGGCTGTCTCCCGCGTCCGGGTCCGTGTCGTTCGCGAGGACGTCTATCGCGATCGGCCCGCCATCCTCCGCCGCGGCGGCCACATCGGCGACCGCTATAGGGGCGAAGTTCGCAGCCGAGACGGTGACGGTGACCGTTGCCGTGGCGAAAGCGCCGCCGGAGTCGACGATCGTATAGGTGAAGGTGTCGACGGCAGTCGCTCCAGGCGCCAGACCCGCAAAGCCCGAACCGGGATCGTAGGTCAGCGACGTTCCGGAAATTCCAACGATACCGATCGTGCCCGTCATATCGACAGCCGAGATGGCGAGAAGATCGCCGGCATCGACGTCCATATCGTTGGCCAGCACGGCGATCGGGATCGCACCCGCTCCCCTGACCGCCACGGCGCTGTCAGCGGTGGCGACAGGCGCGTCGTTCGCGCCGGCGATCGTGACATTGACCGTCGCCGTCGAGGTCAGACCGCCGGAATCCACGATCGTGTAGGTGAAGCTGTCCGTGGCGACCGCCCCGGCCCCCAGCGCCTGGAAATTCGTCCCGGGATCGTAGGTCACCCCCGATGCCGTGAAGGAAAGCGTTCCCACCGTCCCGATCGTGCCGACCGACTGGATACCGGGCATGTCGTCCGCATCGGGGTCCAGATCGTTGGCGAGCACGTCTATCGCGACCGGGCCGCCGTCCTCCAGCGCCATCGCACTGTCGTCCAGGGCGACCGGGGCGTTGTTCACCCCGACGATGGTAACGGTGACGACGGCCGTGGAGGTCAGGCCGGCGTTGTCCCGCACGGTATAGGTGAAACTGTCCGTCGCGGTGGCGCCGGCGCCGAGGAACTGAAATCCGCTGCCGGGAGAATAGGTCAGGCCCGAGGCGGAAAAGGCCACGCTGCCGATGCTGCCTGTGGTATCGACCCCGACAACCGCAAGCATATCGCCGTCGTCGGGGTCGACATCGTTGGCAAGGACATCGATCGAAACGACGCCGGCATTGCCAAGCATGGAAATCGCGTCGGCACTGGCGATCGGCGCATCGTTCACCCCGGTCACCGTCACGACGACCGTGGCGGTGGCGGTGGCACCCGCCGGATCCGCGATCGTATAGGTGAAGGTGTCGACGGCGGTCGCGCCTGCGGCGAGCGACTGGAAATTCGTACCCGGATCGTAGATCACGCCGGTTCCGGCAATCGCGACCGACCCGACCGTTCCGGTGAGGTCGACCCCCTGGATCGTCAGCACGTCGCCCGCATCCGCGTCGGTGTCGTTCAGCAGGACCTGGACCGCAACGGGGGGCCCACCCTCCTGCGCCGCAGCCATGTCGGCCGCCGCGAACGGCGCCTGGTTGGCAGGCGGAACCAGTGAAGGCGGCGCCGCCGGTATTCCAGGGCCGCCGGCCGCGCCACCGCTGCCGCCATCGGGCAGGGACTGGATGACTGCCGAGAACTGCGTTGCCGGACCCGGAGCTTCCGCGGGTGGCAACGGCGACAGCGGCGGGGCGACGCCGGGACCTGCCGGTATCGCCGCGGGAAGCTGGACCATGGTCACGATGGTGCCGCCCCCGATCGATGGCCGTGCCCCCGGTGCCGGGCCGGGTCCACCGGCAGCGGGCGAGATCGAAGCGATCTGCGCCAGCGCCGGGTCATCGCCCGCGACGCTCGCATCCGGCTCCGCTTCGGCCAGAAGCGCCGTCCAGCCTGGCTGGGCCGGCCCGTTCGCCTGAGCCGCGCGCGCCATCGCCCAGATTTCCTCCTGAACGGCCGCCTGATCGGCCCGCCATGAAGGGATCGGAACCGGGGGCTGGCCCAGCCCCGGCAGGCGCGCCGCTTCGCCTCCGGCGACGATCAATGCGCCTCCGGCAGCGCCAATCCTGGCTTCACCGGCATAGGCGAAGAAGTCGGTCGCATAGGCGCCGGGGCGATCATCGACGCGGATCAGGAAGGAGGGATCGTTGGCCGAGATCAGTGCATGCGGCGTCATGACATCGACAACCGTCGCGATGCCGTCATTCGCAGCATAGGCGACCGTTCCCTTCAGGACGGCGAATGTGAAATGACCCGGCATGTCCGGCTCGCCCCGGAAGCCATCGAGGACCAGTCTCGTGGAGACATCCATTGCCAGGGCGGAGTCGTCGGCGAGACGGATCGCCAGCCGTGATCCTGCCGCCGTTTCGATCGCGTCGCGATCGAAGACCAATGTACCGGCGCTGGCCGGCGCTCGGCTGCCATCCACGCGGACGATGGTCGCCGACCCATCCACACGCTCGATGATCCCGATCGGCGCGAGACCGGCGGTTCCGGCCGCATCCGCGACCTGCCCCTCGGCCGGCGACGTAGCCAGCAGCGCAACCAGTTCGGCGGGTATCTCGGCGCCCGACGCATCCCGCAACAGCGGCTGGCCCGTCCCGGCGAAGAAGCCGCGCAGAAGGACCGTCGTCCCGTCCGGCGCGGTCAGCAGGAGATCGTCGCCGAGGCGGTGATACTGCGCACTCAGCAGGAGATCGCCGTGCGGAATTTCGACCACGGCCCGGCCGGCGACATCGATGACCAGCGGCGTTCCGCCTTCACCGTCAGACAGAGCAGGACGGTCCGTCGCGGCGGGCCTGCTCAAAGCATCAGCTCCGGACGGTCCACTTCCCCATGTGACGGGTGTTCCGCCATCCCCGACTTGCCAAAGCCGGCTGTCATTTCTTCACTTTTCTCTTCCGGGCCCACCGAAAAGACCCCATCAGATCGCAATCCCAGTTTCATGCGGTTCTTGCACATAAACTCAGGATTAACCAAGGATTAACCCTACATGCACCTGACGGCAAAATCTGAGACGGCGATCACAGCGAGGACTTAGGCCATTCGGCAGATGCCGACACGAAGACTTCGCCGGCCAAGCCTCGGCCCGGCACGCGAATGATCCGCCCTCCGCATCCCGGGCCGGCTAGGGTCCGCGGACATGTCGCTCCCGATTCGCCTCTCCCTCTTCTATGCCGCGTTCTTCGCGGTGGCGGGCATCCAGATGCCCTTCTGGCCACTGTGGCTGCAAGGACGCGGCCTCGGTCCCACCGAGATCGCCATCGTGATGACCGTGGCGCTGTGGGTGCGGGTGGCGAGCACACCCGTCATCGCCAACTGGGTCGACCGGACCGGACGCCGCAACTCGGCACTCATCATCCTGTCCTGGATTTGCGTCTTCGTCTTCGCCGCCCAGGCATTCACCGCGACCTTCTGGCCGATCCTGATCGTGGGTTCCCTATTCGCGATGCTTCGGGGATCGCTACTGCCGCTGGGCGACAGCATCGTGCTGCTGCTGGCCGGCCAGAACCGCCTGGACTACGGCCGGCTGCGCGTCTGGGGTTCGGTATCCTTCCTCGCCGTCACGCTGTTGGGCGGACTGATCCTACGCGGCCAGGACACCGAGCTGGTCCTGCATACCGTAGTGGTGTTCCTGGCGATCGCGGCACTTTCGGTGCACGCGCTGCCGGCGGCGGAGACGCAGCCGGCGCAGACCGCCCGCGCACCGGTGTTGCGCGTTCTGGCCAACCCGACCTTCATGCTGTTCCTGCTGGCCACCAGTACGATCGCCGGCAGCCATGCCGTGTTCTATGCCTTCGGCAGCCTGCACTGGCGCGCGCTGGGGCTCGATGCGTTCACCATCGGCATCCTCTGGGCGGTGGGAGTGGTGGCCGAGATCGGCGTCTTTATCTGGGCCCGGCCGCTGTTGGAACGCACGGGCCCGGCCTGGCTGATCCTGGCCGGGGGGCTCTTCGCCCTGCCGCGCTGGATCGTCACCGCGCGCGCCGAGGATCCGCTGCTCATCGCCGGCATGCAGGTCCTGCACGCGGCGACCTTCGGTCTCGCCCATGTCGGCGCGATGCAGTTCATCGCCCGGGCGACCCCGCCGGAGGTATCGGCGAGCGCACAGGGGCTGCTGGCGACGGCGAATGCCGGGATCGCGCTCGGCTTCGCCACCCTCGCCTCCGGGCCGCTCTACACCGCGCTCGGCGGCGACGCCTATTTCACCATGGCCGCTATGGGGGGCGCCGGCGCCCTCGCCGCCTTTGCGCTGCTGCGGACCTGGAAGGGAGGTCAGCTCAAGATCTAGTAGATCGCGCTTGCGATTCGCCGATGAACTGCTCTATCTTGTGGCTATCCCGGCGCCCAACACAAGAGGTGGGAAATGCAGCAGGAATCAGCTTGGTCTGACGAGCGGATCACCCAGCTTCGAGCCCTCTGGACCGAGGGGTTGTCGACGGCGGAGATCGGCCGGCGTCTCGGCATTTCCAAGAATGCCGTCGTCGGCAAGGCGCATCGTCTGCACCTGCCGGCCCGGCCGTCGCCGATACGCAACCCGCCCGCCTTCCGCCCGGCCCAGCGGCGGCCGATGTCGCCCCCGCCGCAGCCGCATGTGATGCGCGCGCCGGAGCCGCAGGCCGTCGTGGCCAAGCCGGAGCCTGCGAAGGTCATCGCGCGGATCAACTACAAGGGACCGACCTGCCAGTGGCCGATCGGCCATCCCGGGCAGCCCGGCTTTCATTTCTGCGGCGACCCGGCAGCGCCCGGACGGCCCTATTGCAGCACCCATGCCGCGCGCGCCTATGTCGGCGGCAAGGCGCCAGCCAGCGGATCGAAGGACGAACAGGCCGCCTGACACGCAGCCGATATTGCGGGTTTCGACAAAGGCCGCGGCTCAGCCGCGGCCTTTCTGCTGCGCCCGGCCCACCAGTTCGACCAGGCTTTCGCTCTCGGTGCCCGGATCGAGGGCCTTCCACGCCTCGAGAATGTCGCCGGCAAGCTGCTTGCCCAGTTCGACGCCCCACTGATCGAAGGAATTGATGCCCCAGACCGCTCCCTGAACGAAGACCTTGTGCTCATAAAGAGCCGTCAGCGCGCCCAGACAATAGGGATCGACCGACTTCATCAGGATGGTGTTGCTCGGGCGATTGCCGCCGAAGACCTTGTGCGGCGCAAGCGCCTCGATCGCGGCGGCGGAGATCTTCTGGGTCGCGAGTTCGGCCCGCACCTCGACCTCGGTCTTGCCGCGCATCAGCGCTTCCCCCTGGGCCAGCATGTTGGCCAGCAGCAGTTCGTGATGCCGCCCCATCGGCTTGCGGCTTTCCAGCGGGGCGATGAAGTCCACCGGCACCGGTACGGGTCCCTGATGGATCAGCTGGAAGAAGGCATGCTGGGAATTGGTGCCCGGTTCGCCGAAGACGACGGGCCCGGTCGCGACCCCCGGCGCGCGGCCGTCCAGCCCTACCGCCTTGCCGTTGCTTTCCATGTCGACCTGCTGCAGATGCGCCGCGAAGCGATGCAGGCCCTGGTCGTAGGGGATGACGGCGACCGCGGGAAAGCCCAGGAAGTTCGCGTTCCAGATGCCGATCAACCCGAGGGTGAGCGGCAGGTTCTCGTCCGGCGGCGCCTCGAGGAAATGCCGGTCCATGGCATGCGCGCCACACAGCAACGCCTCGAAGCCCTCGAAGCCGATGGCGAGCGCGATGGGAAGGCCGATCGCAGACCACAGGGAATAGCGCCCGCCGACCCAGTCCCAGAAGCCGAACATGTTCCGCGCATCGATGCCGAAGGCGGTGACGCCCTTCTCGTTGGTGGACACGGCCACGAAATGGTTCGGCACCGCACCCTCGCCCAACTTCCCGGCCAGCCATTCGCGGGCGCTGGCGGCGTTCGCCATGGTCTCCTGGGTGGTGAAGGTTTTCGAGGCGATGACGAAGAGAGTCGTTTCGGGATTCGCCTCGGCGAGGACCCAGCCGATATCGGCACCGTCCACATTGGAGACGAAAAAGGGCCGCATCCCGGGCTTGCGGTCGGCGCGGAGGGCTTCGACCACCATGCGGGGCCCGAGGTCGGACCCGCCGATGCCGATATTGACGACCGTGTCGATGCGCTTTCCGGTGGCGCCGCGCCAGCGCCCGTCATGTACCGCGCCGACGAAGTCGCGCATTCGTTCGAGGACCGCGTTGACGGCGGGCATGACATCCTGGCCATCGACCAACACGGGCTGATTGCCGCGGTTGCGGAGCGCGGTGTGCAGCACGGCGCGCCCCTCGGTGATGTTGATCCTTTCCCCGGCGAACATGGCGCGGGCCCGTGCCGCGACGTTGCGCGCGGCGGCGAGGTCGTAGAGGAGGCGCATGGTCTCCTCGGTGACGCGGTTGCGCGAATAGTCGAGCAGCAGGTGCTCGCCCAAGCGGAGCGAGAAGCGCCGGAAGCGGCCTGGGTTGCGCGCGAACAGGTCCCGCATGAGAACCTCGCGCATCGCGCCCGCGTGTTTCGCCAGCGCCGTCCAGGCCGGTAACTGCTTCAAATCCTGCGCCATTCTCCTCACCCGATCCGACAGCCGATTTCCCAGAGGCCGCGCGCGGTCACGTCCTCGCCATGCGCGATGCAGTCGATTCCCGCACGCGCGAGGGCCCGACTGTAGCGCTTCGCCAGTGCCGCGCCGCCCAGCAGATGAACCGTCCCCGACGGCGCCTCGGCCGCGATCTCGTGCCCGACCAGGAGACCGGACAGGAATGCGCGGCCCGCGCCGGCCGGAAGGTCGCCCGCAAGGATGGCGGCGCGGATGCCGAAGACGTGATGCAGCAGACCGCCGGGCGCAGCGGCACGGCGCATGCCGGCATCGAAGGCATTCTCCGCGTCCGGTCCATCGGTAAAGACGCGGGCCAGCATGCTGTGGTTCCCGATCAGATCGAACATCTCGCCGGTGAAATAGGTGCGAAAGCCCGTGATCCGGCCGCGATCGATGCTTACCCATTTGCTGTGCGTGCCGGGAAGGCAGAGGCTCGCCGGGCCATCGCCGAGAGTCCGCAGCAGGCCGACGATCTGGGTCTCCTCCCCGCGCATGACGTCGGGCACGCCCCCGGCGTCGCGGCTCATGACGCCGGGCACGATATGCCCGCGGCCGCCGCCGGGCAGGTCGACCGGGATGCAGGCGGCGGCGATGGCCGCGACGTCGGCCGGACAGGCAACGTAGGGCGCCTCGCGCCATCCCTGGCGGCTGCCGATCATCCCGGCCAGGACAACGGTTTCGTGCAATGCCAGCCAATCGCCGGCGATGTCGCCGCAGGCGCCGGCGAAATCCCCGCCGGCAATCTTCGAGATGCCGAGCGGCGCTTCCCGGCGCTCGATCAGCCCGCCTTGCGGGCCGAGCCGGTAGACGCGCAAAGTCGAAGTTCCCCAGTCGAAACCGATCATCGCCTTGTCACACACCTCGCCTAGAAACCCGGTCATCCGCTGAACGCAGGACATGGGCCATGACACCGGACGCGCAGAACCCCGCCGTCGAGACATTCGAAGACTACCAGGAAGCGAGCTGCAGCAACCCCCGCGCCGACGACCGGCCGATCGGCGCCCTCATCGCCGCCCGGCTGAGCCGGCGCGAGACACTGCTGGCCGGCATGGCCGCGATCGCCCTCGGCGCACCGCGACAGGCGGAAGCGGCGGGCCCCTCCACCCTCGGCTTCAAGGAACTTCCGCTCGGCCTGGACGAGACGCATCACGTGGCCGAGGGATACGAGGCGAGGGTGCTGATCCGCTGGGGCGACAAGGTGCTGGCCGATGCACCGGCTTTGGATGTGAACAAGCTGACCGCGCCCGCGCAGGAGAAGCAGTTCGGCTACAACTGCGACTATCTGGGCTTCCACCCACTACCGCGCGGATCTGCCGCGTCCGATCACGGTCTCCTGGTGGTGAACCACGAATACGTGAACAGCAACCTGATCTTCGCCGGTCTCGGGGCTGGCCGCGCCGCCGCGCAGAAAGTCTCGAAGGAACAGGCCGAGGTCGAGCTCGCGGCCCATGGCCTCTCCGTGGTCGAGATCCGCAAGACGGCCGGCGCCTGGTCGGTGGTCGAGGGCGGCACGTATGCCCGCCGCATCACCGGGACCACGCCGATGACGATTTCCGGCCCTGCCGCGGGCCACGACAAGATGAAGACCTCGGCCGACCCGACAGGCACCCGGGTCCTCGGCATGCTGAACAATTGCGCCGGCGGCATGACGCCCTGGGGAACCGTGTTGACCTGCGAGGAAAACTTCAACGGCTATTTCGGCGGCGATGCGGAGAAGATGCCGGATGCGAAGCTCTACAAGCGCTACGGCGTGAGCAAGGCGAGCTGGTATTCCTGGGTCAAGCATTTCGACCGATTCGACGTCGAGAAGGAGCCGAACGAACCGAACCGCTTCGGCTGGGTCGTCGAATTCGACCCTTATGATCCCGCGTCGGTGCCGGTGAAGCGCACCGCACTCGGCCGCTTCAAGCACGAAGGTGCCACCTACGCGCTGGCGCCCGACGGGCGGGTCGTCGTGTACCAGGGGGACGACGAGCGCGGCGACTACGTCTACAAGTTCGTGACAACCGGCCGCTTCGATCCGGCCAATCGCGATGCCAACGCAAACCTGCTCGATGAGGGCACGCTCTACGTTGCTCAACTCGCGGATGACGGGGGCGTCAAGTGGTTGCCTCTGCTACACGGTCAGGGCCCTCTCACGGCCGAGAACGGTTTTGCCTCCCAGGCGGATGTCCTGATCAACACGCGGGGCGCTGCCGATCTCCTTAAAGCAACGCCCATGGACCGCCCGGAGGATGTGGAAGCAAATCCGGCCACCGGTACGGTTTTTGTAATGCTGACGAACAACACCAGCCGCAAGCCGGAGCAGGTCGACAAGGCGAATCCGCGGACAAACAACGCCCACGGCCATATCGTCGAAATCATTCCACCCAAGGCCGGCGGCAAGCCTGATCACGCTGCGACCGAGGCGAAGTGGTCGATCTTCCTGCTCGCCGGCAAGCCTGGCATCGACGCGGGCGCGCGTTATCACCGGATGACGAGCGAGAACGGCTGGCTCTCCTGCCCCGACAATTGTGCCTTCGATGCCAAGGGTCGCATCTGGATCGCCACCGACGGGGCGCCGGCGGCGGCAGGGATCGCCGATGGTATCTGGGCCGCTGATACTACGGGCTATGGTCGCGCCATGACGCGCCTGTTCTTCCAGGCGCCGACCGGGGCGGAGGTCTGTGGTCCCTGCTTCACCCCGGACGATCAGACCCTGTTCCTGGCAATCCAGCATCCGGGCGAGGATCCGGGCTCCACCTTCGAAACCCCGTCCACCCGCTGGCCGGATTTCCGGCCCGATATGCCGCCCCGCCCCTCCGTCGTCGCAGTCACGAGGAAAGGCGGTGGCATCATCGGGAGCTGAGCCCCCACCACCGTAGTGCACCCAGCAGCACCACGGTGCCAATGCTGGCGGCTGCCAGGGTGGCCGCCAGCCGAAACGCCGCGATGAATGCCTCGCCCGCCGGCGCCCCGGCGGCAAGCGAGCCGGCTTCGGCAACCTGGAATACCAGCGTCAGCACACCCGCCGCGCTTACGACGCCGATCATGCGTGTCACCATGGCGAGGCTGCCGGCCACGCCCCGCGCCGCCCGCCCCATCGCCGCGCTCACGATCTCGAGGTAGGCGACCTGAAACATCGCCAGTCCAGCGCCCTGAAGCGCCACGGAAACCACCATCACCAGAACGCCTGTCCCAGCGGACCAGGCGGCCATCGGCGCCATGCCGCAGAGGGTCGTTGCCGCCCCCAGCCATGCCACGCGGTAGGCGGGCCATCCTCCGATCATCCTGCCCGCCAGCGCAGCCGAGGCGATGCCCGCGGCCGGCCCGATCGCCAGGAGCACGCCGATCGCAGGCCCGGAGAGACCGGCCAGGCGGCTGAGGAAGAACGGTCCCAGCAGGACCAGGAAGAAGCCGCCGAAATTGATCAGCGCACAGCCGAGGTTGACGAGGCTGAAGTCGAGGCTCCGAAAGGCACGAAGGTCGATGATCGGTGCCGGCGTGGTGATTTCGCGTCGGATGAACGCGGCAAGCAGGGTCGCGCCGGTCAATCCCAATAGTCCAGCCTGCGCCGCCGAGCCGCGCTTTAGTCCGTCCAGCATCAGCAGGAAGCCGATCAGCATCCCGGCGAAAAGCACCGCGCCCGCGAGGTCGAAGGCCTGATCCTTGGAACGCGGTCCCTGGGCGGCGGGGGCCCGGAACAGCGCCAGTGCCAGCAGCACAAGCGGTATGCGAAACCAGAAGACCGCGGGCCAACCGGCCCATTCGATCAGCGGCCCGCCCAGGAGCGGGCCCGCGGCGGACGCGATAGCGATGAATACGCCATAGAGGCCAAGCGCGCGGGGACGCTCTTCCTCGCGATAGAGCGCGGTGATGAGCGCCGGCGCACAGCTTCCCGCCAAGGCGGCGCCGACGCCCTGCAACCCACGGGCGGGCAACAGCCACTCGAAGGACGGTGCCAGGGCACAGAGGCCGAGACCGGCGATGCTGCAGACGAGGCCGCAGCGGAACACCAGCGCGTGGCCGACCATGTCGCCAAGGCGGCCACAAGCCAGCATCAATCCGCCATAGGTCAGCACATAGGCGATAACCACCCATTGGATCTGCGCCACCTGAAGGCCGAGATCGGCCACGATGGCGGGAAAGGCGACGTTCACGGCAAAATCGAGCGGCACGACGGCAGCACCCAGGCCAATCACCGCCGCCCGTACGAAGCGCATGTTTCCTCCCCGTCGTCGAACCGCCACCAAACCGTTCTAGGATCTCTTCATGTCCAGGCGATTCGCAATCTATCTTGCCCCAGCTTCGGGCTCCGCGCTGCATGCGGTCGGGTCCGCGCTCCTCGGCCGCGATGCGGCGACCGGCGAGACTATCCCCTCCCCTTCGCTCGACGGAATATCACCGGAGCGTTGGCTTGCAATCACCGGCGATGCACGGGGTTATGGTTTCCACGGCACCATGAAGCCACCATTTCGGCTGAAGAGCGGTGAGAGCATCGAAGGCCTGGAAGCGTCCCTCGCCGCCTTCGCGCGCGGCCGGCCAGCGTTCGACGCACCGCCTTTGGTGCTGCGGGCGATCAGCGGCTTCCTGGCGCTGGTGCCGGAACGCGAGGACCGGCGCATCCTCGACCTTGCCGCCGATTGCGTCCGCGCCTTCGATCGTTTCCGCGCCCCGGCCCCGCCGGAAGAACTGGCGCGGCGACGCAAGGCCGGTCTTTCGGGGCGTCAGGAGGAATACCTGCTGAAGTGGGGCTATCCCTACGTAATGGAGGAGTTCCGCCTGCACTTCACCCTGAGCTGCCGGCTGGAAGCCATCGAGCGGGAACGCGTCGCCGCGGCGCTTGCGCCTCATGTCGGCCGTTTTGCCGAACAGCCTCTCAGCGTTGATGCGCTGACGCTGTTCGAACAACCGGAAGCGGGCGCGCCGTTCCTGGTCCGCGCCCGCTACGCGCTTGCGGATTGACCCGGCGCATCATCCGGCTGATCCGGCAAAGAGGATCAGGTTGGCATCGGGATCGCGCAGGATGAAGGCGCGGGCACCCCAGGGTTCGGTTCTCAGGACCTGATGGAAGTCCGCTCCGGCCGTCTGGAATTCCAGAAACAGCGGCTTCACGTCGTCCACCGTGATGCTGGCCGACAGCGCGTCCTCCACCCTCTTCCGGAAGCCCGCCTCGAAGACGGGTCCGTCGACGCATCGCAGGTTCAGCCTGGCGCCGTCGCGAAACACCTGGGCGTAGAAGGGCGGCTCGCCATAGGTGAAGGCGATCCGGAAGCCAAGCTTGCCGACGAAGAAATCGCAGGAGCGCCTGATATCGGCGACGAACAATTGCGGTTCGGCCGTCATCATGGTGGCGGTCGGAGTTGTCGCGGGCGTAGAGGTGGTCATCGGTTTGAGTCCCTGCTTCAGCGCAGCCCAGGTCACAAATCCCGCTTTCCTTGCGACCAGCTCCTGCGCGTCGCTCAGCTTGAACGGCTGACGGAGGATCTCTGCGTCGCTCAAACGCTGGAAGCGCGGCAGGAACAATCTGATCTGAGCCGCGACGGGGTAGTAGCCGTCGCGATGCCAGCGCAGATAAAGCTTCGCCTGCTTCTTCAGATTTTCGAGATTGGGCATGGGCGCACTACTGTTGACGATCGTAGGCGGGCATTGCCCCTCCGGCTCTCAGCCGATGCGCCCTACAGCAGCGACGCGACGCTATCGCCGTTTACGGGGCACGGTCAAGCGGCCGATGTCAGGCGACGCGGCGCCCCTCGCGCCAGACGGCACGCACCACCGGCACGCCTTCCACCACACGCACCTGCAACAGGTCGGCCCGGCGGCCTCCGGTGATCTCTCCGCGATCGGCAAGGTCGACGGCCTCGGCCGGTGTCTTGCTGGCCATCGCCACCGCGGCTGGAAGGTCGATGCCGAGCTCGCCTTCGGCCAGGCGGAAGACCGAGGTCAGCAGGCTGGAGGGCACATAGTCGGAGGAAATGATGTCGAGATGTCCGCGCCGCGCCAGTTCCAGCGCCGAGACATTGCCGGAATGCGAATGGCCGCGCACCAGGTTCGGCCCGCCCATCAGCACGCGCAGGCCATGGCCATGCGACAGCGCAGCCGCTTCCACCGTGGTCGGGAATTCCGCGATGACGATGCCGTCACCGACGGCCTCGGACACATGGGCCTCGGTCGCGTCGTCGTGGCTGGCGAGCGGCAGGTGGCGGTCGCGGCAGATCTGGACGAGCGCGGTGCGGTTCGGCGCCGACCAGCGCTCCTGCTGGATCTTCTTCTGCACGTGATAGTCGGCGATCTCGGCATCGCTCATGCCGAACTTGCCCTTGTAGTACTCGAAATGCTTGGCGAGGTTGACGAACTGCCGCTGTCCGGGGGTGTGGTCCATGACCGAGACGAGGCGGAGCGCCGGCGTGTCGACGAATTCGCCGAACTGCTGGATCAGGTCGGGCGTGCTGACCTCGCAGCGCAGGTGCAGGAGGTGGTCGGCGCGCAGCATGCCCTGGCGGTTGGCAAGGGCTACGCCCTTGATCATCTCCTTCATCCGTTCGACCCGGATGCCGTTGTCGCGGATGGACCCGACCGAGATCGCATCGAGCACGGTGGTGATGCCGGCGGCGGCGATGCGGGCGTCATGATCCATGGCAGCCGAGAGCATCGGCCAGTCGACGCCCGGCCGCGGCTGGACGTGGTTCTCGAGATTGTCGGTATGCAGTTCGACCAGGCCGGGCAGCAGGTAGTCGCCCTCCAGATCGACCCGGCCGGGCGCGCTACTGCGCCCCGATCCCACGGCAGCAATCGCACCACCCGCCAGGGCAACATGGCCGTCGACCACCTCCGCCGCCAGCACCAGGCGGGTATTGTCCAGAACCTGCTCGGCCATCAGGCGGCAACCTCCATCGGGGCAACATCCACGATCCGCGTCGCGATCGCCGCGCGGTCTTCCGCATCGTGCAGGACGGCCAGGACCGCGGCGCCCGCACGGCGCGCTTCGACGATCAGATCCAGCACGATCCGCCGGTTGGCGTCATCGAGCGAGGCGGTCGGCTCGTCCAGCAGCAGGACGGGATAATCCGCCACCAGCACGCGGGCAATGTTGATGCGCTGCTGCTCGCCGCCCGAGAAGGTGGCCGGCGGGAGGGTCCACATGCGCTCCGCTATCCCCAGCCGGGCCAGCATCGAGCCGGCCTTGGTCCTGGCCGCTTCGACGTGCATTTCGCGGTCGATCAGCGGCTCGGCTACGATATCGAGGGCTGAGACGCGCGGGATGACGCGCAGGAACTGGCTGACATGGCCGATCGTGTGCCGGCGCACCGCGATCAGCTCGCGCGGGCTGGTCGATCCGATATCGACTAGCGCCCGGTCGTGACGGATCAGCACCCGGCCGCCCTCGATCCGGTAGTTGCCGGCGACACAGCGCAGGATGGTGCTCTTGCCCGTGCCGGAAGGCGCGCGCAGCACAACGCACTCCCCGGCGGCGACATCCAGCGAGAAGCCTTCCAGCACGCGGAGCGCGATGCCGCCGCGCAGGTGCAGCGTGAAGGTCTTGGCCAGCGCCTCGATGCGGATCATCGGTTCCATCGGATCACACCGTCAGCACGGAAGAGACGAGAAGCTGTGTATAGGCGGCCTGCGGATCGTCCAGCAGCTGGTCGGTCAGGCCGCTTTCCACCACTTCGCCCTCCTTCATCACCAGCATGCGGTCGGCCAGCAGCCGGGCGACGCCGAGGTCATGGGTGACGACGATGGCCGACACGCCGTTCTCGCGCACCAGGCGGCGGATCAGGTCGAGCAGCTTCGCCTGCACCGACACATCGAGGCCACCGGTCGGCTCGTCCATCAGCACGATCGACGGGTGCGTCACCAGGTTGCGGGCGATCTGCAGGCGCTGTTGCATGCCACCCGAAAAGCCCGACGGCAGGTCGTCGATGCGATGCGCGTCAATCTCTACAGCTTCCAGCCATTCCGACGCGGTCGAGCGGATCTTGCCGAAATGCCGGCTGCCGATCGCCATCAGCGGCTCGCCGACATTGGCGCCGGCGCTGACGCCGAAGCGCAAGCCGTCGCGCGGGTTCTGGCGCACGAAGCCCCATTCGGCCCTGAGGATGGCGCGGCGCTCCGCCTCGCCCGCGGTGGCCAGGTCGATCTCGCCGCCGCCGCGGCGGGTATAGCGAACAGTGCCGGCATCGGCGGCGATGAGGCCGCCCAGGCAGTTCAGCAGCGTCGTCTTCCCCGAACCGGACTCGCCGACAACGGCCAGAACCTCGCCGGGCCAGAGATCGAAGCAAATGTCGCGGCAGGCAATGCGGCGGCCATAGGCCTTGCCGAGGCCATCGACACGAAGGATGGGCGCATCGGTCATTCGGCGGCCTCCAGCCCGGCGCCGCCGTCGCCGCGATGCCCGGCCTCCTGCCGCTCGTTGCAGTAGTCCGTATCCGAGCAGACGAAAAGACGCCCGCCGCGATCGTTCACGACAATCTCGTCCAGGAAGGTGTTGCCCGCGCCGCAGAGCGCGCAAGGCCTGTCCCAGGTTTCCACCGCGAAGGGATGATCCTCGAAATCGAGCGGCACCACATCGGTATGGGGCGGCACGGCGTAGATCCGCTTCTCGCGACCCGCCCCGAACAGCTGCAGCGCCGCGTTGCGGTGCATCTTCGGCGTATCGAACTTCGGGATCGGCGAGGGGCGCATGATGTAACGGCCATTGACGAGGACGGGATAGTCGTAGGCGGTCGCGACCTTCCCCTTCGTCGCTATATCCTCATAAAGCTTCACATGCATGACGCCGTATTCGCGAAGCGCATGCATCTTGCGGGTCTCCGACTCCCGCGGCTCGAGCCAGCGCAGCGGCTCGGGGATCGGGACCTGATAGACGAGGATCTGCCCCTCGCTCAGCGGCCGTTCCGGAATGCGGTGGCGGGTCTGGATGATGCTGGCCTCGGCCGTTTTCTCGGTCGTGGCCATGCCGCACATCCGACTGAAGAAGCGGCGGATGCTGACGGCGTTGGTGGTGTCGTCGGCACCCTGATCGATCACCTTCAGCACGTCGCCGATGCCGATGATCGCCGCCGTCACCTGGATGCCGCCGGTGCCCCAGCCATAGGGCAGCGGCATCTCGCGGCTGCCGAAGGGCACTTGATAGCCAGGAATCGCGACCGCCTTCAGGATCGAGCGGCGGATCATCCGCTTGGTCTGTTCGTCCAGATAGCCGAAGTTGTAAGCGGCGTCGTTCATTCCGCCGCCTCCTTCAGGGCTTCCTGTTCGGTGCGCATGGCCCGAATCAGGGTCAGTTCCGACTGGAAGTCGACATGGTGCGGCAGCTTCAGGTGCTGAACGAAGCCGGAAGCCTCCACATTGTCGGCGTGGTACAGCACGAACTCGATATCCTGGGCCGGCGCGGTGACCTCCTCGCCCAGTTCCTCGGCCCGCATGGCACGATCGACGAGTGCCATGGCCATCGCCTTCCGCTCGCCGAAGCCGAACACCAGTCCGTAGCCGCGGGTGAACTGCGGCGGTTCGGTTTTGGAGCCCTTGAACTGGTTTACCATGTCGCATTCGGTGAGCGTGATATCACCCAGGTCGATGGCGAAACCCAGCTCCGGCGCCACGAACTCCACCGCCACGTCACCCATCCGGATTTCGCCGGCGAAGGGATGGCTGCGGCCGTAGCCGCGCTGCGTGGAATACCCCATGCCGAGCAGGAAGCCTTCGTCACCGCGGGCGAGAACCTGCAGGCGTGCGGCCCGATCGGCCGGAAAACGCAGCGGTTCGCGCGTCAGATCGGTGATCGCCTCTTCGCACGCCGTCGGCGTGTCCTCGAGCAGACCTTCGCGCCCGAGAACGCCCGCAACGCGTGGCAGGGGATAGGGCAGCGGCTCGGGAGATCGCGGCGCCTCCTCTGCTGCGGTGACGGGTTCGATCACCCGGTGGGTGTAGTCGAATGTCGGTCCGAGAATCTGCCCGCCGGGGACATCCTTGAAGGTGGCGGAAATGCGCCGATGCACGTGCATGGCCGCCGTATCCACAGGCTCGCTGTAGCCGAAGCGCGGCAGCGTCGTGCGATAGGCGCGCAGCAGGAAGATCGCCTCCACCTGATCGCCGCGCGCCTGCTTGAGCGCCAATGCGGCGAGATCGGGATCATAGAGCGAGCCTTCGGCCATCACCCGGTCGACCCCGAGGCTGAGCTGTTCACGGATCTGCTCGGCGCCGATCTCCTGCACTTTCGGGTCGCCTCGGCGATCTTCGGCCATGAGCGCGTGTGCGTTGGCGATGGCGGTTTCGCCGCCCTTGGTCGCAACATACATGTCAGACCTCCACCCGCGTGGTGCGCGGCAAGCCCACGACGCGGTTGCCGGCGAAAAAGAAGACGTCTATCCCCCGTGGGGCGAGGTCGCCCATGCCATGCCGGCGGGCCCAGAAGCCCGGCGTCATGCCTTCGATGCCGACCGCCCGCCGGCCCGCGATTCCGGGTCCGGACCAGTGCAGGCCGCGGCCTTCCCGAAGATCGGGGACCTGGACAAGGAGAGTAGTCCCCGTTTCCGGCGCTTCGTCGGTGCCGAGAGCGAAACTATCGATCGGCGGCATGGATCCCGGCGACAGTATGACCGCGAAGGCGGAACGCTCCGGCGCAAAGGCCACGGGCGCGCCGGTATGAAAGGCGATCCAGGCAATCACCTCCGGCCCGAGAACGGGATCGAGCCAGACCGGCGTATCGTAATCCAGAAGCGTCAGGCAGGCGGCGCCGAGCGCGGGCCCGATCGGTGCGGGCGCCTCGTGGCTGGCGGAAATCGCTTCCATCCGTCCCGGGGACGAAAGTGCGCCCAGAAGAGCCCGAAAGGCGATCTGGGAATCGGCGACCGGCGCCTGAAAGCCCGGCGCCGGTGCCCTCGCTTGCAATGCGCTCATCTCATTCTCCCCGAACCAAGGTGAAGAAATTCACCCGGGTTGCCGCCACCTTGGCGGCGCGTTCGGTTCGCGACTGCGTCTGCCGAGCGGTCTCGGGTTCCAGGACTTCCGATGCGACCCGGCCGTGCCACGACGGCTGCTGCAATAATCCGTCCAGCACGGCGATGACCTCCGCCTTGCGCAGATCTCGGCCCAGGGCATATCCGACCCCGAGGATTCCGCCATCCATCGCGATCGCGCAGCGGGCTACGGCCACTTCGCCGAGGTTGAAGGGATTGCCATCGCCCCCTATCCGACCGCGCGCCATCACCAGCCCCGCTTCCGGCGGGCGCAGACGCTTATAGGCCGGCAGAGTCCCGATGGATGCCAGCGCGGCCTCGAGCACCGGTGCCGGCGCACGGGCCAGGACGCCGAGCCAGTCCCTGCGGGGGTTCCGCGCCTCCGGCTGGAGCATGGACAATTTCCTATCTTGTCTAGATGTCTATATAAGTTATCTTAGACGTAATCCGGTGACGGAAAAGCTGCAAATGAGCGACGAAGGTATGACGCCATGATGGCCGCAGGAATCCAGCGCGGCGGCGCCACGGCAATCTGGCGGCAGATCGCACAGGCATTGGAAGCCGAAATCGCCGCCGGAATTACGGCGCCGGAAGGGCAACTGCAGAGCGAGTACACGCTGGCGGAACGGTTCGGCGTGAACCGTCACACCGTGAGGCAGGCGATCGCGCATCTCGCCGATCGCGGGCTCGTGCGCGTCGAACGTGGACGCGGAATTTTCGTGCGCAGCCGTTCGCTCGACTATCCGATCGGCGGTCGCACCCGATTCCACGAGATCGTCCGCCGAGGCAATCGGGCGCCCAGCCGCACCGTGATCGGCTGCGAGGCCGTGAAGCCCGACCGGAAGATCGCCGCGGATCTACGCCTCAACGAAACCGAAATGGCCTGGCGGATCGTGACCATCAGCGCGGCCGACGGCAGCCCGATCGGCACATCGGACCACTATTTCCCCCGCCACCGTTTTCCCGACCTGCCGGGCGCGATGCCACCCGACAACTCGATCACGACGCTGCTGCGCAACTTCGGCATCGACGACTACCTGCGCCGCTGGACCCGGATATCCGCCCGTCCGGCAACCGCGGAGGAAGCCAGGCGTCTTGAATTGAAGCGGGCTCGGCCGGTGCTGGTGACAGAGGCCCTCAACGTCGATTCCGATGGCGTGCCGGTGGAATACGGCCTTACCCGAATGGTCGCCGACCGGGTCACGCTCACGATCGAGCACTGATCCGTCAGTCGGGCTCCGCGCGTCCGGCACCGACACGCTGGGCGAGAGATGCCGCCATGAAGGCGTCCAGGTCACCATCCAGCACGCCTTGCGTATCCGACGTCTCGACCTCGGTCCTGAGGTCCTTCACCATCTGATAGGGATGCAGCACATAGGAGCGGATCTGATGGCCCCAGCCGATGTCCGACTTCGAATCGTGCACTGCCTGCTTCTCGGCTTCGCGCTTCTGCAACTCCACCTCGTAGAGACGCGCGCGCAGCATCGACATCGCCGAGGCGCGATTCTTGTGCTGTGAACGCTCCGCCTGGCACTGCACCACGATGCCCGACGGCATATGCGTGATGCGCACGGCGCTGTCCGTGCGGTTGACGTGCTGCCCGCCGGCGCCGGAGGCGCGGTAGGTGTCGATGCGCAGGTCCTTGTCCAGGATCTCGACGTCGATCGCGTCGTCGATCACCGGGAAGACACCGGCGGAAGCGAATGAGGTGTGGCGGCGCGCATTCGAATCATAGGGCGATATGCGCACGAGGCGGTGCACCCCCGATTCCGTCTTCAGCCAGCCATAGGCGTTCGGGCCCATGATCTTGACGGTGGCCGACTTGATCCCGGCTTCTTCGCCGCCGCTCTCTTCCAGCCACTCGACCTTGTAGCCCTTGCGCTCGGCCCAGCGCACATACATGCGCAGCAGCATCTCGGCCCAGTCCTGGCTCTCGGTGCCGCCGGCGCCGGCATGCACTTCCAGGAACGCGTCGTTGCCGTCGGCCTCGCCGGAAAGCAAGGCCTCCAGTTCCTTCCGGGCGGCGCGCGCCTTCAGCTGCGCCAGATGGGCGCCGCCTTCCTCGATCGTGGCCTGGTCGTCCTCCGCCTCACCCAGTTCGATCAGGGTGGCGGCATCGTCCAGCTCGCGCTCGATGGCGCGGATGCCGTCGATCTGCTCGACCAGCCGCGTGCGCTCGCGCAGCAGCGTCTGGGCGCCCGCGGCATCGTTCCAGAGGTCGGGATTCTCGGATTTTGCGTTCAGCTCTTCGAGCCGTCGAAGCGCGCCATCCCAGTCAAAGATGCCTCCTCAGCCGCTCGAGAGACGCTTTCGTCTCGGCGACTAGGGTTTCGAATTCCGCCCGCATGTCGGTTCCGTCTATTCAAAGAAATCGGGGCCGCGGACCATAGGCGCCGCGGCCCCGTGCGTAAAGACCTCGGCGATTACTGGCCCGAGGGCGACACGTAGTCGTACTGGCCGTTCTTCCAGGCATAGACCTTGTAGGCCGGGTTGCTGACGTCGCCCTTGGCGTCGAACTTCACCGGGCCGAGGACGGTCTCGAAGGTGGTGTCCTTCATCGCCTTCAAGAGATCCTCGTGCTTGGTCGACTTCGCCTTGGTCGCCGCCTGCGCGAAGACCTGAACGGCGGCATAGGTGTAGAGCGTATAGCCTTCCGGCTCATAGCCCGCCTTGCGGAACTTGTCCGCCACGGCCGCCGACCGGGGATCCTTGCGCGGGTCGGCGTCGAAGGTCATCAGCGTGCCTTCGCCGGCTTTCTGGGCGATGGCCCAGAACTCCTTGTCGACCAGGGCGTCGCCCGACATGAGCGGCGCCATCAAACCCTGCTCGCGCGACTGCTTCACGATCAGCGCCGCCTCGTTGTGATAGCCGCCGTAGTAGATCACCTCGACGCCGGCCTGCTTCATCTTGCTGACCAGGGCGGAATAGTCCTTCTCGCCCTTGGTGATGGTCTCATACATCACCTCGGTGACGCCGAGCTTGTTCAAGGTCTTCTTGGTCTCGTCCGCCAAGCCCTTGCTGTAGGTCTGGTTGTCGTGGACGATCGCGATCTTCTTGCCCTTGAAGTTCGTCGACAGGTAGGTGCCGGCCACCAGGCCCTGCTGATCGTCGCGACCGCACACGCGGAAGACGTTGGCGAAACCCCGCTCGGTGAAGGTCGGGTTGGTGGAGGCGGGAGAGACCTGGATGACGCCTTCGTCGCGATAGACTTCCGAGGCCGGGATGGAGGAGCCGGAGCAGAAATGCCCGGCGACGAAGACGACCTTCTCGTTGACGAGTTTCTCGGCAACCGAGCGGGCCTCCTTCGGGTCGCAGCGATCGTCTCCGATCACCACTTCGATCTTCTGGCCGTTGACGCCGCCGGCGGCATTGATGTCGGCCACGGCCATCTCGCCGCCCCGCTTCAACTGCTCACCGAAATTCGCCAACTGGCCGGTGATCGGCCCGGCGATGCCGATCTTGATCTGTGCGTGCGCGGTGCCCGCCGCAAAGGCCAAGGCGGCGGCGCCGAGCAACAGCATGGACGATCGCGTCATGGTTTTCCGTCTCCCCTGTCAGTTGGTTGATGGCGGAGTTTAACGCCTGATGTGCTGAACCAAAAGCCGCCCTGGTGAGCTTCCCGACCAATGGTGGCTCCTGGATGCACTTGCTACAGTTGCAACTGCTGTCCGGTTGGGTGAGATCATGCGCGGCCGCCTATGTTCACTTTTTATTCTTATTCTGTCGGCGTCTCTCGGGGCCTGTGCCACGTCCTTGCCTGCCGACAAGGCGGCACAGATCCGAAAGGTCACCGTGATTTCGGGGCTCGGCGACAAGGCGCATCTGCAATATGCGGGCGTGACGGTGTTCAACAACCAGGCACGCGAACTCGACATATCCAGTTGGTCTATCGACGACGAATTCACCGCGGAGATGAAAGCCCTCCTTGTCCAATCGGGAAGGGAGGCGACCGCCGCGCCGGCAACGCCGCGAATGCGCGATGTCCTGATCGGAATGGGGGCGACCAGCATCTCCGACGGTTTGGCTGCCGACCTGGTTGAAGCGGGCCGGCAATCCGGCGCCGATCTTGTGCTCCTGCTGGCCAAAGGAAGCGAATCGACTTGTGAATTGGCCAGCGCCGTCCAAATCCGCGGCATCGGACTCTGCCTGCGGGGCGTAGCGCTGTCCGACCGCCTCTTCGCTTCGCCGTCCTCCAACGTCACCCTGATCGCCTTCGATCCTGTCACTCGACGGGTCGCAGGTGCCCTCCCCCTGTCTGAACGTGGATCGGCGATGATGGATCGGGCCGGCGTAATCGGGATGGAACTGGGGTTCCCCCCCGATATCGACGGCTTCGACGACGAGCGCGCACAGGCCGCCCTCAAACGCTTCACCACGACCCTAACGAGGCGGAACATCACCAAGGGTCTGCGCGAGATGGGTCTGGCCAAGCCGGCCGGCTAAGCGCCCTCCAGATAGGCGCTGCGGACTTCCGGATTGGCGAGGAGTTCCGATCCTGGCCCGGAGAGGGTGATGCGGCCGTTCACCATCACGTAACCGCGATGAGCGAGGCGGAGCGCGTGGAAGGCGTTCTGCTCGACCAGGAAGACGGTGACGCCCTCGTTCTCGTTGATCTCGCGGACGGTGGCGAAAATCTGCTTCACCAGCAACGGCGCCAGGCCGAGCGAGGGTTCGTCGAGCAGGAGGAGGCGCGGCCGGCTCATCAGGGCGCGGCCGATGGCCAGCATCTGCTGCTCGCCCCCCGACAGGGTGCCGCCCCGCTGATCGCGCCGCTCCGCCAGGCGGGGAAACAATGTCAGCACGCGGTCGAGGTCCGCGGCATAGTGCGCCGGATCGGCCACGATGGCGCCCAGCTTCAGGTTCTCCAGCACCGTCATGCGCGGAAAGACGCGCCGGCCCTCCGGCGACTGCGCGATGCCGAGCCGCATGATCTCGAAGGTCGGCAGCCGGGTGATCTCGCGCCCCTCGAAGCGGACGCTGCCGCCCGAGGCCCGCGGCTGACCGCAGAGCGTCATCAGCAGCGTCGACTTGCCGGCGCCGTTGGCGCCGATGAGGGTGACGATCTCGCCCGCCTTCACGTCGAGATCGATGCCGCGAAGCGCCTCGATGGCGCCATAGCGGGCCTGCAATCCCCGCACTTCCAGCATCAGGCCGCCCCCTGCTCTTCGTCCTCGCCCAGATAGGCACGGATGACGGCGGGATCGGCGCGCACCTCGGCCGGCGTGCCGTCGGCGATCTTGCGGCCGTAGTCCAGCACGACGATGTGGTCGGAAATGCCCATGACAACCGACATGTCATGCTCGATCAAGAGGATGCCGACGCCGTGCTCGCGGCGGATGAAGAGCAGCAACTCGTTCAACTCGGCCGATTCACGGGGGTTCAGGCCGGCCGCCGGCTCGTCGAGGCACAGAAGCGCCGGCTGGGTACAGAGCGCCCGGGCGATCTCCAGCCGGCGCTGGGCGCCGTAGGGAAGCTGGCCGGCGAGGTCGTCGGCACGATCTTCGAGATTCATCCGGCCGAGCCAATAGCGCGCCCGCTCCACCGCATCCGCCTCGGCGCGCCGGTAGCCTGGCCAGCCGATCAGGCCGAGGAAAGTATAGCCGGAGGCGCGCATCAATCGCCCGTGCTGGGCGATCATCAGGTTTTCCAGCACCGTCATGCCGGCGAACAGGCGAATGTTCTGGAATGTGCGAGCCACCCTCGCCTGCGCGTTGATCCGGTGGCCCTGCATCCGCTCCAGCGCGTAGCGATGGCCATCGGCGACCAGGGTCATGCTGCCCGCACTCGGCCGATAGAAACCGGTCAGGCAATTGAACAGTGTGGTCTTTCCGGCACCGTTCGGTCCGATGACCGCGGTGATGGCACCGCCAGCGACATCGAAAGATACCCGGTCGACAGCGACCAGCCCGCCGAAACGCATGGTGAGGTCGCGGACGGCCAGAAGCGGTTGGTTCATGCGGCCGGTCGCCTGAAATCGGCAAGTCTGATCGAGGGCACCCGCGCGCCGATGAACCCCTTCGGCCGCCAGATCATGATCAGCACCATGGCCAGGCCGAAGACCATCATCCGATAGTGCGCGAGATCCCGGAACACCTCGGGCAGGAGGACCAGAACGGTCGCGGCCAGCACCACTCCCACTTGGCTGCCCATGCCGCCGAGTACCACGATGGCCAGGATCGTCGCCGATTCGATGAAGGTGAAGCTTTCCGGGCTGATGAAGCCCTGCCGGGTGGCGAAAAACGAACCGGCGAAGCCCCCGAAACTGGCCCCGATGGCGAAGGCCGTCAGCTTGGTCATCGTCCGGTTGATGCCGAGCGACTGGCAGGCGATCTCGTCTTCGCGCAGCGCCTCCCAGGCCCGGCCGACCGGCAGCTTGCGCATCCGCCCGACCGCCCAACTGGTGAGGAAGGCCAGGATCAGGATCAGGTAGTACATGAACACCAGCCGATGCAGCGTGGAGTATTCCAGCCCGAAGAACTGGTGGAAGGTCTGCTCGCCCTCGGGCGCCGAGCGGCTGAACTCAAGCCCGAAGAAGGAGGGACGCGGAATGCTGGTCAGCCCGTTCGGCCCCCCGGTGAATGACGCCCAGTTGTTCAGAATGATCCGGATCATTTCGCCGAAGCCGAGCGTCACGATGGCGAGATAGTCGCCCCGCAACCGCAACACCGGGAAACCGAGGAGGATGCCGAAGAACGCCGCGAACAGTCCGGCGAGCGGCAGGCATTGCCAGAAGTTGAGGCCGAAATTCTGCGCCAGCAGCGCGTAGGAATAGGCGCCCACCGCATAGAAGGCGACGTAGCCGAGATCCAGCAGGCCGGCGAGGCCGACGACCACGTTGAGACCCCAGCCCAGCATCACGTAGATCAATACCTGCGTGGCGGTGTCCACCACGTAACGGTCGGCGAAGGACATCATCGGCAGGATCAACGCGAAACCCATGATCCCATAGGCGAGGAAGCGGCCGATCAGGGCGAGCCAGCCGAGCGCGGTGGTCTCCAGCATTCCGGCCTGGCGTGGCGCGCGCTCCCTACGTCCCATCCACAGCAGCACGCAGAGCCGGCCGAGAAACACGGTGGCGACAATCGCCGCCACCCAGTCGAGGCGAAAATCAACGCCCAGCACCGCGCCGGTATCCACCGTGCGCACCCCTACGATGGGGAGAGCCACGGCAAGTGCGACGAAGGCGGCGATCGCCGCGTCCCTGACGGCATGGAGAGGGCTCATCGCTTCAGACCTTCTCGATCTCGGGCCGGCCCAGGATGCCGGTCGGACGGAAGATCAGCACCAGCACGAGCACGCTGAACACGGCCACGTCCTTGTACTCGATGCTGAAATAGGCCGACCACAACGCCTCTATGAGACCGATCAGGAGCCCTCCCAGCATGGCGCCGGGCACCGAGCCGATTCCGCCCAGCACCGCCGCCGTGAAGGCCTTCAGCCCGGCGAGGAAGCCGTCGTAGAAGTGCACCACGTTGTAGTAATAGGCCACCATCACCCCGGCGATCCCGGCCAGAGCGGCGCCGAGCACGAAGGTGCGGGCGATCGTGGCATTGACGTCGATGCCCAGCAGCATGGCCATCTTCATGTCCTGCTCGCAGGCGCGCTGGGCCCGGCCGAAGCTGGTGCGCTGGATCAGCAGGGTCAGGCCGACCATGAGGATCACGGTCATCGCGACAACCACGATCTGCAGCCAGCGTACCTGAACGGTAAACCCGCTGGCCGCTTCCATCAGGGTGAAGCCGCCCGGAAGCGCCGTCGGCACCGGCTTGTTGCGTGCACCCTGAAGGAACTGCACCAGGTTCTGCAGGAAGATGGACATGCCGATCGCCGAGATCAGGGGCGCCAGCCGGAACGAGCCCCGCAGCGGCCGGTAGGCCACGCGCTCGATGGCCCAGCCGAAGGCCGAGGTGAACGGAATGGCCGCCAGCAAGACGATGAGGAGGATGGCGAGGCTCGGCGGGAAACCCCACGCGCCCAGCAGGGCCAGCAGGATCACCGCGATGAACGACCCGATCATATACACTTCGCCATGGGCGAAGTTGATCATCCCGATGATGCCGTAGACCATCGTGTAACCGATGGCGATCAGGCCGTAAACCGCCCCCAGGGTCAGGCCATTGATGGCCTGTTGCAGGAAATACTCCATCCCGCGCTTTGCTCTCCCCTCCATGACACTTCAGGGAATATCCGTCCCCCGAGGCGTTGCGGCAAGATCAAACAACGATCCCCTTGCCCTTCGACGGCCGCGCCGCCGGCCCCTCCGCGCCGGCTTTCCGCCCCTGCAGGTAGCGCAGCTTGCGCAGCGCCAGCAGTTGCAGGTCGTGCCGGGAAATGCTGGGCGGCGCCAGGACGACGGCTTCCTCTCCTGTTGCAGCATCGATAGCCGTTGCCTTGACCGTGTTCCCCAGTCGCTGGATCTCGAACAGGACGTCCGACGCCATCGTTCTCTCCGGGAATTGCATCACGATACCGCGACTATCGGTGGGTGGCAGGTGGCACCGCGCTTGCTAGAAAGATAACAGGGAACGAGGGGATCGGGGGGAGCGACCGTGTCTGCAATCCGATGCGCCTCTGCGCGCGTATATGCATGGACCAGACACTGTTCCCCGGTCGAGACGGGGCCGGAATGAAACAACTTTCACTGCTTTGGCTTCGTGACGACCTCAGGCTTGCGGACAACCCGGCGCTTACGGCTGCGGCTGAGTCCGGCCCGGTGCTCCCGGTCTATGTGCTGGACGAGTCCCTGGGTGGAGCGGCGCGCTGGTGGCTGCACGGCTCGCTCGCCTCCTTGTCGGAGGCATTCGCGCGTCGAGGTCTATCTCTGATCCTGCGGCGGGGCGATCCGGCAGCGATTCTGGAATCCATCGCCGCCGCCACGGAGGCCGGATCGATCCATTGGAACGAAGCGACCGAACCCGACCGCCGGATCTCCGATCTGGCCTCGGCGGAGCGGCTGCGGGCCGGCGGCGTTGAGGTCGAAATTCATCGCTGTTCGTTCCTGTTCGATCCCGCAGAGGTCAGGACCAGGTCGGGCGAACCCTTCTCCGTCTTCACGCCCTTCTGGCGTCATTGCCTGTCTTTGCCCGAACCGGCGCGCCCCCTTCCCCCGCCGGCCCGTCTGGACTCTCCGCCCACCGCTGTCGAAACCGAGGTGCTGGACAGCTGGGGCCTGCAACCGCAGGCACCGAATTGGGCCGCTGCTTTCCCACAGACCTGGCGTCCTGGAGAGGACGGCGCGCATGAACGTGCCCGCGCGTTCCTCGATTCCGCCCTCGACGCCTATGACCGCGAGCGAGACCGGCCCGATCGCGAGGGCGTGTCTCGCCTCTCGCCGCACCTGCATTTCGGCGAAGTGACGGCGCGACAGTTGTGGCACGCGACCCGGCGGCGCGAAGCCTCGGGCGCGCGCCTCGGCGGCACGGAGACATTTCTCAAGGAGATCGGCTGGCGGGAATTCTCGCGGCATCTCCTGCTGGCGCGGCCATTCCTGCTCGAAACCCCGTTGCGGCCGGAATTCGATGCCTTTCCCTGGATCGAGGACGAGGCCGCGTTGAAAGCCTGGCAGACCGGGCGTACAGGCTATCCGATCGTCGATGCCGGCATCCGCCAGCTCTGGCAAAGCGGTTGGATGCACAACCGCGTCCGCATGGTCACCGCATCCTTCCTGGTAAAGCACCTGCTGATCCACTGGAGCCGGGGCGCCGCCTGGTTCTGGGACACGCTGGTCGATGCCGATCGCGCCAGCAACTGGGCAAGCTGGCAATGGGTCGCCGGATGTGGCGCCGATGCGGCGCCCTTCTTCCGCATCTTCAATCCGATCCTGCAGGGCACGAAGTTCGATCCGCTCGGGGACTACGTCCGGCGCTGGGTGCCGGAACTGGCGGATCTTCCGGCCGAGTGGATTCACCACCCCTGGGAGGCCCCAGGCGCTATCCTCGCCCGCGCCGGTGTCTCGCTCGGGAGTACCTACCCTGCACCGATCGTCGACCATGCGAAGGCGCGCGCCCGGGCGCTCGCCGCCTATGGCTCGATCAGGAAGGAAGCATCATGAACATTCCCGCCGGCCAGCGCATCGCCGTCATCGGGACGGGTGTCGCCGGGCTCGGCGCCGCCTACCTCCTGTCCCGCCGGCACGAGGTCAGCGTGTTCGAGGCCCTGCCGCGCATCGGCGGCCATATCAACACCGTCGAGGTGCACGACCCCAAGGGTCCGATCGGCATCGATACCGGCTTTATCGTGCATAACGACGTCAACTACCCGAACCTGCTCGGCCTCTTCGCCGAACTGGACGTCCCGACGCAGCCGAGCGAGATGAGCTTCGCCGTCAGCATCGACGGCGGCGCGCTGGAATGGTCGGGCACCGACCTGCCTTCCGTGTTCGCCCAGAAGCGCAACCTGTTCCGGCCGCGCTTCATACGCATGGTCCGCGAGATCCTGCGCTTCAACAAGGCTGCACCGCGTGACCTCGCAGCAGCCTCTCTCGATACGGTCACGCTCGGCGGCTATCTCGATGCGGGGCGCTACGGCGACGGCTTCCGCTTCGACTACCTTCTGCCGATGGCTGCCGCCATCTGGTCGGCCCCGATGGGCGAGATCCTCTCCTTCCCGGCAGCCACTTTCGTCCGGTTCTTTCTGCATCACGGCCTGCTGCAGCTGAACGACCGGCCGAACTGGCGGACCGTCACCGGCGGCTCGCGCGTCTATATGGACCGGCTTCTCGCCCGGCTGCCGCATCGTCCGCATGCCGGCATGCCGGTCACCCGGATCGAACCGGGACCGGATGGCGTGGTCGTGACGCCGGCGGCCGGTGCAGGCGGCACTTTCGACCACGTGGTGATCGCAACCCATGCCGACGAGGCGCTGAAGCTGCTCGACGCGCCGACCGCGGAAGAGCGGCGGATCCTGGGCGCCTTCCGCTTCCAGCCGAACCGCGCGATCCTCCACCGGGACACGGCCCTGATGCCGCGGCGCCGGAAGGTGTGGTCGAGTTGGAACTATCTTTCCGGAAGCAGGCGCGATCTCGGCCTTCAAGCCGGCGTAAGCTACTGGATGAACCATCTGCAACGCCTTGATGCGGCGCACGACTACTTCGTCACCCTGAACCCGCCGGTTGCCCCACGCGATGACAGCATCGTCGCCGCCTTCGACTACACGCATCCCCTGTTCGACAGTAGCGCCATCCAGGCGCAGCGGGGTCTTCACGCGATCCAGGGGCGCCGGCGCCTCTGGTTCTGCGGCGCCTGGACCCGATACGGGTTCCACGAGGACGGCCTGATGTCGGCCGTCGCGGTTACCCGGGCGCTGGGTGTCGAGCCCGGCTGGCACTCGGCGGTCGGTCCGGCGCATCAGCCCGGCCCCCTGAAGGCCGCTGCATGACGGCGCCGGCCGCTTCGATCTACCGCGGCGAGGTCATGCACCGGCGCCTCCGGCCGTTCGGGCATCGCTTCGTCTATCGCGTATTCTCGCTCTACCTCGATATCGACCGCCTCGCCGAGATCGCGGCCTCCAGCCGGTTGTTCCGCTACAATCGGGCCGGGCTCGTCAGTTTCCGGGACGAGGATCACGGCGCGCGCGACGGCGGCGCGCTCAGGCCCTGGGTGGAGAGCCATCTCGCCGCCGCCGGATACGAGACGGGCGGCAGCATCCGCCTGCTGTGCTTCCCGCGCCTGTTCGGCTTTGCCTTCAATCCGCTCAGCGTCTTCTTCTGCCATGATCGCGCCGGCAGGCTGATCGCCATACTGCACGAAGTGAAGAACACCTTCGGACAGCAGCACGGATACCTTATGCCGGCGGGTGACGGCCGGGTCGTGCGCCAGCGGGCGGAGAAGATCTTCTACGTCTCCCCCTTCATCGCCATGGACTGCACCTATCGCTTCCGCATCGCGCCTCCCGCCGAGCGCATGGCGGTCGCAATCCGCCAGAGCGACCGGGACGGCGACCTCTTGATCGCCACCCATCGCGGCGAGCGTCGTCCCTTCAACGACGGCAACCTTCTCGCCTGCCTGTTTGCCTATCCGCTGATGACCCTGAAGATCATCGGCGGCATTCACTGGGAGGCCTTGCGGCTATGGCTTAAGGGAGCACGCCTGCACGATCGCCCCCAGCCGCCCGCGGCCGAAGTCAGCCTTGGGAGATCGGACGGATGAGTGTGGTGGGAGATGTTGCCTTGGGGGTCGATAGACAGCCGCCCGCGACCGACTCGGGGGAACCGCGTGACATTTCGTCGGCCAGCGAGATCTGGCACCTGCCGGGTCTCGACCGCTGGAACCGTGCCGGCTTGATCGTCGGCGCCCAGGCCCAGGTCGGAAGCGTGACCGTCCACTTTCCGGATGGGCGCTGCTTTCGCATGACCGGCTCGAGACCGGGCCCCAATCCGATAATCCGCTTCACCAACTACCGTTTCGCGAAGCGGTTCATCACCGGAGGAAACCTCGGTGTCGCCGAATCCTTCATGGACGGCGACTTCACCTGCGACAACCTGCATGAACTGACGGAGTGGGCCGTCAGCAACGGCGAGTTGGACGACACCCTGAAGGCAACACCGATGCGCCGCCTCCTGCGCCGGGTGATCTTCATGCTGCAGGCCAATACCCGTCGCGGCAGCAAGCGCAACATCTCCTACCACTACGATCTGGGAAACAATTTTTACGCCCGCTGGCTCGATCCCAGCATGACCTACTCCTCCGCCATATTCGAGAACCCCGCGGAACCGCTGGAGGCGGCGCAGAACAACAAATACCGTCGCATGGCGGAGTTGATCGAGGCCCATCCCGATCACGAGGTGCTGGAGATCGGCGCCGGCTGGGGCGGCTTCGCCTGTTTCGCGGCGAAGAATGTCGGCTGCCGGGTCACCGGCATCACCATCAGCCAGGAACAGTTCGATTACGCCAGCCGCCGCGTTCAGCAGGAGGGGCTGGGCGAGAAGGTGAAAATCGAGCTGCGCGACTACCGCGACCTCGAGCACCGCTATGACCGTGTGGCCTCGATCGAGATGCTGGAAGCGGTGGGTGAGCGCTACTGGCCGCATTTCTTCGGCAAGCTGCATGACAGCCTGAAGCCCGGCGGCCGCGCCGGGCTTCAGGTCATCACCATCGACGACAGGTATTTCGACACCTACCGCGCCACCATGGATTTCATCCAGAAGTACATCTTTCCCGGGGGCATGCTGCCCTCCCCGGGCGCGCTCAAGCGCGAAACCGCCCGGGCCGGCCTCAGCTGGATCGAGGATGCCGGCTTCGGGCTGCACTATGCCGCCACGCTCGACCAGTGGCGCGATCGTTTCCTGGCCGAATGGCCGGCAATTCGCGCCCTCGGCTTCGACGACCGCTTCAAGCGCATGTGGGAATACTACCTGGCCTATTGCGCCGGCGGATTCCGCGCCGGCTGCATCGACGTGAAGCAGTTCGCCATCGCGCGCTGAATTCACGACGGAAGACCGCTATGATCCCGACCCGGATTCCTCGGGAGGGAACAGAATGCCGAGCGTACTCGTCACCGGTGCCAATCGCGGCATCGGACTGGAGTTGGTGCGGCAGTACGCCGCCGACGGCTGGCAGGTCCATGCGGCATGCCGCGACCCGAACGCCGCACCGGAACTGAGCACCCTGGCAAAGTCCGCAGGAGGCAGCGTCTCGATCCATGCGCTCGAGGTGACCGACGAGGATGCGATCGATCGCCTCGCCGCCGCGTTGAGGAACCAGGCGATCGATGTCCTGATCAACAACGCGGGCGTCGCGGTGCGGGACGGCATGAGCTTCGGGTCGACCAATCCCGAGAGCTGGACGCGCGCCTTCGCCGTCAATGCGATCGCTCCCACCAAGGTCTCCGAAGCGCTCCTGCCCAACCTGCTCGCGGGCAAGGGCAGGACCATAGGCATGATGTCGAGCCGCCTCGGCAGCCATGCCTACAACACCGGGAGCTACCTGGCCTATCGCGCCACCAAGGCGGCGCTGAATTCGGTTGTCCGCACCATGGCGGCGGAGTTGAAGGAGAAGGGCATCGTGACGGTGGCGCTCCATCCGGGGCATGTCCGCACCGACATGGGTGGGGCCACGGCCCCCGTGGCGCCGGTGGCCAGCGCCGCCGGCCTCCGCAAGGTGCTCGCCGGCATGAGCGCCGAGAAGAGCGGCGGCTTCTTCGATTTCGAGGGCAACGAACTCGCCTGGTAGCCACGGCCGTGTCCGGTCCGGTCCTGCGCATGGTGGCGGCGGTCTGCGCCGCCTACATGCTCAGTCACTTCTTTCGCGCGGCCAATGCGGTCATCGGTCCCGATCTCATGCGCGATCTCGCCCTCGCCCCGGCAGATCTCGGCTTTCTCACCGCTGTGTTCTTCGTCGTCTTCGCGGGACTGCAGATCCCGATCGGCATCCTCCTGGATCGCTACGGTCCGCGGCGGGTGATGCTGGCGTTGCTGGCGATCGCGGTCCTCGGCTCGGGCGCCTTCGCTGCCGGCACCAGCCTGGCGAGCCTCTCGCTTGCGCGGGTGCTGCTCGGTATCGGCACGGCTGCCTCGCTCGTCGGCCCGCTGGTGCTCTTCGCGCGCTGGTTTCCGCCGGAACGCTTCGCCGCCGTGGCCGGCGTCTTCGTTGCGGTCGGCACCGCCGGCAGCCTGCTCGCCACCACCCCCCTCGCCTATCTGGCCGAAGCGGCGGGGTGGCGCGGCGCCTTCGTCGTCATGGCGGCGCTGACCGCGCTGATCGTCCTCCTGCTTGCGCTCACCGTCCGGGATTCCCCGGATGGCGCCCGGTCTCCGGCGGGCGGCGAGAGCCTGGCCGATGCCTTCAAGGGCGTCCTCGCCGTCGCACGCGACCCCCGCACGCCGCGGATCTTCGGGATGAATTTCACCGTCTATGCCACCGGCATCACCATCCTCGGCCTGTGGGGCGGCCCCTATCTCACGCACGTTCATGGCCTGACGAAGGTGCAGGGGGGAAACATCCTCCTCGCCATGGGGATCGCCAACGTGATCGGCTATCTTCTCGCCGGCTCGCTCGAGCGGATCATGGGTTCGCGCAAGCGGCCCGCGGCCCTCACCGCCACGGCCATGGTGCTCCAGCTCGGCCTGCTTGCCCTGATTCCGGGTCTGTCCTTGACCATCGCCGCCATCCTGCTCGTCGGCATCGGCCTTGCGGCCGGCGGCTTCGTCCTGGTGGTGGCGCATGGGCGGGCCATCGCCCCCGATCACCTGGTCGGCCGGGCCGTCACCCTGTTCAACATCGGCACGATGGGCGGCGCGGCTGCGATGCAGTGGCTGTCCGGTTGGGTCATCGGTGCCATCGCCGGGCCTGCGGCGACGGTGCTGCCGGAACTCGCCTATCGTGCCATGTTCGCACTCCTGGCCGGCGCCTTGGCGCTGGCCGTGATCGGGTATATCGGTGTGCCGGAACAGGCAGCCCAGCGGAAGGATCAGCCCCATGCGCCTTGAGGATCTCCCCACCCCGGCCCTCGTCCTCGACAAGCGCGCGCTGACCCGGAACCTCGAACGAATGCAGGCCCGGGCCAAGGCGCTGGGCGTCCGCCTGCGCCCGCATCTGAAGACCGCGAAATCGGCCAAGGTCGCCCGCATGGCGCTCGGCGAAGGCGGCGACGGGCTCACCGTTTCCACCCTGAAGGAGGCCCGCTACTTTCTCGAGCACGGCTTTCGCGACATCACCTATGCCGTCGGCCTGGTGCCCTCGAAGCTGGAAGAAGCCGCTCAGCTGATGCGCGAGGGCTGCGACCTGAAACTGATCACCGACGATGCCGATGCCGCCCGTGCCGCGGCGAAGCGCGGGGCCGAACTCGGTGTCGTTTTCAAGGTCATGATCGAGATCGATTCGGGCGGCGGCCGCGCCGGCGTCTTCGCCGAGGAAGAACCCTTGATGGAGATCGGGCGCATCCTCGCCGCCGGCCCCGGCAGTACGCTGCACGGCATCCTGACCCATGCGGGCCAGTCCTACTCCTGCCCCTCCACCAACGACATCGTGGCCGTGGCGGAGGTGGAGCGCTCGAAGGCGGTCCTCGCGGCGAACCGCCTGCGTGAGGCGGGCCTGCCCTGCCCCGTGGTCAGCGTTGGATCGACGCCGACCGCCCTCTTCGCAAGGCGGATGGACGGCGTCACCGAGATGCGCCCGGGCGTCTTCGTCTTCATGGACCTGTTCCAGTCCGGGCTCGGCGTCTGTTCCGAAGACGACATCGCGGTCAGCGTGCTCGCCTCCGTCGTCGGTCATCGTCCCGACGGATCGAAGGCGATGATCGATGCCGGGGCGTTGGCGCTCTCGCAGGACCAGAGCATCGACGGTTTCGGCCGCATCCTGGGCAAGCCCTGGCGCGTCGCCAAGGTCAGCCAGGAACACGGCCATGTCTACCCGGCCGAAGCCGGCGCGAAGGTGGAGATCGCGGTCGGCGACCGCGTCCGTGTCCTGCCGAACCACGTCTGCATGATGGCGGCGATGCACGACCGCTATCACGTGGTCGACGGCGGCGACGAAGTGGTCGAGGTCTGGGATCGCTGTAACAGGTGGTAGCGGGGTTCAGCTAACCCACAGCCCGTCATCCACCGCGATGATCGCACCGTTGAACATGCGTGACGGTGCCTCGGCGGCCAGCAGCAGCAGGATGCCGTCGAGGTCGGCCGGCACGCCCACCCGCCGTTTCGGCAGCTTCTCGGTCAGTTTCCGGCCGCCCTCGGTCTGCCAGTAGTCCTCGTTCAACTCGGTGACGATGTAACCCGGGCAGATGGCGTTGACGTTGATGTCGTAGCGCGCCCATTCCAGCGCCAGCGCCTTGGTCATCTGCGTCACGCCCGCCTTGGAGATGGCATAGACCGACACCATCGGGATCACCTTCAGCGCCAGCGACGAAGCGACGTTGATGATCCGTCCCTTGCGCTTGCCGGTCACCATGCGCCGCGCGACCTCGGTTGCCATGAAGAACGATCCGCGCAGGTTGGTGCCCATGATGCGGTCGTAGTCCTCCGGTGTGCAATCGAGCGCCCGCTTGGTGACGGTGACGCCGGAATTGTTGACCAGCACGTCGACCGGCCCCAGGCCCTTCTCCACCTGCTCCACCGCCGCGGCGATGCTGGCCGTATCCATCACGTCGCAGCTCACCGCCAGCGCCTGCGGGCCCAGTTCCGCTGCCAGCTTCTCCAGCCGGTCGGCTCGGCGCGCAAGAAGACCCACCTTGGCCCCTGCGCCGGCCAGCGTGCGCGCGAAGCGCTCGCCCAGTCCCGAAGAGGCGCCGGTGACGATCGCGGTGGTTCCATCCAATCGATACGGCGTTTCCATCACCACTCCTTGAGCAACGCTGTTCCTGCCTCGTGGGCTCTTGGCCCCTCGCGCCGAATATGCCTACACTTTGCCGATGTTGATCGACATCGTATCCGACACCGTCTGTCCGTGGTGCTTCATCGGCAAGCGCAGGCTGGAACGCGCGCTGGCCGAACGCCCTGCGCTCGACGTGCAGATCGGCTGGCGACCGTTCCAGTTGAACCCCGATATGCCGCCCGAGGGCATGGATCGGCAAGCCTATCTTGCGGCGAAGTTCGGCGGCGACACTCGCGCGCGGCGTACCTACGCTCCGGTGCTCGATGCCGCCCGCGGCGAGGGGATCGAGATCGACTACGACCGCATCCGCAAGATGCCGAACACGCTCGCATCGCATCGCCTGATCCGCTGGGCAGCGGCCAGCGACGTCCAGTACCGGATCGTGGAACTGCTGTTTCGCCGTTACTTCCTGGAAGGAGAGGACATCAGCGACCATGGCGTCCTGGTCGAGATCTCCCGCCAGGCCGGTATGGATGCCGATCAGGTCGCCGCCTGGCTGGCTGAGGGGCGCGACATCGACATCATCCGCTCAGAGGACAAGGTTGCGCGCGAAATGGGAATCCGTGGCGTGCCCTGCTTCGTCTTCGATCGCCGCTATGCCTTGTCCGGCGCCCAGGACCCGGAGGTGATCCTCCAGGTCCTAGACCTCGCCGCGAAGGAAGCCCGTGAAGGCGTGACCCAGCCGGCCTAGGCGGCCGCGGCGTCCCGCCAGAGCGGCAGGCGTCCCTCCTGCACCGCGTGACAGGCGACATGCTGGCTTCCGTAGCTCAGCACGGCCGGCACTTCGCTCTTGCACCGCTCGTTGGCGAAGGGACAGCGCGGATGGAAGCTGCAGCCCGGCGGCGGATTGATCGGGCTTGGCACCTCGCCGCCCACCGGGGTCCGGGCGCGCCCCGACATCTCCAGATCCGGGATCGCATCCAGCAGCATCCGCGAATAGGGGTGCAGGGGATTGCCGAACAGTGTCTTCGTCTCCGACCACTCCACCAGCCGGCCGAGATACATTACGCCGACCTTGGTCGACACGTGATAGACGACGGCCAGATTGTGGCTGATGAACAGGTAGGTGAGGTTCAACTCCTTCTGCAGTTCCTTCATCAGGTTCAGGATCTGCGCCTGGACGGAAACGTCGAGCGCGGAAGTGGGTTCGTCGCAGACCAGGAAATCAGGCTTCCCCGCGAGCGCCCGCGCGATCGATATGCGCTGGCGCTGGCCGCCGGAAAATTCATGCGGGTACTTGGCCGCGTCACGCGGCGCGAGGCCCACCAGCTTCAGCAGTTCGCCCACTCGCTCCATCACCGCCGCCCCCTGCTCCAGCTTCCGGAAGCGGATCGGCTCGGCGATGATGTCGCCGACGCGCCAGCGCGGGTTCAACGATGCATAGGGGTCCTGGAAGATCATCTGCATCCGGGCCTGCTTCTCCGGATGCCGGGCCCGCGACGCCGGCCGGCCGAGCGACACGCCCTCGAACTCCACATCGCCGTCCGAAGGGTGATACAGCCCGACGATCAGCCGGGCCACGGTGGATTTCCCGCAGCCCGATTCACCCACGAGGCTGAAGGTCTCGCCGCGCTCGATCTCGAAGGAAACACCGTCGACCGCGCGTACCACCTGCCGCCCGCCCCCCTCCAGGATGCGGTTCAACAGCGGCTTGGAGACGTCGAAGTACCGCTTCAGCTCGGTGACGCGCAGCACGTTCTCGCTCATCGTCCCGCTCCGTCGTAGAGCCAGCAGGCGACCGCCGTCCGCCCCTGCGGTATGGGGTCGGGCCGTTCCACACGGCAGCGGTCGAACACCTTCGTGCAGCGTGGATTGAAGGCGCAGCCGCGCGGTATGGAATCCAGCCTCGGCATGCTGCCGTCGATCTGTGTCAGCGCGTGCACGTCGTGCCCGATGGCGGGAATCGCGCCCATCAGGCCGGTCGTATAGGGATGCAGCGGCCGCTTCACCACATCCTGCACCGGTCCGATCTCGGCGATCCTCCCGGCATACATCACCGCCACCCGGTCGGCGGTTTCGGCGATGACGCCCATGTCGTGCGTGATCAGCATGACGGCGGTGCCGTGCTCGCGGCAGAGCCTCTTCAGGAGCGAGATGATCTGTGCCTGGATGGAAACGTCGAGCGCCGTCGTCGGTTCGTCGGCGACGATCAGCTTCGGCTCCGCCGCCAGCGCCAGGGCGATCACGACGCGCTGGCGCATGCCGCCCGAGAACTGGTGCGGATAATGGTCGAGCCGCTCCGCCGCTCCCGGAATGCCCACCTCCTGCAGCAGCGTCAGGGCCCGGGCGCGGGCCTGGCTCGCATCCATCGGCAGATGCGTGCGGATGGTCTCGATCAGCTGCTCGCTCACACGGTAGAGCGGGTTGAGGCTGGTCAGCGGGTCCTGGAAGATGGCCCCGATTTCCTTGCCGCGGATCTTGCGCATCTCGTCATGCGGCAGGTTGTCGATGCGCCGCCCCGCCAGCCGGATCTCGCCGGCGGTGATTCCCCCGGGTGGTTCCAGCAGGCCGATGATGGCGGTGCCGGTAAGCGATTTGCCCGCTCCTGATTCACCGACCACGCCCAGCACTTCGCCCGGAGCGATCGAGAACGAGATGTCGTCGATGGCAACCAGCGGCCCGCGCCGCGTGGCGAACTCGACCCTGAGATTGCTGACTTCCAGCAGCGGCACGTTCGAACGATCGGTGGCCACGGCCGCCTCAGCGAAGCTTGGGGTTGAGGGCATCGCGCAGCCAGTCGCCGAGCAGGTTCACCGCCAGCACCAGGATCGCCATGGTGATGCCGGGGAAGATCACGATCCACCACTCGCCCGAGAACAGGAAGCCGTTGCCGATCTGGATCAATGTCCCGAGTGAGGGGCGCGTCGCCGGTACGCCGACGCCGAGGAAGCTCAAGGTTGCCTCTGTGAGGATCGCGACGGCGAGGTTGATGGTCCCGATCACCAGCACCGGCCCCATCACGTTCGGCAGCACGTGGCGGATCATAATCAGCCGCGCCGGCAATCCCACGACGCGCGCCGCCTGCACGTATTCCTTGTTGCGCTCCACCAGGGTCTGCCCGCGGACCGTGCGGGCGAACTGGACCCATTGCGACAGGCCGATGGAGACGACCAGCACATAGACGGCGACGCTCTCGAACTCGGAAGGGGTCATCACGCCGCGGACGATACCCCCGATCAGAAGCGCGATCAGGATGGCCGGAAAGGTGAGCTGAACGTCGGCGATGCGCATGATGATCGTATCGGTCATGCCGCCGAGATAGCCGCTGGCGAGGCCGAGCGTAATCCCCAGCACCATCGCGAAGATCACGGCGAGGAAACCCACCACCAGCGACACCCTCAGGCCATAGAGGATAGCCGAGTACATGTCGCGGCCCTGGTTGTCGGTGCCGAGCGGGAATTCCCAGGTCCCGCCCTCCAGCCAGACCGGCGGATTGCGCGAGTTCATCAGCTGCAGCGAACCCGGGTCCCAGGGATCTTGCAGCGAGAGAAGCGGCGCGATCAGGGCGGCGAGGAAGAGCAGACCGGTGACGATCGCCGCCCCCATCACCACCTTGGATCGGGTGAAGCTCCACCAGAGGTCGCCGTCGAAGAAAGCGCGCAGGCGGTCTGCGGTCATACCTCAGCCTCCCCGCGCCGCGCTGACATCGACCCGCAGGCGGGGATCCACCACATAGTAGAGAAGGTCGACGACCAGGTTGATCAGCACGAACAGGAACCCGATCAGCACAAGGTAGATCGCCATCACCGGAATGTCGGCGAACTGCACCGCCTGCAGGAAGAGAAGGCCCATGCCGGGCCACTGGAACACGCTCTCGGTGATGATCGAGAAGGCGATCAGCGCGCCGAGCTGCAGGCCGACGATGGTGATCACCGGGATAAGCGTGTTGCGCAGCGCATGGCCGAAATGAATGGCGCGGTTCGAGAGGCCGCGGGCGCGGGCGAACTTGATGTAGTCGGTGCGCAGCACCTCCAGCATCTCGGCCCGCACCAGGCGCATGATCAGCGCCAGCTGGAACATGCCGAGCGTGATCGCCGGCATGATGATCGACTGCCAGCCGGAGGCCGTGAGCAGGCCGGTCGACCAGAATCCGAGATGAACGACGTCGCCCCGCCCGAAGGAGGGCAGCCAGCCCAGTACGACCGAAAAGAGCAGGATCAGCAGGATGCCGATGAGGAAGGTCGGCAACGATACGCCGATGAGCGAAATGCTGAGGAACGTCCTGGATAGGCCGCTTCTCGGATACAGGCCGGTATACACGCCCATGGGCATGCCGATGGCGAGTGCGAAGATGCCGCCCGCGATCGCCAGTTCCAGCGTCGCCGGCAGCCGCTCGGCCATCAGCTGGCCGATCGGAATCCCGGTGCGGAGCGAAGTGCCGAAATTGCCGGTGACGATCTGCTGCACGAAGCGGAAATACTGCACCACCACCGGCTTATCCAGGGCCAGCTGCTCGCGGATGCGGATGCGCTCCTCCTCCGGCGTGTCCTGCCCGACCATGTTGATGACGGGATCGCCGACGAAACGGAAGAGCGAGAAGGCCACCAGCGCCACGGTCAGCATCACCGCGACGGCCTGGAGTACGCGCTGGAGAACGAACGCAATCATTTAGGGGATGACGACCGCATCTTGAGGAAACCGTTGCACCGGTCCCCCGCCGCGCGGCGGGGGACCGGCACGTCGCGAACGGGCCGTGCTTACTTCACGTTGACCAGCGACCAGTCGTAGCGGTTGAACGGGCTCACCACCACGCTCACGTTGTTCCGCACGCCCCAGGCCAGCGCCTGCTGATGCAGGGGCAGATGGCCGATATCGTCGGTGTGCAGCTTCCAGGCCTGGGCGATCATGCCGTCACGCTTGGCCTTGTCGGTCTCGGTCAGGATCTTGTCGGTCAGGTCGTCCAGCGCCGGGCTCGACCAGGCGCCGTAGTTGAACAGGCCGCGCACGATGCGGCCCTGCGCGTCCTTCTTCACCGAACCGACGATGTTGTAGAGCACGTTCCAGCTGTCGACCGAACCCGGCGTCCAGCCCAGCATGTAGAAGCTGGTGTCGCGCTTTGCGGCATAGAACGGGAAAATGATCGTCTTCGACTGCGCGTTCAGCGTCACCTTCACGCCGATGCGGGCCAGCATGCCGACCACCGCCTGGCAGATCGCCTCGTCGTTGACGTAGCGGTCGTTGGGGCAGTCCAGCGTGATGCCGAAGCCGTTCGGATAGCCCGCGTCGGTGAGCAGCTTCTTCGCCGCCGCCGGGTCATAGGGCAGCCGCTTCACGTTCGTGTCGTAGCCGTTGACCCCGGCCCCGATCATCATCGCCGAGGGAACGGCGAGGTTGCGCATGATCTTGGTCTTGATCGCGTCGATGTCGATCGCCTGGTAGAACGCCTGGCGCACCCGCTTGTCCTTCAGCGGGTTTTTCCCCTTCACGTCGGAATAAACCAGTTCGTTCCGGTCGGTGTCCATCCCGAGGAAGATCGTGCGCAGTTCCGGCCCGATCTCGACCTTGGCCTGGCCGGACTTGTTGATCCGGTCGATGTCCTGCACCGGCACCGGTTCCACCACGTCGATCTGCCCCGAGAGCAGCGCCGCGACCGCCGTCGCCGGGTTCTTGATCGGCCGGTAGATCACCTTGGTGACGTTGAACTTCTTGCGCCCGTCCTTGTCCCACCAGTCCTGGTTCACCGCGAACTCGGTGCGGACATCGGCCTCGCGATAGGTGAGCACGAAGGGGCCGGTGCCGTTGGCCGAGGTGGAGGCGAAGTTCGGCGCCGTCTTGGTGACGTCGACGGTCTCGAGGGCGAAATTCTCCTTCGCCCAGGTCGCCGACAGGATGCCCCAGGTGTCCCACTCGTACATGATGATGGGGTTCGGCACGTCGGTGATGAAGTCGACGGTGAAATCGTCGATCTTCTTCGCTTCCTTGATGCCCGCTACGCGGGTCTTCAGATCGGAGGCGCCGGCGCGTACGCGGTTGAAGGAGAAGACCACGTCATCGGCGGTGAACGGCCGGCCGTCCTGGAACTTCACGCCCTGGCGCAGCCAGAAGCGCCAGCGCGTCGGCTCCTGCTGCTCCCAGCGGATGGCGAGGCCCGGCTGGATCTCCAGCGTCTTGGTGTCGCGCCGGGTCAGACCCTCGTAGACGTTGCCCATCACGCCCAGGGTCAGCGATTCGTTGCGGACATAGGGGTCCATCGAAAACGCATCGCCCTGGCTCGACCAGCGCAGAACCTTCTCCTGCGCGCTCGCGCCGCCCGCGGCCATGGCGAGGCCCACCGCGCAGACTCCCGCCTGCAGTACCCATTTCAGCGACATCAGTGCTTCTCCCGAGAATTTCCAACGTTCGCGCCGGTCTTCACCGGTCCGTGAACGCCCCAGACCATGACAATAGTGAGACGACGCCCGGCCTGTCCACATGGCCGCGATGCCCCGCTCACAGGACCCGGCTCAATCCCCACAGGCCGAAGCCGATCATCACCACGGCGCACACCCGGTTCAGCACCCGCTCGCCGGCGCCCGTCAGGCGGTCGCCCAGGCGCGCGCCCCCGAAGGACAGCGACAGCCACCAGAGCATCGATCCGGCGAAGACGCCCCCCACCAGCAGCGCCGCCAGCCCCGGCCGTTCGCCGAGATCGCCGGCCCTGAGGTAGTTGAAGAGCACCAGGAAGGTGACGAGCGTGATCGGGTTGGACAGGGTCAGCACGAAGGTCGCCGCGAAGGCATGCGGCGCGTCCATCTGCTCCATCTGCCGCGCCGAGGGCTCTCCGCGCGGTTTCGGCCGTTTCACCAGCAGATAAGTGCCGAGCAACACCAGGAGACTGCCGCCCCCGAGGTCGATCACGATGCGGTTCCGCTCCAGCCACTCCGAGATCACGGTCAGCCCGAAGGCGGCGACGCAGGCGTAGAGCATGTCCGCCACGGCCGCGCCGAGCCCGGAGACGAGTCCCGCCATATGGCCGTAGAGCAGGCTTCGGCGCACGCAGAGCAGGGCCACCGGCCCGAGCGGCGCGGACAGCACCAGGCCGGCCACGACGCCCTTTCCAAGCAACAGAATCTGCTCCACGCCCACCGCCTGCCGTTCCGGGACCGGCGGCCCCATAGCACGCCCGGCCCCCCTGGGTCACGGCCGGGCGGACCGCGTCAGGGGCGGCGCGACAGGGCGAGGCCGATGCCCGCGCAGACCAGGAACACGCCGCTCACCCGGTTCACCAGGCGGCGGCGCGC